>NZ_LDOV01000037.1 GCF_001029435.1 Photobacterium aphoticum | reverse complement strand
AGCCATCTCTCCGTAAGTGCGGCGAATAATAATGGCTCATCGAAAACTTGTAAACCCCATGACGAATCAACCGCTCACAAATCAATCACACCTATCTTCCATTGCTGTTTTCAACATCAAATCATCGGAAATAATTGATATTCAGCCGAAAAAAAAGCATCACGTCTTCGTCACCTCATCCGCATGAAGGCACGGCCATCCGCTTTTGGCTGGACTTCCATCGAGTCACTGGATTTTTAATACACTCGCCTTTTTACGACTGAATACCCCGCCATAGCGTGATCCCGCTCACTCCCCGCCTGAGAGGTTAATCACAACTCATTTCCGACGATACAAAAGTCCAGCTAATGCCTTATTTATCCAATAGTTTGGCGCATATCCCCGTTCCATAATTACAGCCGAGATGATATCCCTCGCCCGTCATCTCCCGCTCTGACCAATAAGGTTGTGATTACAGCCAACTAAAAAAATAAACCCTAACAAGATGGAGTGAACAAAGATGAAAAGCCAATTGTCGGTCCTCAAACGGCACCTGCTCACCGGTACCAGCCACATGCTTCCGTTCGTCGTCGCCGGTGGTGTATTGCTTGCCCTTTCTGTCATGCTTGGCGGTAAAGGTGCGGTGCCGGAAGGCGTGTTCCTCGAAGGGTTATGGGACATGGGTATCGCGGGCTTTACATTATTTGTCCCTGTACTGGGGGGCTACATTGCTTACTCCATCGCTGACCGTCCTGCTTTAGCACCGGGCATGATCGGCGCTTATCTGGCAAATCAGGTTCAAGCCGGTTTCCTGGGGGCCATTATTGTCGGCTTCATCGCCGGTTATGTCGTACTTCAACTTAAACGTATTCCGCTGTCTAACAAGCTCAAAGCCATTTCGACTTACTTCATTTTACCGATTGGCGGTACGTTCATTGTTTCTGCACTGGTGATCTGGGTGATCGGTGCACCTATCGCTGCCGCGATGGAAGCCATGAATAATGGCCTGCAAGGCATGGCGGGGGCGTCAAAAGCCGTACTGGGTGTGATCCTCGGCGGCATGACCGCATTTGATATGGGTGGCCCTATCAACAAAGTGGCGACCTTGTTTGCCCAAACACAAGTCGGTACCCAGCCTTGGCTGATGGGTGGCGTCGGCATTGCCATCTGTGTACCGCCACTGGGCATGTTCCTGGCTACGTTGCTCTCACCGAAACGTTACACCCCTGAAGAGCGTGAAGCCGGTAAAGCAGCGGGCATCATGGGTTGTATAGGAATCACCGAAGGCGCGATCCCGTTTGCTGCCGCCGATCCTGTTCGTGTTATCCCTTCTATTGTTGTTGGCGGTATGGTCGGCAACGTGGTGGGCTTTATGTTCAACGTCCTTAACCATGCCCCATGGGGTGGCCTGATTGTGTTGCCAGTGGTGGATGGACGTCTCTTCTATATCGTCGGTATCGCGGCGGGAGCATTGACGACCGCCTTAATGGTCAATGCATTGAAAAAACCGCTACACCAACGTCAAGACACGGTTGCCTCAGAAGAGGATGACAGCCTGGAACTTGATTTTAACTAAGCAATACTCTGGAGAATAATTATGAAACTACTTGGCGTTACGTCTTGTCCATCGGGCGTTGCTCACACTTACATGGCAGCAGAAGCATTGGAAATGGCCGCCAAAGCCAAAGGGTGGGAAGTCAAAATTGAAACACAGGGCTCTATCGGTATCGAAAATGAAATCCTGATGTCTGAAGTAGCTGACGCGGACATCATCGTCTTGACCAAAGATATCGCGATTCAGCAAGAAGAGCGTTTTAACGGCAAGAAAATTGTCCGTATCGCGGTGGCAGATGCCGTAAAGAAAGCCCCGCAAATCATGGATAAAATCGAAGCACATTTAGCAAGCATTTAATTTGCAAAGACTTAATTTGCAAAGGCTTTATCGCTTCGCCTTGGAAGTCTTGCCCGCTTTCAAGGCGATTTTTCATCCAATGGCAAACAGCTGTGCGAAACAATGTACGGCAAAACGATACCCAGTTAACATTTTACAGACTAACACATCGCCACCACCGGCATTCTGTATGACAATTCGTGCCCAGATTCTTGGGCGAGCTCATAGGCGATAACCCTATATTTTGGCATCGCTGGTAGGTGATAAACAGGCTAACCGTATGAAACACACTTTTACTGATCTCATCAACACGATGATTTCAGACCCGTCTGTCTTTAACCGGGTCTGGTTCGCGGGTGACGATATGCCACCACCAGAAGCCAGCTACCAAGTTAACTTCCCGCGTCTTGAACTGGTGTTCAAAGGCCAATACGAAAACCTGCTTGAAGCGCCGCATCAGCAACTGCAAGAAGTGATCCTCGGTGCCGGCGATGCGCTGTTCATTCCCGCTAATGCTTGGAATAAACCCAACTGGAACCAGGAATGTTCTGTGCTCAGTCTGCTGTTCGGCAAAAGCCAATTAGGATTTAGTTTGGTCAGCAAACGGGCTGATGGGGAAGGCTTTGACGATGTCATCAAGTACAGTGTGCCGCAACGTACCGGACGCGCGATTGATCATATCCTGACAGCGCTGTCTACGCTGGCGCATGAGAAGCAAAAACAACCGGCCGATAAATATTTGCTGCTGGCTCTTCTGAGTTACTGCAAAGACATGATTGAACAACCGCAGGAAGATGCGGGCCGACGCAGCGAAGATTTGTTTAAAGGCGTCTGCATTTACGTGCAGGAAAACTTCCACCGCAACATTAATCGCAATACGGTGGCGGCGCGCTTTAATATCTCACCGAACCACTTATCACGCTTGTTCCGTCAGGAAGGCCACATGCGCTTTGCCGACTACATTGCGTGGGTACGCCTTGAACGTGCCAAGTTCATGCTGAAACGCTACAACTTCCGCTTGGAAGAAGTGGCTCAACGTTGTGGCTACCACGACCCGAATTACTTTTGCCGTGTCTTCAAACGTAAAACCGGCAAAACACCGACCGAATACCGCTGCCATTAATGCTGCTCGGTTAAACCCAATCCCATAACAATAATAACCTAGCTCCAACCTTGCCCGCCCGAGCGGGCTTTTTTTCATCTGCTGACAACCCGGTGCAACGAATACTCAGACATCGTCATCACGTCATGAACAACTGCTCGGTCGCCACCCAGTTTTGAATGGAGTCGTGATAATCCGACACATACTGGTAATAGATATGATCAATCGCCATCAAAATAGGCATCTGACCGGAAATCATCCCAGTTAATTCTTCGCCATTGAGCGAGGCGGTCAAGATGGTGGCATCGACCACTGGCAGCAATTTGGACTTTTCATTGGCGGTCACGCACAACACGGAAATACCACGAGCTTTCATATCTTGCGCACAGCGTAACATGCGATCGTTATTGCCTTTTAATGTCAGCAATATCACCAATGATCCCGGTGCTAAAATCGAACTGACCATTTGCATCGAATCGCTGTCTTGCACCACTTCGACAAACTTACCCAAACGGGTAAAGCGGAACTTCAAATCAGCCCCCGCCAGCGCGCTGAAGCCGGAGCCAAACACATGAAAAATGTCATGATCATGGATCGCGCGACTAAATATCGCTAATTGCTCGGGATCCAATCGCTTATCAAACGCTTGCAGTACATCCACATAATCATGATGCAACGAACTCTGCTGTGCCACATGCTGCGGTTGATCCGCTTCCAACTGCTGCTGATACAAGAACAAAAACTCTTTAAAGTTATTCAACCCCACTTTTTTACAAAAACGGGTAATCGACGCCGTTGAGACACCGATCTCTACGGCTAACTCTTCAATGTTCTTTACCGGCTTGCGTGCCAGAAAGTAGTCCGCCACCTTGGTGTCGGTACTGGTAAATTTGATCCGTGCGTACTCAAACAACACCGAAATATCTTTGTTCATGCTAATGACCTTCGCCCTGACATTGCCAACAAAAAAGAAAACAATTTCAGCATAATAGCGCAGGCAATCTAAATCCGTGATGAATACTGAAAATATTTTCATTGTTTTGCGTGGTCATCTCACATCACAAAACGAAAAAAAGGGTACATATGTCCAGTTATTGCTACGTTAATCCTATCCTCGCCGCCCTGACTGCCCCCTATACTGGCCTCAATATCGGCACATACAACAGGAGTTTTCCGTGTCTACTTTCTTACTGGACGGTGAGTGGCAACTGACCTCGCCACAGCATCCTCATATTGCGATCCCGTGTGCCCTGCCGGGCGATATTCACAGTGCCTTGATCACGCACAACACCCTACCCAATCCGTATCTTGGCTGTAATGAAAAGGATGTACAGTGGGTCAGCGAGAGTGAGTGGGTACTGACACGCACCTTCGATTACGACCCTCGCTGGGCAGACATGCATGCGCTGGATCTTTGCCTGGCATTTGTCGACACCATGGCCACCATTACCCTCAACGATCAGGTTGCTCTGCAGTGTGACAACATGTTCCGCCGCTACCGCGCCGATGTGCTGCCGTTTGTTCAAGAGGGCGAAAACCGCATCACAATAACGCTGGCAAGAAACGATGTAGAAGCTGCCAAGCGTGCTGATAAACTGCCGTTCCCTGTGCCATGGGCGGTAGGCAATAACCAAATCCCCCACATGAACACCCTGCGCAAAACCCAATGTCACGCAGGTTGGGACTGGGGGATCTGCCTGTTAGTCAGCGGCGTGTATGACTCGTTATCTTTAGAGCCGATTCAACACACCCGTCTATTACAGACACGTACCACACAAACATGGCTGGATGACGGCAGCTGCCAACTCACAGTGACAACTGACTACGAGCAAGTGGTCGCCTGTGATACTCCCGCCACATTGTCCTTGTGCTTTGATGAGCAAACACACCAGATTGACGTACCCGCAGCGCTTACCGGCACACATCAGGTGCAGCATACGTTCACGATTACCGATCCAAAACGTTGGTGGCCAGCCGGTTATGGCGAACAACCGCTGTATCCGCTGACGGTCTCACTCAACGAGCAAAGCATCACTAAGCAAATCGGCCTGCGCAAACTCACGCTGGATACCACGGTAGATGACATTGGCAGCGCCATGACGTTCATGGTCAATGACTGCGCCATTACCGCCAAAGGCGCGAACTGGATCCCGCTTGATGCCCTGCCGGCACGCCATACGCCGGAACGCTACCGCCGTTTATTGGAAGATGCGGTCGCAGCCAACATGAACATGATCCGCATTTGGGGCGGCGGCATGTATGAACACGACATTTTCTATGAGCTGTGTGATGAATTAGGGATCCTGATTTGGCAGGATTTGATGTTTGCCTGCGCGCTGTATCCATCCACACCGGACTTCTTGGCCGATGTGGAAAAAGAAGTGCGCGATCAGGTACGTCGCTTAGCGGATCACCCGTCACTGGCGTTGTGGTGTGGCGATAACGAAGTGATTGGGGCGATTAACTGGTACCCGGAATCGCGTGCGAACCGCGAGAAATACGTGGTGAACTACGACCGCCTTAACCGCATGCTGGCACAAACGGTAGCGCAAGAAGATCCAACCCGCAGCTTCTGGGCCAGCTCACCGTGTAACGGCGAGTTAGATTTTGGTGATGCATGGCACGATGATAACTGCGGCGACATGCACTTCTGGGATGTGTGGCACTCGGGCAAATCGCTGGATGCTTACCACTCCGTGAAACCCCGCTTCTGCTCGGAATTTGGCTACCAGTCATGGCCTTCGTTGCCGACGGTAAAAACCTATGCCGAGCAAGAAGACTGGAACGTCACGTCACCGACCTTTGAGCAGCATCAGAAAAACGCCCGAGGTAACAGCATCATCACCGAGATGTTCACGCGTTATTTCCGCTTTCCGAACACCTTCGACAACATGCTGTACCTGAGCCAAGTACAACAGGCGCTGGCAATCAAAACCGCCAGTGAATTCTGGCGCGCCCACAAAGCCCATTGTCGTGGCATTTTGTACTGGCAGTTGAATGACTGCTGGCCGGTCAGTTCATGGTCGAGCATTGAATATACCGGCCGTTGGAAGCAACTGCATTACCATGCCAAACGCTTCTTTGCTCCACAACTGGCGACCTTCATTGATGATAACGGCACACTCAGCCTGCATGCCGTCAACGATAAACACCACAGCATACCGACACAGGGCCAAGTCATGCAGATCTGCTGGGACGGCGACGTGATGGCCACGTGGGATATTGAAACGACGCTTGCCGCAGACAGCAGCGCCATTGTATGGACGGCACCTGCGACACAAGATGCCTCAGTCGCTGACGCGCGTGAGTACTTCTACCATGTTCGCCTGCAATGCACAGATCAAAGCGGTGAAGAATGCGTGATTGAAAACAGCCACTATCCCGCCTTGTTCAAGCAAGCCAAATTAGAGCACGCTAACCTCACCTGGCAGATTACTGAGGATGACAAAGGCCTATGGGTAGATATCGACACCGATAAACCGGCGCTGTTTGTCCATCTCGAGTTTGAAGGCGAAGGCCGCTTTGATGCCTCCAGCTTCACGTTATTACCATCGGCTATTACCGGGCAAACCAAACGCGTGCGCTATGAAGGCGATGTAACCGCCGAGGAATTAGCGAAGAATTTGCGTATTTATCACCTGCGTGAGACGTACTAAAAACTCATGCCGTCATGCCGATAACGAAGGCTGATACCTAAAACGGCTCATAAAAATCGAAAGGGAAGCGATATCCAACTTGATATCAGCTTCCCTTTTTATTTTCTGGGAGCGCACAAATAAAAAAAAGCCGGCAATGAATGCCGGCAAACATCACTAACAGTGGAAAGGGACGGATCAACGAACGATAAAACTGCGGATCTGTTTCGGTTTGAAGTGAACCAACGGCACCGTGCCTAAACACACCACGGGGGTGGCGACAGGGTGTTCACATAAATTCACTTCGACCATTTCACGGAACGCCATCGGCAAATGTAACTCACCGGCCGAGGCGACGGTCTGCGAACTCGGGTTGTACACGCGGATCAACACACCGTCACCCGACATGGTCGGTTTCAAGGCGCTCAGCACCAATTCATCGGATTGCAGAGTGATCCCTTGTGCGTGATCGGCGACCTTGTGCGTCAACGGATGCATCACAAAGTACTTGAGCGTGTTGGTAAATTGATTGAGAGACTGCGCTTGGTACGGCAACACATCCACCGCATACTGCTGCCAGGCGCGCTGTATCGCCGCCGCATCAAACTGACGGTCAATCACCACCGCAAACTCGGCTTCAATAGGGCCGCGTAGTTGGCTATCTGGCGTTGGGATGTATTTAAACTGCTGACCCGACGCAATACCCGGACGGCGTTGCAGATCCGGCTTGCCTAACCAACCCACACCTCGGAATAACGTCAGCGCCAGCTGGTTATCCGCGCGCATCTCATACTCTTTGACGCCTTTGGCCAGCACGGTGAGGCTCATTTCATCGTTGTGTAGGTTCGCCATGTGCAACATCGGGTAAATCGGGCTCGGCTCTTCCTTCCAGCCAGCTTCACGCCAATCATGCAAATGGGCCGGCGTATTGGCACGTTCCACCACACCAAACGGCGTATCTGACCACGAGGTTTCGGTATTAAACGGGGCGCTTACCACCAATTGCACACGGTGATCATCGACCTGATTATCCAGTTCAACCCGCATCGTCAACGGACTGGCTGCATCACTCAGGCTGATCGCCAAGCTGTATCCCATGTGACCATTACACAGCCGCTCAGCACGGGCCGTCAAATCTTGCGGCAGCGCCCACTCACCTTCAATAAACAGGGTCTGTAAGTGCTGACCTTGCTGAACAGAGAAGCGTGACTCTCGCCAATCAAGCGTTAATAACCAATCTTGTGCTGGCGGTGAATAATCGTACGTGTCACCGTCATCCCCCATATCCAGCAACGTCAGGCAGTTCGGCCACGCTTGCTGTAATTGGTGGTCAAACAGCGTGATTTGGCCGTCTTTTACCGACAACTGGTAGCGATCATTGCTGATGCTGATCTCACTCTGCGTCGTCGCATCACATGGCGTCAACGCACAAACGGTGAGCGCTTCCTCGACTTGAGCGTCACGCACCTGAATGCTAACAAAGCCCGACGGTGGCAGCGCATAATAGAAAGCCACCTGCGTTTGGTAGTAATAGAGTGACGGATCATTCTGGCTTGGATCGCGCTGAATACTGCCCCGGTAAATAGGCTCTTGTGCCAATACATCAAAGGCAATGGGATGCCCGTTGATATCCTGCAACACAAAGTGTGGCTGCTCCGTGGCAATGCTCATCTGAATTAACGGCTCGCGCCCAAATGGCAGGGTATTGAACAGGGTGATACGTCCATCAATGCCGCCTTGTGCCGCTTGCGGTTGCGAGTCAGCCAGTTTACGTACAAGGTAATCCACTGCCGAGCCCGACATCTGATCGGCCTGCTCATAGCGTGCCAAGATGATCTTGTTGGTCTTGTCGGTGTTACAGCCACCCGCACTATCGTGGGCGTGGTTACGCATCAAGACTTTCCACACTTGATCCAACAAGGTGCGTTTAGGCTTAATGCCGTGCTGCGCCGCCATCACCATCAAAGGCTCTAGCTGGTAGCACAAACGGCGTTCAATCTTGTCATTGAAGAATTTATGATCGTAACGGGATGAATAAATGGAGCGGTGGATCTTCGAAACCTGCCCGTCTATCAATTCACCACTAATCGTCGGCCAATCGCGCCCTTCAGCGTCTAACGCTTTAAAGAGCTGATCGTAGCTGCTTTCTACCAGTTCATAGTCCGCCGTCGACTGATTACATACCGCCAACCGTGAAGCAATCTCTTTGTCGACATAGCGTTGATCGCCCCCCAGCGGGATGGCGATATTGTTTGCGAGCGTGCCTTCTTCGGCTTGTTGGCACAGCGGCGTTGGATCGTCAAAATCCATCACGTAAGAGCCGACAAAATAGCCGTTTTTGATGTTGTAACCACGGACCTGACTGCCGTCTTCGCATGTCCAGATGAACTCGCGCGTCGGGCAAACATCCGTCGAAAGACCACGCCAGAACACGGTTTTATCAATGCCGACCCCACGATAAATTTTCGGCATGTCGATGCTTTGACCGAACGAGTCCGGCACGTAGCCGATTTTCATCACCGGACCAAATTGTGCGCCAATCTGCATGCCCATCGCCAGGTTACGGACGATGGACTCACCACTGATGATCAGCTGATCAGTCTGGCTGTACCACGGGCCGATAATCAATTTTCCGTCTTGCACCAAGCGGGTAAACCGCTCGGTGTGTTCAGGACAATGGGCCAGATAATCTTCCACGATACTCAACTGACCATCCAACAAATAGGTTTGTGTCTGGCCGGTTTCCAGTGCCGTCATTACCTCATCCATATGATAAATCAGCTGAATGAGGGATTCGTGTGTCGAGAAATACCACTCAAAATCCCAGTGGGTGTGGGGAATGACATGGCATGTCTTTGCGGTTTTATCCATTACTGCTGCTCACTTCCGCCCATCAGGATCATGCAATCGCACTGGCAATCGCGTTTTGTACATCATCGGCATTGCCGCTCTGTAACGTATCGCGGAATGGCTTGCGCATCATGCAGCGCGACAAGGCACCTAACATGCGCAAATTGTCGGTATCGCCCGATTCTGGGATCGTCAGCGAAATCACCGTGGTCACCGGCTGCTCATCCATGGTTTCCCATTCAATCGGGTGAGAGAAGCGCACCACAAACGCGCCGGCATGTTTCACAGTGCCATGTTTGCAATGGGGAATGGCCATGCCTCCCATCAGTCCGGTGCTGCCGTGCAGTTCGCGAGCTTGCAGGCCAGCAGCAAAAGCATCGGCATCCTCCACGTAACCACGTTCATGGGCTTTGGCGGCAATAAAGGCGAAGACCTCAGCTTGAGTCGTGGATGTGGTATCCAACAAAATATGTTCTGGGTGGAATACTGTTTTCATCGTGTGTCCTTACTGTGCCTGTGCTGCGGTTGCGGCTGCAGAGGGAGCCAGCGTGCCGTTATCGTCCGTTTGGGTGGTAGTGGTTGTGCTATCAGCAGGAATGTTTTCCTCAACCGGCTTGCGCCAGAAACCGATAATCAAAGCGGTTAACGTGATACCGGCAAAGGTACACAGGATCCATGTCACGAACGGAATTGGCTGCTCGATATAACCGACGAACGTACCCAATGGTGAGCCGATACCACCGTAGAATTTCACATCAAAGAAGCCCACTAAGCCGCCCGCTAACGCTGAACCGGCCACACTGGCGGTGATCATCTGTACTGGGTTAACCGCTGCAAATGGGATTGCCCCTTCTGTGACGCCCACAATACCCATACCAAAGGCAGATTTTGCGGAGATTTTCTCTGTTGCCGTGAACTTGTTCTTAAACAGCATGGACGCCAGGAAGATACCCAATGGTGCCACTGAAATCGCCGCTTGTGCTGCAGTACCCGGTACAAAGTTCGCGCCTTCAATGCCGTATTTAGCGACCGTATCCGTAAAGACAGCGGTACCGAAAATCAGGGCAGTTTTGTTCACCGGGCCACCGAAATCGAAACCAATCATGGCACCGATGATTGCACCAATAATGAAGGTTGATGCGGAATAGGTGTTGGTCATCCATGTCAGCCAGTCATACATCGCACCCATGCCAGATGCGATGGGGCCACCGATACCGTACTTCACGACAATGGTGATAAAGAACACGCCGATGAGTGGCAAAATCATGATTGGCACCAGTGGCTGAACAATTTTCGGCCATTTAATCTTTTTCAGTGCACGCATGAAGTAGCCCACAATGAAGGCCACCAAAATCGCCGACAGGAAGCCACCGCCCGTTTCCGTGCCTAAGAAAGCCGGATCATTAGCGATATACGCACCGATCATCGCAGGGGCAATCGCCGGACGGGACGCAATGGAGTTCGCCACAAAGCCGGCAAACAGTGGGATCATCAGGGTAAAGCCGACTTTACCGACCTGGAACAGGTGGTACATCAAGTCGCCAACCGGATCATTGCGGTCAAAGCCCCACGCAACCATGCGGCCTAAATCGTCTTTCTGAAAGGCAAAAATGTTAGCAATCGCCAGCAACAGACCAGCGGAAATCACCATCGGCACCATGTACGAGATCCCGCTCATGATGTGCTGAATGAAGCCATTTTCACTGGATTTACCTAGCGTGATATTGCCAATTTCCGTGCCTTTACTGCCAAAAATGGTGCCTTCTTTCAGCGCCAATGCCACCAGCGCGTTGGCATCTTTAATCGCTTCTTTCGGACGGGTTTTGTACACCTTCTTGCCGACAAAACGGGCCATCTCGATTTCGATGTCCGACGCGATAATGACCACGTCTGCCGCTTCCACATCCGCTTCCGTCAGGACATTCTCAGCCCCGATCGAACCTTGGGTTTCCACTTTGACTTTAAAGCCGTGCTCGCTTGCGGCGACTTCAAACGATTCTGCTGCCATGTAGGTGTGCGCGATCCCAGCGGCACAAGCAGTAATTGCAACAACGTTATGACTCATTTCACCATTCTCCAGGTAAACAACCGTCCATTTGATGTCGCTTATTCTGATAATTTTTTCACCATATGTATGAGATCGCAGACACAAAACCGATAGCACTGAAAAAATTTACACAACATGGCGCACAAAAATGGAAACCTAACAACACATCAAGGATTGGTGATGAAAATGAAGAGAACAATAAACAGGAAAAAGAGATCAGGGTGGAACATGAAAAATTCAGCCAGTATCAGCGCCCATGCACCACGATAGTCTTCACATCGCACTGGGCCTCTAAACAGGCACTTACAGTGACAGGCCCTTCGTAGCGGTTTAAGGTCAGCGCGGGCTCGCTGTGTGGCTGATGGTTCACGTACCACACCAGATCATGACTGTCGGTATTCGCCACCAGCGGTAATTCTTTCAGTTGGTCAGTGAAATAATGCTGGCCGGATTTAATATGCTGAATTTCAACGGGCTGTGAATCACTGCCCCCCGCAGGTCGGATCCCTTTCATATGCTGCCAATTAGCCAGCTGAGTCGGCCAGGTGATCGCCGATAACGACGGCCGCATAAATTGCCCGTCGGTTTGTAAGGTGGGCGGCGTAATACCGCGCACCGTATAGGCCTCTTTTTGAATCGCACACTGATCAGCTGGTGTCGCGGCTTTGGCTTTCCCACCCGGCCAGCAAATCACCTGCTTCACCACCGAGGAGGGCCGCGTTACCTGTCGCTGATCACGCGGCAGTTGATCAAAGGTATCAAACATCAGTGGCGCGGCTTGGGTTGCGCCCAAATAGCCCACCACCGGACTGGCATCGGGCCGGCCAATCCACACCCCAACGGTATAATCAGGGCTCACACCGACCGACCAAAAATCCCGGTAGCCGTAACTGGTGCCGGTCTTCCATGCGATTTGGCGACGAATGGTCGGCACCACCCGATCCGGCGCGGTGATTTCACTGAGCGTTTTATAGATGATCCAGCTGCTGGCGGGAGAGAGCAATGTTTGGCCGGCAGCCTCATTGTAAGGATTCAGGTATTCCGGTTGCCATATCGTGCGCAGCGGTTGTACCTGCCCGCCAGTGGCCAATGAGCGGTATAAGCTCACGAGAGTCAGCAAATCCGTTCCGGTGCCGCCCAATCCCACCGACAAGTTCGCTTCTTCATGGTCCAGTTGGATCCCCACCTCGGCCAGCTGCATATCAAACGCTTTCGGGGTTAAGGCATGAAAGACTTGGATCAGCGGAATATTCAGCGACTGCTTGAGCGCTTCATCCATACTGATCGCGCCTTGAAAACGGCCGTTCAAATTACGCGGTTTATAGCCCTGAAAGACAGACGGAATATCACTGAGCAAACTGGCAGAGTGGATCAGCCCGTTATCCAACGCCATGCCATAAATAAAGGGCTTGAGGGTTGAGCCGGGCGAACGGGTGGCTCTGGGCATATCCACATGAGAAAAACGGGTGAGATCGGCAAAATCTGCCGTGCCCTGATAGGCAATAATTTCTGCCCGCTGATTATCGACCACCACCACAGCGGCCGAGCTTTTCACCGGCAGTTGATGACGCAGCAACGACAACAACCGCTGCACCCGCTGCTGAATGCTGTGATCAATGGTAGTACGGATCACGTCGGCTTGCGGCGCAGCTTGTTTGAGGTGACGACTCAGCAACGGGGCCAGTATCGGCCGCTTTTGCATATGTAAGCCGAGGGATTCTTGCGTCAGGAAACGCACACTGCGCGCATCCAGTAGATCGCTTTGCGCCAACCGATGCAGTACTTTGTTACGCATCGCTTTGGCCCGTTCAGGGTAGCGATCCGGCCGGTAATAGGACGGCTTTTGGGGCAACACCACCAGCAACGCCGCTTCTGATTGGGTCAGGGCATTGGCCGATTTGCCAAAGTAGTGCTGCGCGGCCGCTTCTACCCCTTGGATGTTGCCACCAAACGGAGCGAGATTGAGATAGAAACCGAGGATCTCTGTTTTGCTGTACGTCCATTCCAACTGCAAGGCACGGAAGGCTTGCTTGATTTTGCCAGGAATAGAACGCTGATGCGGGTCAATCAAACGCGCCACTTGCATGGTTAAGGTAGACCCACCGGAAATCACCCGCCCATGCATCATCCATTGACCGGCGGCACGGACTATCGCCAGCGGGTTGATCCCCGGATGGACATAGAACCAGCGGTCTTCGTAATGCAGTAAGGCGTGCAGGTAAAACGGGGTTACCGTCTCCGGTGAGATACGGTAACGGCGTACTCCTTGCTGATCGGCAAAGGCACGCAAAATCTGGCCGTCACGGCTCACCACTACCGTGGCGGGGCCGTGAGGATAAATCGGGGGTAACGGGAAGCACGCATTGAGCACCGCCATCACGACCAGCATGATGCCGACAAGCGCTGCGGTGCCTCCCGCCCATTTACCGATACGGTTTATGGGATCACCGTGATCATGTCATCAGCTGCGTTCCCTTTATTTACCATACCCATCCCCTTCCCGCTCCCAGCGCCTGCATCAACATCGGCATCCAGCTCTACCCCTATTTTTAGTGGCGGCGTAATAACCGGAGCGGTAGGCGTCGGCAGCGTCTGCCAGTACACCGCATGTCTTTCTGGGGTGTACATGCTTTCCAGGAACATCGGCGGTACGCTGTACTGACCCGGGACTTCTGCGCGCAGAATGTAGCCGAAGGTGTACGTAGATCCTTCCGTAAAACGGTGTGAGACCACAAAACGATCGTTGCGGTATTCCACATGGTTCGGGTTATCCAGCGTGAAGTTGTTTGGCATTAAGGTCTGCAAATCAAACCCAGCGGTCAAACGGGGATTTTCCAGCACAAAGCCAGCCGGAATACGCTCAATCAGCAATCCGTCTTGCACCCTTTCGTTGAGGTTCAGTTGCAACACCACCAATACGCGATCCCCCACTTTCACGGTATGGCTGGCCAGCGGTTTACCGTCTAACTGGTACCAATGGCGTTTCATGAAATGGATCTTCAGGGTGTTGGCCGGATTGGCGCGATTCGATAATGATTTATCGGCAATCACGTAACCGCCCACCTGCAAATTCACGTATAGTGGGAAGCTGTTCGGGTTCGACAATGTCATCCCCGGCACCGTTGCCACTTCCAGCATGCCGGTTTCGGTCAGGTTTTTTCCCTCGACATCCACGGTGATCGGCGCTGCCAGATTACTCGCTTCACTCAACATCGCCGCCTGCAACAAGGCTCCACGCTCTTGCGTACTCAGCCATGATTCACCGGCTTGTTCATCGATCGCTTTTTCCAACACGCTGGCTTGCAGCGTTATTGCCTCGTTGCTCAGCATCGGGATGGCTTTGAGTGTTTCCAGTACCGCTACCGCTTTGGCGTTATCACGCAATACCGAACCGTAATCATCCATGTAAGCCTGTGAACGTTTCACGGATGCTGCTTGTTTGAGCATGGTCAGCGCTTTGCTGTGATCGCCCACTTGCGCATAACTGGCCGCCATGTGCAGGTAACTCAGCATAGACGGATACGTGGTGATTTGCAGCGCTTCCAACTGACTCCAACGTACTTTCCCTTCGCCCGCCAGCACATAAGCCGCATAGGCCAGCGCACTGTTCGCCGCTTCGGTATTGTCCGTCATGTGTGGCATGTATTCAGGGTAATTCAGGTATTCTTCCAGACGCGCCAACGCACGATTACGCATGCCTTCTGGTACTGTCCCTGCGTACGTACGCTCGGTCTGTAGCAGGAAGTCCGTTACGTAGGCCGTTAACCACGGGTATTCATTACGCCCGCCGTCCCACAGCGAGAAACCGCCCTGATAGGTTTGCATCGCTTTTAACGCCATCACGGCCTGATAGAGCACCGCTTGATCGGTCAGTTGCTTATCACGGGTTGTGACACGACCCTGCTGGCTATTCTCGAAAGCTTCGGTTTTAAAAGCTGTTAACGCCGGATGCTGATACAGATACGGCATCGCTTTACTGGTGGTCTGCTCGGCACACCCGTATGGATAGCCGTACAGCGCACGGGCTTGCTCTGCCACATTCAATATTGGCGTACGGCTGATCAGTACATGGCCTTCTTGCCCGGCAATGGTTTGCAGCCCTTTCCAATAATCAGCTGTCAATGAAAGGTTTTCATTGGGCTTGATCCAGTGGCGACTTCCTTTGCTAACCCATGGCATAACACGCTTCACCGGCACGGTCCAATCACGGGCAATATCCAATGCCTCGTTCTGTGCTTGCAGTGCCAACACCACATGGCGGGTATCGCTGTCTGTCGCCAAGGTAAACGGCACGCGATAACTCACATGCTGCCCATCGGCCAAGGTCACCGAGGTCGGGATGGGTTGGACGGCTTCGGCCTCTCCAGTCTGAGTATTCGCCTCTGCGGCCTTACCCAGTGTGACGCCGGCATTGCTGCCCAAACGTAATGCCAAGGTTTGCGCTTCACCGCTGAGGTTATGCAGATCAACAGTCACGCTGGTGGTATCGCCCGGGATCACAAAGCGTGGCACGCTGAGTTCTGCCACAATCGGTGCCGCAATAGTGGTATCGTCCACCGCGATCCCCACTTGGGTGCCGTTGTACACGGTGACAATCACTTGCCCTTCCCCGTTGTAATCAGGCATATCAAAGGTGACTTCCGCACGGCCATTAACCACTTTGGCCGGCGCTGACATCAGGATCACCGTTTTGCTTTCGACGAGATCATCATTCTTGTTATCCGTTCTGCTCATTGCATCACTGCCGTAACGCGACTGGGCATACGGGTTCGGACGCAAATCATACAAGCGTGAATACAAGTCCACGATATCCGCACTATAACGACGCTGGGCAAAGAAATAATCGAATGGGTCTTGTGGCATGAAACGGCTCAGGTTGATGATACCCTTATCGACAATCGACACCGTTACCCAGGTATTGTCCGCCTGCTCAGGGGCAATATGCTTCACTGTCACCGGAATGGTTAATGGCTCCAGCGGGCGAACCACTTCAGGCAACGTGGCTTTCGCCTCCAAACGGCGATCATCACGATTGAGGGTAACCGGCACGATGCCAAAATAGCGTTTCGGCGTATTGGCCTGCATCCCCGTCAGCGTAGTCGTCAGATAAATATCGTGACGGGCCAAGTCTCGGGAGATCGGCACACGAATGATTTGTTTGCCTTTTTTCACCTTCACACGGGTCGACCATTCACGCTCATCGGTTTCCAGTGTCACCAACATGCTGCCGGCAATCGGGGCGGTGATGGTCGCTTTAATGGACTCACCCGCCGAGTAGGACGCTTTATCTAACTTGATGTCGGCATGTTCCGGCTTGGCTTTGATCTGTTCGCTGCCTTCGTACCAACCCGCGTAGAAGCTGTAAGTACTCGACATGCCCGTGTCGTTATGGGTCACGGTGATCAGATAATCGCCCCACGACACAGGCAACGACAACTCGGCCATTTTGCCCGCTTCTACCGTGACGGTTCGTGTCGCCATGCGACGCCAGCGATCTTGCTTCTTGCGACTCCAGCCCACGCCTTCTTCATACAACCAATAGTGCGTGCCTTGATCGTAATCCAGAGTGACGGTCAATTCCCCCGCTTGCAGAGTTTGGCCATCGGCACTGATCAGCCCTAACGCAAAGGTCGCATCCGAATCGTAACCGACGTCTTTGGTTGCCGGTAAAATCCCCGGTACCGCCGCATCTTGCCACGACACATAACGCAAGGAACGTTGTACCGCCGCACCGCCTGCTTCCAGCAAGGCAAAATTAGCGGTGGTCGCGACCGGACTCTTTAGCGCCTCTTTCGCCGGGGTCGGCAAGAGCACCGTCACTTCCCCGTCATCCGACAAGGTCTGGCGCTCACGGGTCTCGTACATATTCTCAAGTTGCTGAGGGTGGCCGACATAAAAGGCTTCAAACGGCCCCGGCAGGTGTTGCACCGGTTGGAACACCAATTCAGTGGTCAACACGTTGCCCGCCGCCGGACTCCCAAACAAGTAACGGCCTTTCATGTCGACACGCAGATCGTTGCCGGCCGTCACCAATGGCGCAGGCGCGGTAAAGGTCAGATCCATGCGCTCCGGCACAAACTCTTCCAGCATAAAGAAGAAACGGCTGATCGGTTTCTCCGCGCTCGGGTCAAGGCGCACATCCACTTTGTAACGGCCCGTCATCCAGGTCGCCGTCGTGACTAACTCACTGAAGAAATAGCCTGCGGCCTGTGGCTTTAACTGGCGAGTCAGAATCACTTCATTGCGCGGGTTCAGGACACTGACGGTGATCGGCGTGTCGCTCAGTGCGCGTCCATCCTGATCGCGCAACAACACGTTAATCGGCAAGGTTTCGCCCGGTTTGACCAAATCACGGTTACTGTAGATCAGCGCTTCTGTGGTCTGATAAGCACGACCACCAACGGCGTGATCCGACAAATCCAGCGGCACTTCACGCAGCGGCAAAATGCCCACATCGGCTTTTTGCTTACCGTCTGCCTTGGCACGAACCATCACCACATCGGTCGGCTTCAGTGCCATCTCAAACACCGCCATGCCTTGTTCATCAATCTCTGCGGTTTGATGCAACTGGTGATCGCGATACAGCTCAACCATGCCGTTTTCAATGGCTCTGCCGTTGTTCAACCACGTTAAGCTAAACACCGCTTGCGACGCATACACGCGCGCCTGAATGCCGACATTGGTCAGCAACATGTGTTTGGCTTGAATTTCATAGAAACTGCCCGGCGCTTTCAATACCACCACGTACCAGCCAGAGGCAAAATCGTGCGGGATCGGCAAACGGGCCGAGGTCGCGATATTGTCTTTGCCCGGCGGCAGACGAAAACGCTCGGCATACACACTTTTGTACGCGTGTTTAAGTTGCTCCAGCGTGTACGGACTCGGGTTATCCAGCAAGTACTGCTGATTGAGGAACGTCTCCGGATCGGTGATCGCCAAGATCTCCACATCCACTTCCGACAAATTCATCGCCGTGATGGGAATTGACTGGCTGTTGGAACGCGGCACTAACGGGCCATTACCCACAAACGCCACATACGGGGTTTGCAACGCAGGCTGGTCAGATTCCGTTTGCTGCACGGCCGTGGCGCTGGCGAGCGATGAATACAGCGTCAATAAAAAGAGCCACAGGGCAGCGTAACACCACCTTGCGGCCGTCGACGGGGTCGGCATGGACATTCTCCTTGATCCAAAAATTGCAGTCCTTTACGGGAGGGATGTGCAGTGCGCGCAATTCGCAATCACACATCTTCTCTATTATCCTGAAATAGTAGACTGACGTATGGTTACCGGCCTCACATTTCGACCCAATGCACACATTTCTGTGAGGATGTATACGCGTAGCGGATATGGCCTGCAAAATGCGTCGCGAACGGTGAATTCCATTGAACCCAGCGGCCGAGTTATGCCACTATCATGAACGGTTGCACATCATACAGGGAGTCCATGATGACATTGATACAAGCCGCCTTAACTGTTCCTGCTCATATGCTGCCGGGAGGAATACACCCGCAAGCAACCTCGTTTGGCTTTCAGGAACTCAGCAAAACACGCACCGCCCACAACACCCCCGTTGATCTTGTCACGTTTACCTTCAGCTCACCCAAAGCCACAACCAATGAAGACCACTTTGACCAAGCCTTAGAGCATTTCCTCTGGCATCTGGCCAAAGGGACCCCGTACCAAGTCGACAAATCCTTCAGTGATCCCGCGATCAACGAGTGCCAAAGCTACCACTACAAAAACAATGCATTGACCATGCGCCGAGCACCGTTATGTGACATTCTTTCCACCAATTCAGCATACTGAACCCGTTTATCTTCCCTCTGGCCCATCCCTACACGGCCAGCGCCTTAAAAATGCTAATCGCCGGGGCAACACCACCCAATGAGGTCGGCCTTGCCCCCTATTGCTCCCCGCCCTTCCCCTTCTGTTTTCGGTGCTTTTTCAGTCACCATACCGCCTAACTGCGCTCCGAATGTGCAATGCGATCCTTATCACGCTTGCAGCGCAAGGTTACAAATATCCAGTAAAGGGTTGTTTTGTCTTCTATCAGCCCCCCTCGCATCGGCCTATATTGGCACTATTACCTGCCCTGACTGGAGAAAAACAATGAGAGTGGTAGCCATTACCGCCTGCCCTACAGGCATCGCCCATACCTACATGGCGGCCGATAAATTAACCGATACGGCCAAACAACTGGGCTTCACGATCAAAGTGGAAACCCAAGGGGCAATGGGGATCGAAAACCGTCTCACTGAACAAGATATTCAGCGCGCCGACATTGTGCTGGTTGCCGCCGATATCAACATCGAACACCGTGACCGCTTTGCCCAGCACCGTTGTCTGGAAGTGACGATTCAAGATGCTCTCCAGCATCCACGCCGTGTTTTCTCTCAATGTCAGCAGCTGTTAGCACAATAATTACAAGGCAGTGATCCATGAAGCATGAACTTTCTTTCCGCTGTACGCTCCCTAATGGTATTCACGCTCGTCCGGCCAGCCACTTAGAGAAAGCTTGCCAACCCTTCCAGTGTCAGATCACCTTGATCAACCACCGTAACGGCAACCGAGGCAACGCCAAAAGTGTACTGGCCATTGTCGGCACCGACACGCTGCTCAATGATGACTGCACCTTACTGTTTGAAGGCGCAGACAGCACCGAAGCCCTCGCGACCCTCACGCCGTACATGACCGAGGTGTTTCCCTACTGCGATGAAGCGTTAGCCATCACCGGAGAAGCGGACACTGTGGTCATGCCGCAATCACTGATGCGCCTGCAGCCAAATCTGATCCACGGCACCCGCTTAGCACAAGGGATCGCCCACGGCACGCTGGTGAGCTTTCAACATATCGATTTGATGCAATTCGCCACCCCGTCACAAGGGGATGAGTACGACCGCTTCAGCGATGCTCACCAACAGGTCACAGCGAACCTGAATCAGGCGATTGCCCAAGCCAGCGCACACGAGAAAGCGATTCTGGATGCCCATCTGGCTATCTTGCAGGACGCCACGTTTGTCAATGGGATCACCGCGCTGCTGCCGACCCACTCTACCGCTGATGCGATTTTAGCGATGGTGGAACAGCTTTCCGCGCAATTACAGCAATCCAGCAGTGCTTACCTGCGCGAACGCGTACTGGATATTCGCGATATCGCCACCCAGTTACTGCTGGCGGCTTACCCGCACGTTGAGTGCCAACGCGATTTCGTTTTAACTGCGCCAAGTATTGTGATCGCCAATGATCTCACGCCGAGTCAGTTTTTGGCGTTAGATAAAAATCGATTGCAAGGCTTGATCCTGACGCAGGCGGGCAGCACCTCACACACTGTGATTCTGGCCCGTGCGTTTAACATTCCGACCCTGTCAGGCATTGAACTGAACGAGTGTGTGCCGGCACTCAATACGCCCGTGTATCTGGATGCGCAGTTGGGTGTGGTTGCGCTTCATGCGAATACTGCCGTACAACGCTATTTCAACCGTGCGCTGGCACTGCAAGCCAGTCAGCAGCAACGCCAACACAGCTTTGCCATGCAGGCCGCGCACACGCTAGACGGCCATCACATTGAAGTGGCGGCCAATATTGCCTGCACCATAGAGGCCGATGCCGCCTTCCAACAAGGCGCAGAAGGGATCGGCCTGTTCCGCACCGAAATGCTGTTCATGGATCGTCCGCAAGCGCCGAACGAAGAAGAGCAAGTCCAGCACTACCGCGATGTACTGACCGCCGCCAACGGCAAACCAGTGATCATCCGTACTATGGACATTGGTGGTGATAAGCCGATTGATTACCTGGATTTACCGGCGGAAAACAACCCTTTCCTGGGCTACCGTGCCGTGCGTATTTACCCGCAGTTCCTGCCACTGTTCCATACGCAGCTACGTGCAATTTTACGCGCCTCTGCATACGGCAACGCCAAAGTGATGATCCCGATGATCCAGAGCATCGAGGAAATCCGCTGGGTGAAAGCCCAATTGGATATCGTGAAAGTCCAGCTGGACAACGCAGGTATCGCCTACGATACCAACCTGCAATTGGGGATCATGGTAGAAGTACCGTCTGTGGCCTTCATCATTGACCAGTTCTGCCAAGAAGTGGATTTCTTCAGTATTGGCTCCAATGACATGACCCAATACTTACTGGCTGTCGATCGCGACAACGCCAACGTCGCTCCCCTCTATAACAGCCTGTCGCCGGCCTTCCTGCGCATGCTGGGGCTTATCGTAGAAACGGCGCATCAGCATGGCCGCTGGGTAGGATTATGTGGTGAGTTAGGGGCTGACACCCGCGTCTTACCGCTGCTGGTCGGTGCCGGCTTGGATGAAATCAGCATGAGCGCACCAAAGATTGCCGCCGCCAAAACGGCGCTGCGTGAATGGCGCCTTGAACACTGCCAAAATCTGTTTGCCAACGCTTGTCAGTGCTCGACCATTGCCGACGTCAATGCCTTATTGGATAACGCCCAACGTGAACAAGCCAACAAGCCGTTACTGGGCGTGGAATGCATGTTCACACAAGCGGATTTTGCCAGCAAAGAAGAGGCGATTCAGGCACTGGTTGGCAACCTTGGCGTGACAGGCCGTACCAACGACATTTACAAATTGGAAGAAGATATCTGGGCCCGTGAAGCGGTGTTTTCGACGGGGTTGGGCCATGGCTTTGCGATTCCGCATACCAAGTCGGCCAACATTCTGCATTCCAGCATCAGTATTGCAAAGCTCAATGCACCGATTGACTGGCAATCCGATTCGGGTGAGGCGGATTTCATCATCATGCTCACGCTTAACCATGAGCAAGGAGATCAGCACATGCGCATTTTCTCCAGCTTAGCGCGCAAACTGATCCACCCAAGCTTCCGTGACAGCCTGAAAGCCTGTGAGAGTGGTGAAGCGATGATCGCCCTGCTGCAGCAAGAACTCGCGCTGTAAGAAAAAGCGCTATTAACGAAAAAGGTCGCCGTGTTCCCCCTCGGCGACCTTTTTTTGCAAAGAGATAATCCAGCCCTTTCAACTGCCAGAGATACCAGTGAGTAACACCATATAAATAAAGGCAAAGCAAAGATAAACGAAAAAATACGCGGGAATATAATACCGTAACGAGATATACGGTTTAATCCTTCTTATAATTTTATCGCTACCCATTCCTAGCACAAACAACCCAGAAATAAACAAGGCCATCGGTAAAACAGACTCTTTTACGATTGGTGTATCAATCGCACTCCCTTGAACATAGAACACCACAAGAATTACGCTCACCGTCGTGAAGCAATGCACCACATACAATCGCGTTCGCTTCGTACCGGGTGTCACGCTGGCAAGGTAATAAAACACGACACCGGAAAGTAAAATAAAGAAAAATATCTGAAAAAATATCACTACGTGTGGCCTCTACCGGATTCGGCTACTCTTTGGATCCACCAATATAAAAGAACGGCGCCTCAACGAGGCGCCGTTCTTTATCATGAAGCCATATCAATGATAAAAATGCGAGTTACGACGCAGCCATTACTTTCACTGCATCATTGCTTTCACCGCACCAAACAGTTTCACCGCCAACAGCACGACACCGCCGCTGAACAGGCCAATTGCGGCATTCACGACGGCCGGCAACATCAACGCGCCGCCCGGTACCACGGCTGCTTGCTCAACCAGGTGATCGAGCAAAATGTGCGAATGCGGAATGCTGTGCACCACAATCCCGCCACCGACCAAGAACATCGCAATGGTGCCGACCACCGCCAAGAATTTCATCAGGTATGGGGCAGATTTGATCAAGCCGTTACCGAACCAACGCTTAAGCGTGCCCGGCTCGCTGTGATCGACCAAATAGAATCCCAAGTCATCCAACTTCACAATACCAGCCACCAAACCGTACACACCGATGGTCATCAGTACTGCAATCACGCTGACCACCAGCACCTGCGTCAGCATAGGGGCGGTTTGCACCGTGCCGAGGGCAATCACAATGATTTCAGCAGAAAGGATAAAGTCCGTCCGGATCGCCCCTTTGATCTTGGTTTGCTCATAAGCCAGCAGATCGGCTTCGGTTTCCATCGGCACAGCATCCACAGCCTCGTCGGTTGCATGACTGTGGAACAGTTTTTCGATGACTTTTTCAAAACCCTCAAAACAGAGGAACAAGCCACCCAGCAACAACATCGGCGTGATCAACCACGGGGCCACCGCACTGATCAACAAAGCCGCAGGCACCAAGATCAACTTATTGCGAAATGACCCTTTGGCGACCGCCCATACCACCGGCACTTCGCGCTCAGCGCGCACACCCGTCACCTGCTGCGCATTGAGTGCTAAATCATCACCCAACACACCTGCCGTTTTACGTGCGGCAACTTTACTCATGACCGCCACATCATCAAGTACGGTGGCAATATCATCTAACAGCGTGAGTAAACTGGCTCCAGCCACAGGGCACCTCTATATTTTTCTTCTCAATATTTTCGTTAACGTCAATGTGGTCTGTCGCGATACGTTCAAGCACCACACTCAAAATGTAACAAAATATTACCACCATCGGTGCCATTGTGTGCACACTATTTTATCCAACTGCATGATCTTTCAGACACACAGCGCTTTTTGTCGCGCCCACTCATTCACCCTGCAGCCTTCACAGTAAAACACTGCCTTGTTACCGGCCCCCAATAGCTGTCCGGGTAAATATCTTCCACAAACACCCCGTCGGTATACGCCCCAATGGTGCGGCGCCAAAACGCCACAGCGTGATCAGCTCCGGCTATCTGCTTGCTTACCCACTCCCCGGGCATCATGGCAAACAGCTGATGGGCAAATTGCTGCCCCATGCGGTTTTGACGAAACACAGGCACCACATAAAAATCACAGATCTCATAATGCCCAGGTGCTGTCTCCGCAATGGCCGCTAACCCTGCTGGCGCATTATCGATATACAACAAAAAACCATAGACATTGCCACCAATCAGGGTGTCCATGGCGAAGATCCCTGACTCATCCGGCGTCTTCTTGGTATAAACGGAAAACTCGGCTTCATAAGGCTGACTCAGGTTCAGATACACCTGCATGTTTGATTCATCGACCGTGACAATATTCACTGTGCTCTCCTCTCTTTTCATCGGCTACAAACAGCAAAAAGGGCACGTCTGTGCCCTTTTAGGTTAGTCACTGCCACTGCCAGCGTCACTGCAAAGAGGAAAGTTTCCCGTTATTCCTTTTCGCTGGCCGGTGAGGTAGCGGGTTGTGCAACTGGCGTTTCAAGCAGATGGGTTTGTAAAAAACGGTCCATTGCCTGATACGCTTCAAGGCGATTTTCCAGCTGCGCAAAACCGTGACCCTCGTTCTCTTTCACGATGTACTCTACCTCCACACCGCGTCCTCGTAGTGCTTCAACAATCTGATCTGATTCGCTTTTCACAACACGTGGATCTTTGGCCCCTTGCAACACCAGCAAAGGCGCTTGAATGTTATCAACATGGAACACCGGTGAGGCCGCTCGCATCATCTTGGCATCGGCAGGATTGTCTTTATCCCCGACCTTCTCTTTCATCATCGCGAGGAAAGGCGCCCAATACGGCGGGATCGCATCCATGAAGGTAAACAGGTTGGATACCCCGACATAGTCAATCCCACACTTATAGAGATCCGGCGTAAACGTCAGCCCCGCCAAAGTGGCATACCCCCCGTACGAGGCACCATAAATACACACATCCCCGGCTTTTGCATAACCTTGGTCGATAGCCCAGTTCACCCCATCAGTAATGTCGTTCTGCATGGTCTGTCCCCACTGCTTAAACGACGATTGCCAGAATGCTGTGCCATAACCGGTCGAGCCTCGAAAGTTCATTTGCAACACGGCAATCCCACGGTTAGCAAACAACTGCACTTCAGAATTAAAGCCCCAGTAGTCTCGTGCCCACGGGCCACCGTGTGGCAGTACCAATAGCGGTAAATCTTTTGCTGATCGGCCTTTAGGCAGGGTGAGGTAGCCATTGATGGTCAGCCCATCGCGCGAGGTATACGAAATCGGAGTCATCGGCGCCATATGTTCCGGGTTGTGCCACGGCGCTTGATCCGCCAATTTAGTGAGCACGTCCGACTGCCGGTCATACAGGTAATAGGAGGGGCGCGCCACATCACTGTACGCTAACACCGTAAAGAGATGCTCAGCCCGATCCGTACTGGTGATTTCTATCTCACTGTTGGGTAACCGTGCCCGCAACGCGTCATAGGCCGCCTGATAGCCCTCATCCATGATCACATGGTGGGTCTTGTCGGTCACATACGTCACACTGACCAACTTATTCAGCGCATGCGAGTAATGGGCACTGCTCACATCCACATCCGGGTGAGCAAAGATCTCACGCACTTCCTGATTGGTGCTGACGTCATATTCCACCAGCGCCATTTTGTCACGGGTGATGGCTGATAACGCATACAGGTTTTTATTATCGGGGGTAAAAGCCACCGGATAAAAAGCCTGTTTAAAATTCAAGTTTTTCAGAGTACGGAAAGGTTGGTCAACACTGTCACGGTATAACAAGGCGGTGTTCACCCCATCCGAAGTCGCCAGTGCGCGAATGTCACCGTTATGATCCGTCATCCAATGGCGTACATTGCCGGGATTTTCCGCCACCACGGTCGTCTGCCCGGTTTTCAGGTTATACCGGTAGATATCAAAAATTTGGGGATCTCTTTCATTGGTCGAAAAGAGAATGTCATCCGGCTGCGATGGCAACACATCCACGACGTACGCCAGCACCCCCTTTTGCGGCGTGATCACCCGCTCTTCCCCCGTGGTGACATCCACACTGACAAGGTAATAATTTTCATCACCGCCGGTGTCGCGGGAGTAGATAATCGTGTTATCCCCGACCCAGAAATATTCCGCGATATCCCGTCCCGTAATGGCAGTGATACGCTTTTCTGCATGGGCATCGCCAACCGGATGAACAAACACATTCATGCGATCCTGCCAGGGTTTGAGCATCGCAATGTATTCACCGGTGGGTGAAAGCTGATAACTGCGCACCACCGAATTACGGAAAAAGTAATCGACCGGATACACAGGCGGGATCTCACTGGCGACGGTGGTTGCCGACGGGGTAGCGCCCGCCCCATTATCAGATGATGACGTTTGACTGCATCCAACCATCGCGAGCCCCAGCGCAAGGGGGATCCATTGCTGACGTGTGAACATACATACACTCCTTGTGACACGCTTCTTTCCAATAACCGTATCCTACCGTGAACATAGCTCGCTTCACCTGCTTATTTTTTAACCTACCATTTTGCTCGCAAAGCCCACCGTAACTTGAATTTCAGCATATTATGCCTTGCCATTTAGATTGTGTTTTGAAGCCAGTATCCACATGCATATTCCTCTCCTTTTTATTGTTAATGGGACTTTGCACCACACGAAAACACAAAGCGCAAAAGAACGATAACTGCGCCTTGTGTGACACAATGCCAATCCTCTTTTTCTGTTAGTCGTCTGCATCAATGTTCAGTACACTACCGGGCTTTGTCTCACGCGACTTATGGATGGAACATTTTGCAGACACTTTCTCAGCTTAAATCGGGCGAACTGGCGGGCGTTCAGCGCTTAAAATTATCCGAGCATTTAACGACGTTTCCTTTAGAGATTTTGTCTCTCGCAGATAGCTTAGAAATTTTGGACTTGTCGGATAACCAGTTATCGTCATTGCCGGATGAATTTGCCCAGCTGACAAAACTGAAGATCTTCTTTGCGTCCAACAACCAGTTTGACACCCTGCCTGAAGTGTTGGGTCAGTGCCCGGAATTAGAAATGGTGGGACTTAAAGCCAACCAGATCAAACACGTACCGGCACAGGCATTACCGCAAAAATTACGTTGGCTGATCTTGACGGAAAACCAGATTGAAACCCTGCCGGATGCCTTGGGTGAGCGTCCTCGTCTGCAAAAACTGGCTTTAGCGGGCAATCGCCTGACGCAGTTACCGCAGACCTTGTCGCAACTGGACAACCTAGAGCTAGTGCGCATTTCAGCTAACCAACTCACCGAATGCCCGGATCAATTGCTCGGGCTACCGAAACTCGCCTGGTTGGCGTTTTCCGGTAATCCGTTTAGCCAATCAGACATCAAAAACCACACCGTGCCGTGTGTGCCATCAAGTGATTTCACCTTGTATCAGGTGCTGGGCCAAGGTGCGTCGGGCGTAATTTCTAAAGCCTCATGGCTTCACGCCCAAGATCGTTTCCCCGAAGACATTGCCGTTAAAGTATTTAAAGGCGAAGTGACCAGTGATGGCTACCCGGAAGACGAATTACAGGCTTGTCTGAAAGTGGGACACCATCCCAATTTGGTGCAGTCGTTGGCACAAGTGAATGAAGAAGGCTACCTGGCTTTGATCATGAATTTGATCCCAAGCCATTACCGCAACCTAGGTTTACCACCGACATTCAGTACCTGTACCCGCGATACGTTCCCGACAGGTTTTACGCTGTCGATCACGCAAATCGATAAGATCGTGGCACAAATGGCCGATGTGTTTGCGCACCTGCATGCCAACCAAGTGTGTCATGGCGATCTCTATGCCCATAACACCTTGTTTGATGACGATGCGAATATCATTTTCGGGGATTTTGGTGCCGCGACCATGTATCACATGCTGAACGACACGCAGCAAGCGCAAGTGAAGCAGATTGAGTACCGAGCCTTCCTGCACTTCATTGATGATCTGCTGAGTGTGTGTGCGAAAGAGGATCAAGGCAGTGACATGTTCCTGCACCTCAAGCAAATGGCGCAACAAGAGCAGCCACAGGTATCACACAAGGCCGCGTGATCTGACCGAGCTCCAACAGCTCCAAACGATAGAGCCAAACGACAGACAGAAAAAAAGCGGTGTCTTCACACCGCTTTGGATTTTTTCTCGTTGTATGTTCTAGCAGCCCATCGGCTTACAGCTTATTCCACGCATCTTGCCAGTAAGCACTGGTACCCGGCGCATAGGCGGCACTGGCGCACCAGCCTGAGTTTGGCCATGGCTTACACTGGTACAGATTGTTATCCGTCCCCTTTACGATATCGCCTTCTTGATAGGCCGTACCCGCTTGGTACGCTGGGTATTCACCCGGTGGGGGTGGTGTCACTTCAGGCTTGGGTGCTGAACAGCCGTTATCAGCCACTTGCTTCCACACGCCCCATTCGCCTGTAGTGCCCGGCTCTTCACCTTGCGTCCACCAGCCTGCCAGCCATACCGCGCCATTGTGCGACACGTGATCACCCGCGACATAAATGGCCTGCGCCGACCACATGTTCTCACACCCTTCCACGGTCACGATACGCTCAGCTGTCACCGTTTGGCCCGCACTGTCTGTCACCTGGTACACCAGCACGTAGGTGCCTGCATTGTTGACATCCACATTGCCGGAAACCAACACCACAGCCGACAAATCCCCGTCTTCCACATCGTGTGCTGACACGCCGTTCATCACATCAAACGCGGCGCCCAGATCCACCGTGACATCCTCAATGCCCGCCAGTACCGGCTTTTCACTGAACACTTCGACGGTACGGGTTACCACGGTTTCACTTTGCGCACTGTCGTAAGCCTTGTAGGTCAAGGTGTAGACACCGGCTTTCTGGTTATCGACCTGCCCTTCAATCACTAACGATGCGGTCACATCACCATCAAAGTCATCTGTCGCGCTCACGCCTTGGCGAGGATCAAACGCTTCACCTTGAGCAATCACCACATCGTCAGCCCCCAGAATCGTCGGTGCTTCACCCGCTTGTGTGGTGATCACCGTGGCAGACAGTGACTGCTTCGGCGCCTCCAACGCCGCCGTATCGAGCACTTCACCCTCACACATCACCTGTGCTTCATACGGCTGCAGCGCAGTTTCAACGTTAATGTGGAAACGGTTCATCATGTCCGACGTCAAACGGCGGTTATACAGGTTGTAAGTCAAGGTACCGGCTTCTCGGGTTTTCACCGACAACTGACACGATGACGGCGAAAACGCATCCTCATACACGGAGCCGTAAGCACCATGAAGGGCTGGGTAAATGTAGCTCGGCAAGGTATTTTCCGGATCGTAGTAACCCACAAGCGTGGTAACTGGCACGCCTTGTTTCACCGGTGTCAGCGCAATGGTCTTGTCCAGTACATCGCTCTCCACTTCCACCCATGCGCCGTTGGTAAACTGGTAAGCAAATTTTTCATTTGTCTTCAGCGCGCGTGTTGTTCCATTCACATGTACGTAAGCCGTCCAGCCGGCCCAGGATTGGAATTGGGCCACTTTGCCTTCAAACGCCGCATCATCCAATAAGTACAAATCACGCGCCCAATCGCCGTTACCCAAGCTAAAACGGATCGCATCAAACTGGCTGTAAATCGTATGCAGTTCAGTGCTTTCCGGGCCGAAGAGATGCAGCGAGTTATTATCGGCAATCTGCTTAATTTCAAAGGCCAGATCATCGGCTACACGGTTTTCCCACGGCTCCATTTGCTGCGAGTCTGAGTTCCACTTACTGAAACCGGTTGGTGAGGCCAAATCAAAGTTCGCTTTCTGGGTCATGAAATCCTGAAACACACTTAACTCATACGGCACATGCAAGGTATACGCATTGTGCTGCGGATACATCGGCCAACCGCCTGACATGGTACCGGTACCAAACCCATGCCCGGCAAACGGCTCTGCACACTGGCCTTCATAACACATCGGCGTGTTCGTGATTGCCTTGGTAAAGTTCGGCAGGAAGTTATTGTGTTTTTCATCCCAGCCCCATGCGGAGTTGCGCTCGGTTGAACGGTTATGGACCGCGCCCAAGAAACCGCCCAGGTAATGCGAGCCCGCGCCAAGTTCATGGCCGATTTCATGGCTGAATTCATTGCCCGTGGAGTTCGCAACAGACGCAACGCCCGCATACGAACCCAACATGCCGTGTACGATGTTGCCATCGGTATATTTACCGACTGACATGTTCACCGTCACCTGCGCGGCATGGTACGGGTTATTGATATTCCATGCGGCATGAGGGCGTACTGACGATGAGTTCACCCCGTAGTTCGCGCTGTTGATCCCCGCAGACACCAGCTCACGGGCCACCCAGTAGTGGGAGTCACTGCCATAACCATCCGCTTTACTTGGATCGTAATCTTGCAGTAAGCGGCCATTAGGCAGCATCACTTCAGCAAAGTAGATCGGCTCATACGGGTTGACGGTCAACTTACTGATTTGCAAATTCTGGAAATACTGGCGTTGCAGTTCGCGGTCCATCACAAACGCAAACTGCTCGCGTGGCGGTGTCAGCAAACCAATATCCACCGCATTCAGTACAAAGTGGGTACTTGCCCCGATTTTCACGGCATTCAATACCCCTTCCTGTCCGTTTACGGTCGAAAACGTCAGGGTCAGGCCCGGCTGTACCGCTTCTGCTGGCAAAATCGCGGTGTACGCTTTATCGCTGTACGCCACGTTTTTGATATCAATGTCCGATTGGGCGAACCACTTACCCTTCTGGTTTTTATAGGTAAATTCATTGCCGGCACTGAGCGTATCAGTACCGGTGGAATAGGTGATAAACGAGTTATAGCCAGCATAAGACGTGAACGTCACACGCTTACCGTGAAACGCTTCTCCTTCCGGCAAAATAAAGTTTTGTGCCCAACTGCCATCCGCCGTTTCTACCTGAATGGTATCGTGCTCTGCCAACAGCTGTGCAAACGCCGCCTGACCTTGCGCATCGGCAATGCTGCCCAACGGACCGTTGCCCGCCACTTTGTGATCAAACTGGGCAGGTTTTTCGATGGTGATATTCAAATCATCACGCTGACCCGCCACTTTTGGCAGCTGGCTCGGCAGTGACATCACGCTCTGATGCACAACCTCACCCTGGCTGTTTTTCGCCGTGAGCGTGATAGGAGTCGTCAGTGAAAAAGTCTCATCCTGCGGCTCAAAAATCACCAGCGTTTTACGTAGCGCAACCAAATGCGGTTGGCGATCATCCTGCACCTGATGCACGGTTGGCATGATGATGCTCTGCGCCATGTTCACACTGCCGAGCAGGCGGCCTTGTGTATCAGACGGTAACGCTTTCTGGCTGAAGTAGTGAATGTCTGTTGCAGACGATGGAGTGGCAAACGCTGATCCTGCCGCGAGCAAGGCTGGGATCAAGCAAGCAATGTATGTCTTTTTCATTATTATCCAAATTGCTAATAGCGATATTTATCAAGAATATAGGCGAGGTCTTTCCATTCCTTTAGAGCGATGATTTTTTCCTTGAACTAACCCCTCAAAAAAAGAATTCGGGTATGTTCCATGCGAAAAGCACTGAGTCATCATCCTCCACGCCGGCCTCTTCCCTACACGGGTGATGAGACAGACCTGAACAGCGGCGCCTAAACAAAAGAGTGAGTGGCCATAAAAAAACCCGCACGAGGCGGGTTTTTTCTTTTTTCAACCAAGGTCACTGAGTGCCCGGTTTGTCTGTATCCTTATTGAGGATCTAGACCTAGTTTCTGTAGAACCAGTTTAAAGTTCTCACGACGCTCTTTCACGTTGTGAACGTCACCGGTTGAACACGTCAGGTCTGGACAACCACGGTTAACGATACCTGAAACGTCATCGATGAACTGAGAACCTTTCAGGCCGCTATCAACGTACTTCTTGATTTCGTTGTAGTAGTTCCAATCCGCGTACTGACCGCCTTCATCGTTGTAAGCCTGTACTGATGTTACCCAGTAGAACAAACCTGCAATCCACTTAATTTCTTTGTTCTCTTCAGAGCTACAGATCAAACCTGGGTTTGAACAGAAATCAAGTTCTGCGTACAGCGGGTTCGCTGGTGGCGCTTCAACCGTTACACCGTCAATCGTTTTACCGATGGTTTCTGGGTCAACGTGTGAACGACCTAGGTAGTGGTTCAGCGTACCGAAGTTCTGACGACCTGTGGTCTGGATTACACCACGGCCCCACCAGCCACAACCTTCAACACTTTCCTGGCTGCTGCCGTCCCAAATGAAGCTACCGGCTTTCTGGCCCACGTATGTCTTACACGTGTCACGTTCCCAAACCTGCTTAGACGTATCCACTTTCTCTGGAACATCGTTACAGTGACCATTGTTAGTCCAACGACCTACTGCGCCGTTTACTAGCAGGCCACGCTCTTCCAGTACTGCATCAGGTGCTGCGAATACCGGAGCCGGTGCGCCGTACCATTTAGCGTGCGTCAGTGCGCTCACTTCCATCTTGTTATCACGAGGACAAGAGTAAGCGTGATCCAGACCAGACACTGGGTTTACACCGTAGTCTGCGTACTTCTGACCTAGCTGACCACAGCTTGCCGTCATCGGGTAATCCGCTGGCGCGCCGTATTTCACTTCAGACCAGTTGTTCTCGTCACATGCGTTGTAACGAATCGTTTCCTGCATACTTTGTGCTAGGAACGCAGCAATCGCGACTTTTGCGTATTTGATGTTGGTTTCATCATCCACGCCTTCGTTCATCAACCAGAACTTGTTGCCTGCAACACCGATGTTGTGCATTGCATTCAAGCCGTCCAGGAAGTCATTCCACTTGTACACCGTTGACGGGATCCACTGTGACTGTGGCGTTTCGTACAAGAATGCTTCGTTATCCATCGCGTTCTCAGCCGCTGCTAGCTGCTGGTTCAGCGCTTCAATGCTCGTTAGAGAGCCTTTCTCTAGCTCTTCACCGACGTAGTAAAGAGGCACTTTCGCGTTCTGGTAACCGTCGATCTTGTTCGTTAGTTCAGAAGAATCTGTATCGAACATAATCGCGAATACGTTGCTGTAAGCCGCTTTACGTAGCTGAGGTTTACCCGCAGCATCACCCATGAAGTAGCCAGACGTTTGCGCTGTTGGCATGTTTGCCAGCATGGCTGGTGACTTCACGTAGTCAGTGACTTGCTTCACGTACTCTAGGGCGTTGTGCCACTGCTCGCTGTTCAGCGCTTCCGTTGCACCCGACTTAGTGAACACAACGAAGTCCGCTTTGTTCGCTGCATCCGCTTTGTACAGTTCAAAGCTATCCAGTAGGTCTGCAGTAAATACTGACGCTTCATCCCATACTGACTGACGGCCAGAATGTGTATCGAAAGCAAACTCACCGATGCTTAGCGACCAACCGAACGTCGCTTCTGGTGCTAGCGTTGTGATGATCAGGTTGTGCGCTTGTGCCCAGCCTTTCACATCGTTGCTCAGTGCGTTGATAGCATCCAGGTCAATCTTGCTGCCTGTGCTTTCAACAGCGCGTGTTAGCGCTTCTTTCACTGATACTGCGCCCAGTGCTGCGCCTTTATCGTTGGTTGCCAGATCAAGCACATCGCTGTTGATGATGATTGATGCAGTACCCGCTTGCTCTGCCTGCTGGATGATAGACACAAACGCACGCGTTAGTTTGTCTACGTTCGCCAGCGCATCGCTGTTGATTGTATCGATAGTCAGTGTCGCAGGTGCCGTTGTAGATGGGCTTGCAACAACAAACGTGTTTGGCCAACCTGCTACTTCCAGACGGATTGGATCCATCGGGTTTTGTAGAGACAGTACTGGTGCCGTACCTGGTTCAGAGCCATCACAGTTCAGGTGAAGTGCCCATGATGCATCGCTGCCTGGTACAGACTGTGTCCAGTAAATCGCCGAGTAAGCGATGTTGTTGTGAACCATAATGTCACCGCCACCTGCGTGGTCACCACGTGTCCAGTCTGGGTAAACATTGAAGTCTTCACATAGCGCACCTGGTGGTGTCACTGGTGGCTCAACTGGCGGTTCTACCACGTCTTGCTCAACGGTGATTTTCACACGCGCTGATGACGTTAGGTTCTGTGCATCGGTCGCAATCGCGTTCAGTGTGATGTCGCCGGTCGTGGTTGGCTGCCAGTCACACGCAAACTCATTGGTTGCCGCTGCATCAAACGTACAGATTTGCTGGTTACCCGCTTTAACAACCACTTTCTTCAGGTCGTTATCCACGTCTGTTGCATTAACAGAAATAGACACGGTGTCTTTTTCGTTAATGGTTGTGCCGTTAGCTGGGGTGATGAATTTCACTACTGGTGCAGTAAAGTCTTCCGTCACTTCTTCTTTAACAGTCACAGAAACAGATTGCTGCTCAAGCTTCTGGTTGTTTTTGTCCAGTACAATCACGTTGATTGTCGCACTACCCGCTTCTACTGGTGTCCAGTTTTGCGTGTAAGTGGTTTGGTTCTGGTTAACAACTTTTACAGATAGCTTCTGGTTGTTTGCCCAGAATTCCACTTTTGCAGCCAATTCGCCGTCAACGCTTGCTTTGATCGCAACCACGTCGTTCGCGTTCACTACCTGACCCGCCACTGGCGACAGTACAGACAGTTCAGTTGGCTCTGGATCTGGGTTGGGACCTGGGCCTGGTTCGTCTGAACATTCAGTCAGTTCCCAGAACCAAGAACTTGCGCTTGGGGTTTCCCAAACACCTGGGTTGTTCTTCGCGATGAAACACTGATCGTTGTAAGACACAACATCGCCATTGCTCACCTGCGTTTGACCTGGGATGAATGGGATCACATCGCCTAGATCAGGGTTCGGGTTTGGACCCGGAGTTGGCTCTTCTGGCTCTTCCGGATCTGGGTTCGGCTCTGGCTCAGGACCTGGGCCTGGTTCGCCTGAACATTCAGCCGCCGACCAGAACCATGAACTTGCGTTTGGCGTTTCCCATACACCTGGGTTGTTTTGAGCAACAAAACATTCGCCGTTGTAAATGACCATCTCGCCATTTTGTACTTTTGTTTCGCCTGGAACAAAAGTCACCACATCAGACGCGTGTGCGTCTGCGGCATGCAAATAACCACTAAACATCACACCCGCAAGTGCAATTGTTATTTTATTTAATTTAGTCACAGTTTAGCTCTTCTGTTATTTATTCGTCTTTTCAGACAAATTAATTCGTTATTAAAAGGGCGTGTCATGGATGATGATTATGATTCACGCCCTCCGTTGCGAACTCATGCTTACAGTTCAGCGTGATGGAGACGATAGCGTGGGTCATCGTCAGTCGATTTTATTTATCAACACGTTTAAAGCCCGCTATCAGAAACAATACCGGTCTGTTTTGTTTTCATAAATCATCCAAACATGAAATCGACAGGCTTATATTAAAAAATCAGCACTCATCGTTTCATGAAAAACCAGAACATCAATCTCAGTTAACATCCTAATTTTTCTGTATTTAACTACGAAAAATCGCATTCTCCACGAGTGATTTCTCAATTCTGTGATATTGGTTCAGTTTTTTTATTTCAAAAGCGTGTAAGAAAGAATATTCCTACAAGATTTCATGCTTATTTTTCATGCAAATTAGCGATTTATATGAGCACCGAGGCATAAATTTATCTCTTTTGTCAGAACATACGGTGCAAGAAAATATGCCACTCGTGCTCATGGTAAGGTGAAAGGAAAAAGACAAACCTGCCAGCACACTCAAAATCACAGCAATCCGTCGAAGAAGCCACCACTTAAACCAACGCTTCAGATCGTGTGCCATTGGTAAGAGAAACTCGAAAACAGGTACAGATAGAGCCTGCGTGAGGAGAAAATAAAGCACAGGGATTATCAACAGACAATATAATCAATGAATATAATCCAAGCAGAAACCATGTTAATAATATACATTATCAACATGTAGCTCGATGTATATATCAGCGACATTCACTCGACAGCAAAACAATCAACGCATCACAACAATAATGATATTACGCCTCTAATTAACACGCCTTTAATAAAGATGCCTTTCACAAGTCGCAATAAACACGAACAATCGTAAAAATACATATAGGCCATGATGACCGATGGAAAAATAAACCCCCAAATAACCTGACAGTACATCATCCCAAAGGCGTTAATGACATTTCCCTCTGAGGTGAATACATCTTTTTTGGGTCATTTCATTGCACATCCCTCTCCTCCCCCATTCACACCATAAATTGCGTGAACGCTCGCATCTTTCTTCCCTCAGAACTGAATGGATTGGATCTTTACCTCTCGGTCATTACTCTGGCTGTCATTACGCCCTATCCATTACGTTCAACGCGGCATTCAAACAAAAAAGAAGGACTGACTGCATGAAAGCCCACCCACATTTTCAACAGCAATTGGCAGACGTCATTGCCGATATTCAAGAGAACGGCTTTTACTTTGCTGAGCAACGCAAACATCTTCTTCGCACGCTTAATGAACTGGAGAATACATCCGCACAAGCTGACGCAACGCATGCAGACATCGGCCTCATTCACTATTACATAGGGCTCATCAGTAGCGACGAATATTTGGGTAAAGAAGAGGCGTTGAAACGTCTCTCAACCGCAGCAGTTATGCAACAACAAGCCAGCTTTTTATCAGACATGCAGCAAGTAAAACTGGCGCTCGTATTGGGCGAACTCCATCGCCGATTCGGTCATGACAACGAAGCCGTCCACTATTTAAGCCTAGCCGCCGATTTGGTTGACGATCCTTCCAGCGATCCCGATTTACGTATTGGCGCACTCCAGTCTGTCGCCTATCACTACCATGAAATGGAAATGTATCAACAAGCACTGAGCCTAAACTTAGCCGCAAGGTACACCTGTGTAGAGCACTTCCCTGAAGAATGGGATGCCGAGTTACCCCTGCTGCAAAACTTGGCAGAAAACACCTACTGTCTGGGTGAATTTGCACTCACCGAAAAGTACCTGCATCAAGTTGTGGAGTACGCCGTAAAACTGGAAGACGAAGAGGTTGAGGTTAACGGCTTATTCAAGCTTGGCGTTTTAGCCTTTGAACAGGGTGAAACAGATACGGCGCGAGACTACCTGCAACAAAGCCTGCAAGCCGCTGAACGTTCCGGTGATGATGATCTGATCGCAATGGCGCAGGCTAATTTAGAGGGGTGGGAAGCGCGCATGGCGTAAACGCTTCGGCTTTGCCCCAAACAATGAACTGCCTCGCACAATAACCGACAGGCATTGTTTATAGATTGCTCAACAATAACCACAAATTCTATATTGATTTATTGCGCATTGATGCAGCAACACGTCGGTCGCGGCATGTCTTCATTCCTCTGAGTACATAACGCGACCTGTCCGTGATTCATTGTATGTAGGATTGCTATGAACGTTCTCACACCGTCTTGGATTTCACTGGCACTGTTATGTGCCGCCACATCGGTTTCGGCTGTAGCGAATGACACTTTCATCCCGCCACAAACTGACCACGATTTCTTTTCCGGCGAATTTCAGCACTATCAGCAAAGCAGCGGTAAAGTGGTGGCAACCTACATTGGCAATTGGGTGGATCCCTCCGTGGTGGCGGATATCAATGGCGATAACCTGACCCACCTGATTTATGCGTTCGTGGAAGTCTGTGGCGAGCAGCAAAGAGACGTGTTGGATGAGGTGTGTAAGAATATTGCCGATCATCGATTGGCCGTTAGCGACAACACCGTCGATACCACCTTTATCGCGCAGTTTGAGCAATTGAAACAACTCTATCCGCACCTGAAGATTTTGCTTTCGATCGGCGGCGGTGGCCGTTCTGCCACCTTCACCCAAATGGTCGCCAGTGAGGCCCATCGACAAACGTTCATCAATTCAACGCTGGATTACCTGGCAAAATATCCGGTGTTTGATGGGATCGACATTGATTGGGAGTACCCCTTAACCGCAGAAGAAGGAAACGGGTTTGCGTTGTTAATGGCCGATCTCAATGCGGGTTTGGCAACACTGGAGCAACGCACTCAGCGCCAGTACATCAACTCAGCCGCTGTAAACACCATCGATTACCTCACTCAATTTGTGAATTACCGTGAGGTTGCCCCACATACCGATCTTATTTTTCTGATGACCTACGATTTGTTTGGCAGCTGGTTTCCAGACAACATCGGTCACCATACCAACCTGCAATCCCACCCAAACAATGTGAAAAAGGGCCATGATCACAGCGTGAACCGCGCCGTCGAAAAGTTTATCGACATGGGCGTGCCAGCGGACAAGCTCGTGATTGGTGTCGCCAAATATGCCCGAGGCTGGCAAGGCGTGACCCCGCCTGACAAAGGGGGCCCATTTGGCACCGCTGCGACAGAGTTGTTCCCTCTCGCCACACAACCGGGGGATGAATCAGGCGTGATCACCTATGCCACGTTGTACGACACCCTATTGGGTAAAGACGGCAAAGGACGTGATGGGTTTGAGATCCGCTATAACGCCGACTGCGCCTGCCATTATGCATGGCGACAAAAAGACGGGGCGTTCGTGACGTTTGACCACCCTTACGACGTGTATCAAAAAGGCCGTTACGCGGTAAAACACAAACTGGCAGGTGTGTTTTCGTGGGCTTACCAACAAGACAATGGCGACGTGTTGAATGCGATGAATGAAGGCGTTGGTAATACGCCTTATCGTCAGAAATAGCTTCTGCTCTCGGCTCACCGATAACAAACAGCGGTCGCATCAACACGCAACCGCTGTTGTTTTTCATCGAAAAAGCCCACAGAAACGGTTATCCCGCTCTCGCACCGTTTGGCATTTCGTTTCGTTTTTAATCGGGGCGTATTTCATCCGGCTTCCTACATACGATAAATCAGAAACCTCATTGTAAGTGTTACCTCTCATTTTCACGACCGTGAATACAAAGCCAGAATAGGGAAATCACAGATAGCAGTCTTGAGTGAGTTTCACGCAAAAGCCCGCCCCTTCAAGCACCACACCCATTCGAAAATGGAATAGATGCTATAGCTTTTCGCTCAGTTACATTCAACAAACCACACAGATAAGATACCTCCATCGCTTGAACGGCACGACCCATCAGTCACCGAACACACGCATTTTTATTAATGGCAACTCACGAAGCGCCATCAAATAAAGAACGATAAGTGGCAAGGCAATATGTCCACTCATCTTATTTTTTAATGCGCTATATGCCTGATGAAAAACCCAATTTTAATGTTACGAGGAAATAAAAATGGATATGCAACAAAAACTACAGCAATTGCTAGATAAACAAGAAATGACAGAAGTGATGTACAAATTTGCCCGCGCTTTAGACCGCGTTGATGGCGAACTCATGAAGTCAACCTACTGGGAGGATGCCATTGAAGAACACCAAGATCCTATTTTCCCTGATCTGTTTTTCTACAATGACAATGCCCATGCGTTTGTCGAGCCAGCAATGGAAGGTTTCCGCGCCCTGAAAGCCACTCAGCACCGTATCAGCAATCCTCTGATTGAAATCGATGGCGATACCGCAACCGCTGAATGTTATGTGTGGGCATACCATGTGCACGAAGAAAATGGGGTTGATAAAGAAGGCATTCTAGGTGGCCGTCACCACTTCCTATTCGAACGTCGCAATGGTGAATGGAAAATCAAACATCGCTCTACGGTTTTTGATTGGAACCAAAATCAAGATGCCTCTGCCATTTGGGCGGACAACTACAGCGACAAATATCGTGGCAAACGCGATAAAAGCGACGATAGCTACAACTACATCAATATCTAATTACCTTAACGGCGAAGGGGAGTCTCGCTCCCCATTGCTGAACGCGTACATCACCACACTCGATTCAAATATAAAGCCTTAGAAGTGATGAAAATGAATTTACCCCAAAAACTACTCGCCACCACTTTGCTGTTAAGCGCAGTTACTGCCAGCGCCGCTGAAGATGCCAACGTCATCGACAGTATGCAGGCTGACGTTCAACAACAAAATGTTAGAACATTCATTGATCCAGCGCTTAAGGGGCCTTTAGATCAGCTTCCGCCAGAGTTGTCTCTCATCACCAAAGCGTCTGTCCTAGAAGCAAGAGCCACGGTACACACGATGTTGAAATTCCCGGACACTCCGGGAGTCACGGTGGAAAAGAAGCAGATCTCGACGAGTGAGGGGAACGTGCCTGTTTTCATTTACCGCCCTGAAAACAGTCCGGCTATTACGCCTGCCATTCTGTGGATCCATGGCGGTGGCTTTATTATGGGACGCGCAGACAGCAACGATTTTGCGGGGGAGTTTGCCAAAAAATTAAATGCTACGGTGATCTCTGTGGAATACCGACTGGCCCCGGAACATCCCTTCCCAGCAGGGCACAATGATGTATATGCGGCATTTTTGTGGATGGTAGAGCACGCCCAAAAACTGGGGATCGACCCTGACCGTATTGCCGTTGGTGGCGATAGCGCGGGCGCAGGTATGGCAGCAGGCATGGTGTTACACAATCGCGATGCAAAAGGCCCTGCTATTGCACTGCAATTACTGATTTATCCGATGCTGGACAATTTACACAACACGCCATCAGGCTCCATTGAAGACTACCCTGTTTGGAACCGACAAACCTCATTTAATGCTTGGGAAATGTATCTGGGGGGTAAGAACCCGGGTACTTCAGCCTCTCCATATGCGGCGCCAGCAAGGGCAAAAGACGTTAGCGGTTTACCGAAGACATTCATGACTATTGGCACTGTTGACTTGTTCAGAGATGAGGTTGTCGACTATGCCCAACGCCTGATGGCAGCAGGTGTACCCACTGAGCTCGCCGTTTTCCCAGGCATGTACCATGGTAGTCAGGTATTTGTACCTGACGCTCCAGTTAGCCAAAAAATGCGTAACGCCTACCTGTCAGCCTTAAAGGATGCTCTATATAAAAAGTAATCCGTCATATTCTGGTCAATGAGGAAACCTCATTCATAGAAAAGTACAAGCATATTCAGTATTAGGCTAACCATGATAAACATTTTTTCTATTATCTTCGTTGTTTTCGCCGGCATGGGACTCTCATTCGAAGCCGGTATCTTAGGCCCTCTTGGCTCACAAGTTGGCAAGCTCTGGGCAACGATGAGTATTGTGAGTGTGGGGACATTAGTCCTGTGGCTCGTCGACTTTTTCACGCCTCAAAGCAAACAGTATAAATGGGAGGAGATCCCACGCTGGCAGCTCATCGGGGGCGTGTTGGGCTCACTGTATGTAGTGGTACTCACTCTCGCGACGCCTATAATTGGTGTTGCCATGACCATGGTTTGTGTTTTATTCGGTCAAATCACTAAAAGCTTTGCTATCGATTATTTTGGCTGGTTCGGCGTGGCGAAAAAGCCGACAAATCCACTGCGCATTATTGGGCTTCTCTTTGTCTTAATCGCACTGTGCTTTAGCTATATCGGAGCCATTTCATGATTCTCGTTATTATACTTGCCATCGCATCCGGCATGGCACTCAGCACCCAAGCGGCAATCAATGGGCAGTTGGGAGAAAAAATCGGTGTGGTAAAAACCGCCCTCATTACGTTTGGTATTGCGACCGTCATTACCGCGCTGCTTATCTTATTTTTTGAGCCGGTCTATGCCTCTAATTTGCTTACCGTACCGAAGTGGCAATTAACGGGGGCGTTCTTTGGGATCTTGTATCTCGTCGTTATGGTGGCGTCAGTCCCACGAATCGGCATCGCCATCGCGACGGTATCGACGATACTCGGCCAAATGATGATGAGTATGATCATTGATACACAAGGCTGGTTAGGCAATGCACCGATAGCGCTGAACCCATGGCGAATCGCTGCCATGGTGTCTATCGCAATCGCACTCTGCTTCATTTACAAAGCCAATCAGGCTGAACGCAACCATTAAGTTTCATCTTCATACAAAAATGGGGAAATGACGGCATCACTCAGAAAAATGCCGTCATTCCGCTCACATCGCGGCCTTTTCCACGTAAACACTCCCCCATTGCCGATCCCCTATCCTTCCAAATTACGCTGAAAGTGGTGCACTTCTGCCCCGGCTTTTACCCGGTATAACTTTGCCTGGCGTTTACCTGTGATCGCCATTTCATCGAGTTCTTCGAGCATGTCTGCCGACTCAATGCGCCGGATCAGCGATTTGCGCTGAATAGGACGGCCAATCAACGTCTCAATCACATCTTTCAGTTGCCCAATGGTAAATTGCGCAGGCAGGCAATACACCGGCAGCATGGAATACAACGCTTTTTGTACCAGTCGCTGTTGTGCATCGGTAATGATCTGGCGGTGGTCAAACGCAATGCTCACCGACGCCAACGAGGCCACATCCAACCATTGTGCTTGTTCGACGGTGGCGATTTGCGATTGCGCATCCTGATAGCCGATCAGTGCAAAATAGGCCAGCGTGACACTGAACCCGCGCGGATCGCGCTCATGGCCGGAATAGGCTTTGAACTGCTCCAAATAGGTCGGTTCAATGCCGGTTTTGTCCTTCAATTTGCGATTTGCCGTGGCCTCGGTATTCACATCCTGCGCCACATCCACGTATCCGCCCGGTAACGCCCAGAGCCCTTCATACGGACTCTGGGCACGTTTAACCATCAATACCTTCAGCCGTCCATCCACGACCGTAAATAGCACGCTATCGACGGAAAATAACGGCTGTGTAAATCCCTGCATCTTACCTACCTTCTGTTTGGCCTTTGATTTTAGTTTTGCTCTCACGGTGCACGGCGGCACGCTTTCCTGCTGGGCACGCGCATCAAAAGTGTCATTGAGACATAGTAATCAACCCTCGCCCATTCAGCAAAACGTTACAACCATTCTTTGCGATACCTCGCACATTCAGCGTGAGTAAGAGAAAAATGAAAATTGTGCATTTTTCAACCTTGACAAAAGTGTCCCTCTGACACATTAATATAAATGTCACAGGGACACATATAAGGAGATTCATCATGTTCGGTATCACTTTTTTCAAAGCAGACCCTTCTACTTACGTCATGCTCTACAAAAACGGCAAACTCACCAAACAAGGCACCGGGATCAATTTCTACTATCACGATCTGGGCGCTTCCCTGTTGGCCATTCCCCTCAACAGTCAGGCCATCCCGTTTGCCTTTGCCATGAAATCCAAGGACTACCAAAACCTGACCGTACAGGGGCAAGTCACTTACCGCATTGCGCACCCCGATGTGGCCGCCAACATGCTCAACTTCACCGTCGATAAAAAAGGCCAATACCTGTGCGATGATCCCGAGAAAATCCAAGAACGCGTGGTGCGCGCGGTGCAGGTGCTCGTGCGCAACGAAATGGAAGAACGCACACTGGTGGAAGGATTACGCTCGGCCAAGGTGCTGAGCCGTGAAATCCAAGAAAGCCTGCCATTGCAGGTGTCGCTGACCAGTATCGGCATCGAGGTCAGTGAGTTTTCCGTCACCAACATTCAGCCCTCACCCGAAGCCACCAAGGCATTAGAAGCCGAAGCCCGCGAGGAAATGCTCAAGCAAGCCGACAATGCGATTTACTCGCGCCGACTGGCCAGCATTCAGCAAGAGCAGCAGGTCAAAGAGCGGGAGCTCGATACCGAACAGGCAGTTAACGCTAAACAACAAATGTTGGAGAAGCAAAAGCTGGAGGCCAAACGTGAACAACAGCGGCAGCAATTCTCGATTGAACAGGAAAAAATCGCAGCGCAAACACAGAATGAGCAGGAACGTGCACAGTTGGTGGACTTGGAAAACAGCAACAACAACGCCCGTGCCGATGCCAACGCCTACAGCATTGAGCGCACCTTAAAAGCCTATGAAGTGATTGATAGCGAACGCTTGAAGATCATGAGCCAGAGCGGCCTGGCCCCAGAGCAACTTATCGCGCAGGCGATTGAGAACCTGACCCGTGGCGATAACAAAGTGGGCAGCCTGAACTTCTCACCGGAACTGCTTCAGATGCTGACCAAGCACTAACACCTGTTACGTTCATTGAAGACAAGCTCATTGAAAACAAGCCCATTCAGGCAAGGAGGACACCATGCTCACGGACAGAAAAATCGTACTCGTTACCCGCAAAACCCGCTTAATGGCATTGCAGGAAAAATACTGCACCTTGGGACAAGCCAAGTTCTACCTTGAACACTTGGGGGAATCGTTCGAGGTGTACGAAGACGAGCACCGCCGCTATCAGGAAGCGACGCAACAGGCCGCGAAAACACTGGCGACCATTGGCAAAGTACAGCAGCTCGAACGTGAGCTGCTGCCCACTTATCTCTTCCACCCGTCCGATATCATTGTGGTGCTGGGGCAAGATGGCTTAGTCGCCAACTCCCTCAAATATCTGGATGGTCAGCCGGTGATTGCCGTAAACCCGATGCCGGATATGTTTGACGGTATTCTGCTGCCGTTTCGCCTTACCGAATTACAGGCTGTGCTGCTTCATGCGCTAGAAAGTCACACGCCAGAAAGCCATACTCTCGATAGCCAAGGTGCCAACACAAACAGCCGCATAAAATACCAATCCGTCACGCTGGCGGAGGCCACCACCAACTTGGGCGATCGCCTGTTGGCCGTGAATGATTTGTTTATCGGCCCGCAAAGCCACACATCTGCCCGCTACCAACTGCGCCAGCAAGAGGTACAGGAAGAGCAGTGTTCCAGCGGCATTATTGTATCAACAGGGTTAGGATCAACAGGCTGGATGAAGAGTATCGTGACTGGGGCGCAAGCCATCTGCCAGCGCAGCGGCACGGCTTATCAGCCCAAAGCATGGGATAGCCGTTCACTGACTTTTGCGGTGCGGGAGCCTTTTCCGTCGGCGACCAGTCAATGCAGCCAGATCTTCGGGGAAATTACGCCACAAAGCCCATTGCAACTGACTTCTCACATGGCAGAAAGCGGCGTGATTTTCTCAGACGGCATCGAACAAGATGCGATCAGTTTTAATGCAGGTACCGTGGCGACCATTACCCTCAGTGACAAAACCGGGAGCTTGGTGGTGGGGTGAAGGGCGTTACTCTAAAAACCATAAGCATCTCTCTGTTAGTTATTTTGTCTAACTAAAAGGTGTCTATCAAGTCGGTGGCTATTCACTCCTCGAGTGGTAAGAGTATTAGAGCGGATTGTTGCTTGGCGCGGTTACCCAAACTAACTACGAATGGATAACTGGCCTGAATTCATATCGTCTACGTTAGCTGCATAGGCAGAGCAGCATCAAATCAAACTAGAGTTCATCAACCCCGGCACACCAACGAAAAACTCATATGTTGAACGATTCAGTCGAACTTACCGCGACGAAATGCTCAATATATATGTCTTCAAAACACTGAATGAAGTACGAAAACTCACCGAAAAATGGTTCATTGAATACAACGATGAACGACCACACAGTGCGTTAAATGATCTGACGCCATGGGAATACCTGGCTAAGTCAGAACACTTGGAAAACTCTAAATTAGGGTGCCACTAAAAATGGGATGTTTACATTAAATTTGGATTAACAGAACAGAATTTGCAACTCTCAACACATAAGTATCTGGTAGCATATAGCGATATACGAACTTAGTTCGTTGAATACAATGTTATGTATTCAATCAATATATAAGTAGCGTTGATGGAGAGAAGTTTGATGACAAAGACATGGAAGTTATTTGGGGTTCTTTTGGGTGCGGTTATTATTTGGGGGAGTATTTACATCAATAACCTTTTTTGGGCTGAAAAAGGGGGGGATTACATCAATATCCCTTTTGGGCCTGAAGTGTCTATCACGAGCGCAGAGTTTTATGAACGCTTAAAAAAAGGGGATGAACTGCCATCAAAGTTGGTAGTTATCGGTTCGGTGGATCGCAAAGGCAGACTTAAGATGAGACTGCCCAAAGATTTGACCATTGAAGGCGATTTTACCCATGTCGACTCGACAATCCTAACAATGCCAACGCGACTCGTGGTTTCGGGGGATTTATCATTCGAAGACGCAAAATTTACCGCATTACCTGATGAGTTAAAGGTAGGCGGAAATTTTAGACTAAAAGAATATGCATTGACTTCAATACCCGTGGGCTGGCAACTCTTAGGCAGTATATCTTTGCAAAAAACCTCACTTGAAGAACTACCTGATGGTATGCATGTTGCGGGAGATTTAGATCTTTGGCGAACAAATTTGCGAAAGTTACCTTCTGATCTTGTGGTGGAAGGTAGTTTGGATGCTTCAGAAACAAATATATCTGAGTTTCCTAAATCCATTCGTGTCGGCGAGAGTATATATTTAAGTGAAACAAAAATAACCCAGTTTGAAAGTACGAGCCGAAGAATAAACGGCGATTTATTCTTACATGATACAAAGCTGACGAGTTTCCCTGACGATATGGTAATTAAAGGTTCACTATCATTATCTAGTATCTCATTATTAACGTATCCAAAGAACCTCTCTGTGGGTAAAAATCTATTCCTTGACGCTGATGCGCAAGGGCGCTTCCCTGATTGCTTTGATGTTGGTGGGCAGATTTCTCTTTACAACGGTTCGTTAAAGTCGACCTGTGGTGTCAATGCTGGTCTGATGTTGGTGCAAACCGACATCTCTGATTTTGATGGGGAATTTAAGGTACCAGGGTTTTTCGATATAACTTCAGATCAGCTAGAGAGTCTTCCTGAGGCGTTTGCAGTAGGTGGTCAACTTAGTATAAGAAGTGAATCACTAACCGTTTTACCCAGTACGCTTAACGTTAATGGCGATTTGAGCTTAAAGTTGCCTAATTTAAAAGCCATGCCAGAAAACTTAACAGTGGCTGGTAATGTAGAATTGTTTAGTGGCACATACAGATTTGGCCCAAATACTATAATACAAGGTAATATCAGGGAGCTAGAATCAAATGTTATACTTCCTGATGGGATAACCATTGGTGGCGATTTACAGCTTAGCTACGCCAAAACGGAAACGTTGCCAAATAATCTCACGGTTAAGGGTAAACTTGACCTTTCACATTCTAATATATCGGCATTGTCTTCAGGGCTTACAGTGTTCGGAGATATGGACCTTTCAAATACTAGCGTATCAGATTTACCCTCAGAGATTACTGTGTTGGGTGATTTAAATTTAAATAAAACCATTATTGAGACACTTCCAGAGGATTTAGTTGTTAACGGTGAGCTCAAATTAATACATTCGAGAATTCGCTCTTTCCCAAATTCTATCACGGTGGGATCCCATATCGACTTAGGTTTTTCTGACATCAAAAGCTTACCTGATAATTTAACTGTGAATGGCGACTTAAATATATTCAGTACTAATATCGAAGCATGGCCAAAAAATTTCACAGTGAAGGGAGACCTCGATTTGAGAAGGTCCCAATTATTACAAATACCTATGCCAGATGATGTGGTGGTGGAAGGGAATATATATAGAAAATAGAACTTGCTGTGACTTCGGATGCGTGTAGCGGTGTTTTCAAGATAGTTTTCACTAGTTGGTCGATTATTAAACTGCTTCTCTTTCGGGATTCAAGTGTAAAGCCCCGATAGGTTGGCAGTTCCTCATATTCTTTGACCAACTTTCCAGTTTCTTGCTTCGAGCGATAACTCAATACATGTTGTTGCTCGAATTTAGTTATCTTTCACTCCAGCAACAGATAGCTCTCTTGTTCGGCTTGTTGCAAAAAATTCAATCTAGCCCAAAATTTCACTCATTCCCCTCCAATCTAGGATCTGCCCCTCAATTAAAAAATATCTTTACAAACAGTTGGATACCACCCGGTTTCAACATGACTGGATAATTTCTGGCTGTTTACTCACATCGGGGAAGTAATAAGGTATGGATTACATACAACCATAACGTAGACTCACCTTTCCATATTAACGACTCAAATTCACACCAAGGCTCATTGTTTTGATTCCAAGGTAGAATCGTTACCGTCGCCACCATTACCCTCAGTGACAAAACAAGGAGTTTGGTTATGGGGGGAGGAAATCGCTCTCACAAGATCAGCGAGAGCGTAAATCAGCCATTGCTGCGATGATGGGTGGATACAATATCAAATACAGTGCGGTATACGCGATGATTTCAAAAACTGACATCAAAGCAAAATCATCTCGTACTGTCTCGATATAACTCCATAACGCGCACACGATCGTATTCACGATGATCACTTCGACCAATCGTATGGGTAAAAACGCTTTATCAAAAGCATGGGCGTACAGCGCGATAATCATCACTAGCGTACTGATCCCACTATACAACTCCACTAACGGGGAAGACATATCGAGAGTAACGGCATGAGGAAAGAATAAAAGTGCCAAGGTATAAGCGAAATACAAGCCCGTTAAACCATAGAAGAGTATTTTTGAACGCTTCCTAGACATTATTACCATTTTATCGCTTCGCTCCTTGATTAATTTTCCAATAAAGAATGGCTGTACTCACATCATAACGCGTCATAAATCCTTTGATGTGTCTGTCATCAAAGTGCTGTGGTCGATACCTGACTGCACTCGCTATATCATCAAGCGCACTCTCGCCATTGTTTCGGAAAGCAAGTACCTCTTCTTCAGTGAGTCTAAGTTCTCGCGTAAAGATCGCGGAAGAACCACAGACTACCGAAAGGTAAAAGTCACTCTCTTCCTCAAAAAGCATCCAACTCCAGTTACTTTCAAGAATAACCTGCATTTATGACTCCAGAACCATAATGAATAGCTATTGATAAAATAGCCGTTTGTTAGGCGATAACCGCTTGCGACACGGTACACGTCTCTATCCACGTTTCAATATCAAATTCTTTACGAGGATCCAACACTTCAATTTTACTATTAGTCCATAGACTCTTAGCTCTTTCTACCTGTGGATAGGGATCAATTAGAAGAACGTTTTTGATGTTTGAACCAAACCTTTTAAGAAACTCCAATAGTGCTTGGTCATAAGGATTAAACGCAAAACCAAAAATAATAATGGTTTGTGATTGAGATAATATATTTCCGCCAAGATCCCAAACTTCTTTTAGTTCAGATGACGGCTCTTTTTCAGGAGCAGGGGGGACAATTAGTGCGTTACCTGCCTTTCCTGGTTTACCGCTTGTATATTTTGTGTCTTTATCCCACGAAAGTGAGCCATGGAGCTTAACCAATGGCGTGTTTCCAGTAACTCTTAAATGCGCATTTTGCCATGGAAATTGAGGGTTGATTCCTCTACCTCTTAATTGCTCTCCAACCACGCCATAATTAAAGCCCGATGTCCCAAGTGCACACTCAACAATCGTGTCATAGTTACATGTAATAATGCCGTTTAAACCAAAAAGTTTCAGCTTTTCAAAGAATTGTTTTAAAGCAACAATTCTTTCATTTTCCCTAACAACACGTTCGTCAAACATTGCTGCTGAATATGACCCACGAATTCTGGTCATAAATGGCTCGGTAAGGCGTCGATTCACATACCAGATAACTCGACTTTTCTTGTGGCTAGATTTTTCAATGCACCAATGAACAAACTTTTCTGGAGTGCAATCAGGGTTGCTTTCCCTCCACAGAGCCCAGTCCTTTTTGATAAGCTCAAGTCTTCTCTCTTCAGCGTCAGAGATGATGCCTATATCAAAATCAAACAGATTATTAACTAACGGCAAGTCAAACGCCCATTTCGAAAAGCCCGCACCCAGAAATAAAGTTACCAATGAATTCTCCTCATATCGCCTAACGCCGAACATAAGGTGCGCCATGATGAATTCCCCAAGCACACCGAACTCCATACAAAAACTGTCGAGTGTAACGCGTCACCTTGATGTTTTTGTTATACCAGAACTCAACCACGGAGAGTAACCAATTGAAATTATTAACTTAAAGAGCCAATCTTGTGTTTTTACGATATCATCTAAGCTGTAGCTTCCATCTTCATATCGAGCATCAGCAGAACAATCAATGTGAGCTAACTCTTTTATGCTTATTTGTTGTACATAATGTTTATTGAATGCATTAACAAGTTTATGAATACTGTGTCTATACTTATTCTTTAATACCTCGTCAGGTACACCAGATTTCAGCAACCATGATTTGATGATTTTTTCAGCACATTGCAAATATGACCACTTCGTCTGCCCATAGTGGGGGATATGATTTTCTAGTTGTATAGAAACATTTCTTAAGTCTGCTTGAATAGCACTGAACATCCTTAATCCCGATGACGACCACGAATTAAATATCTGGAAAACCTCAATTGCATTAGTAAAAGATGAATGAATTTCCGACAACTCATCGTCGGATAGCTCATTTACATACGACTGGGTCATTTTCTCAGACATACACATAATATTTGTTTCATTATCTTTACCTTTATCAGAAAGGTCCTGATTGATGAAAAAATTACACGTACCATAAAAATTAGGAACTCGATATTTCCATAAGTCACCTCGTATTTTTTGGTAAAAGAAACCAAGATCAGAATTAAATTTCTGGTTATCACCATATTTATTGGTGTACCAATTGTTTAGCCATATACATAGTTGATTACCTAACTCATTATCAGGTAATAGAGCTTTGGGAGATATTGGAATTGGTATATTATCAAAATGCTGACTTACCTCTCCTATAGCATCTATATACCGGTGAGTTATCGGCACACCTTTTTCAATGAGTTTTTTGTCAATATACTCAAAGACTTCGTTTACATTGACTTTCTTTTCCATAATCACCACTGATATAACAACTTAATTTATAGAATCCATCTACATCACAATTCTACATATCATCATGAGTGCATAATAACATTGAAGTTAACTCATTGATATTGAAAGGTATCAGTAGCAAAAAGAAAGGGAGTGCGAGAAATGCAAAAAGCCGCTGATTTCTCAGCAGCTTTTTAATGTGAGGCTGAGAGCTGGGCTTGCATTCAAGTAGGGATTTTCAAATCCCGGTTTTCAGAAGCAAAACTAAACGCATACGAAAAAGCCCCAGTCTTTCGACTGGGGCTTAAATGTGGCGGAGAGATAGGGATTTGAACCCTAGATACGCTATTAACGTATGCCGGTTTTCAAGACCGGTGCTTTCAACCACTCAGCCATCTCTCCATGCCGCGTATAGTACGTTTTGGCGGGAGCCTTGTAAACCCGTTTTTGATAAAAACAATGCGTTCGCTTGTAATTTCACCGATACTGTCAATATTAGGCAATCATTCGCCATCATTACGCGCAATTTCTCGCTTCGGGTAATCATAAAAATACAAAGTGGCCTGTTCGCCTGTTACCGCTTGCCAGCAATCGGCAGCAAACCGGAACACCACCACGCCACAGGTGGGAATGTTCTCAACCGCCATGCCGAAAGATTGGGCCAATTCCGTCACGGCTGGGTTATGACCCACCAGCATGAGGCGATCAACCGTGTCGCTGCTGTGTTGAATGAAGCTCAGCAGTTCCTCGGCAGATTCCGTGTACAACTCACTGTGTGCCGCCAGTTTGGGCTGACATGTTAACCCGTGCGCAAACTGGTATGCAGTTTCTGAAGCGCGCAAGGCGGTACTGGTGGCAATCAACTGGGGGCCGGCTTGCCAGGCATCCAACCGGTGGATCATACCCGGCAAATTCTTATAGCCCCGTGGGTTGAGCGGGCGGTCATGATCATCCAATGTGGGATCATCCCATGATGATTTCGCATGACGAACGAGAAACAATAACTTCATGTAGCTTCCCCTGTAATGATCGCAGTGTCTTTGATCAGTATAGAAAAATCCGCCTGACTTACATCGCCGCCTTAATGGCCCGTGCCAGTTTGTCGGCCGCTTTCACCGGATCCGCCGTTTTGGCATTGAAGAACTGGCTGACCACATCAAAGATCGCGCCCTGCACGTAACTGGTCGTCGCAATGCCGTGTGACACACTCGGCACCAAGCCACCTGTGGCGGCCGTTTGTTTAAAGGCGCTCATGGCATCTTTGGCGCACTGATCAAACGGCGTCAGGTCGATATCCATACGCACGGGGATCGACCCTTTGCTGAGGTTAAACGGGGTCTGGAATGATTTGTCTAAAATCGCCCTAGCCAAGTCATATTGTGCCTGTTTGTTGTCTTCGCCACTGCGTTTGAAGAAAGCAAAGCTGTCGATGTTATAGGTAAAGGCATTCGCGGTGCCCGGTGCAGGTACGCAAACATAATCACGCCCGAGTACCTTGCCATCAGCCACAAACTCACCTTTTACCCAATCCCCCATGATCTGCATCGCGGCATCTCCGTGACTGACCATGTTGGTGGCGTCATTCCAATCGCGGCCCCGGTAGTCGGTATCCACATAATCACGGAAGCGGCGGAATTGGGTGAAGACCTCTACCATTTTCGGGCCGGCGATCAGAGATAAATCGAGATCCACAAAAGCACGCTGGTAATCCTGCGGCCCCAGTACGGCCAAGGCGACGGTTTCAAACAAGGTGACGTTTTGCCACGGCTGACCACCGTGCGCCAACGGTATGTAACCCGCTTGCTTAATGGCTTCTGCTGCGGTGAAGAAGTCATCCAAGGTAGTCGGTACCGACACACCAACCTTGGCAAAGATTTTCGGGTTAGCCCACAGCCAGTTTACCCGGTGAATATTGACCGGCACCGCTACGTAATTGCCGTCATATTGCATGATATCGCGAGCCACCGTCGGCAAAATGGTCTGCCAGTGATCCGCTTCTGCCAGCACATTGAGATCGGTCAGAAAGCCAAGTCGCCCCCATTCCTGAATTTCGTGGCCTTTGATTTGTGCCGCTGATGGCGGGTTGCCGGAGACAGCACGGGTTTTGAGTACCGTCATGGCACTGTCACCGCCACCGCCTGCAATGGCAAAATCCTTCCACTGATGGCCTTGGGCTTCCATTTTCTGTTTTAGCAGCGACACCGAGCGCGCTTCACCGCCGGATGTCCACCAGTGCAGTACTTCCACTTCCCCGGCTTGTGTGCTCGCGCTGAGCATGCCCGCGACGGCCAATGACACCGCGCACCCGATTTGTTTCAACTTCATCTGTTTATTCTTCTTTGAGTAACCGAGGAATGTAGACTTTCACTTCCAGCCCACCGTCTGACGCATTTTCTATCGCCATATCGCCACCGTGGGCGTGAATAATATTACGGGCGATCCCCAGTCCCAGTCCGTGACCTTCGTCGTCATCTGCCACGCGCACATACGGTTCAAACACCGCTTCTAAGGCTTCTTCCGGGATCCCCGGCCCTTTATCTTTGATGATCACAATCAGCGATTCCCGCTCATCCACAATGATCAAACGCACTTCGTGGCCGTACTTCACCCCGTTGTCGATCAAGTTACTGAAGCAGCGTTTCAGAGCCAGCGGCTTGCCGGTTAACGGCGCAATGCGGATTTTTGGCAAATGTACCCGTATTTCATCTTGGTTGTGGCATTCGGCGATGGTGCGCAGCAGCTCGTTCACATCCACCTGAGTCAGGTTTTCATGCAAATCCGTATCCCGCACAGTCTGCAAGGCCCCTTTCACCATCATTTCCAGCTCATCCAAATCGCGGTTAAATTTTTCGATCTTACTTTCGTCATCAATCAATTCAGCACGTAAACGCAGGCGGGTGATCGGGGTTTTCAAGTCATGGGAAATCGCCGAAAACAAGTGTTCGCGATCATCAATATAACGGCGCACGCGTGACTGCATGCGGTTAAAGGCACGGGTTGCGGTGACTAACTCACTCGCCCCTTCTTCTTTTAACGGCTGCTGATAAATATCAAAACTCATGGCGTTGGCGGCGTTGGCCAATCGCTTGAGTGGCTTGGTCTGGCGGCGGATCATGAAGAAGGTGAACAGCAACAGCAAGGCGGTCATGAACAACATGAAGATCACCTGCTGGCTGGTAATGATCTGATTTTCCAGCGTCACATACGGGGCCGGCAACAAGGCGGCGATATACAACCATTCGTTTTTAGCCAGCTCTAACTGCACCACCAAAATCGGCGGATTCAGTGGCTCCAGACTCAAGCTGTAATGGGCCCAGGATTTGGGTAAGTCACTCAGCAGAATGTCGTTTTTGAGTACATGCAGAGTTTCCGGACGGGAGAACTCGACCCGAATGACATCCACGCGCGGCAGCTTTTCTGCCAGCACATCTTCAAACACGTGCACGGCGGTGCGTTTCATCAGGGAGTCTGGGATCGGATCAATACGGATTTCTTCTTGATTAAAGGAGACGAAAAAACGCGTGCCGCCCATGTTGCGCAGCTGATCCAACACAATGTGACGGTATTCGAGCGGTAAGGATTGGAAAAAGGTCACGGTGGAAGCAAACATGTTGGCCATGCTGGCCGAGGCGGATTCTAACCCGGCCAAATCACGCTGTTTAGATTGTCCGTACCAAATGCCGGTCGCAATGGCTTGGGCGAGAAATACCGCTAACAGGGTAAACCACAGGGTGCGCGCCAACAGCGAGGTTGGCCACCACTTACGTAGAGTCATACTTACATTCCGTACGGGCGTCCTCCATGATGCCTGACGACGTAAGGCTGCCCGCTCTGTTGATAAAGAAGGGGGGTTATTGTTCGTAGGTCACTTCAGCGTTGAACGCATAGCCATTACCACGAATGGTTTTGATCAAACGCTGTTGGGTGCCTTTGTCACCTAAACGCTGGCGCAAACGGCTCAACTGCACATCAATGCTGCGCGCAGATGGCGTGGCTTCGCGCCCACGGGTCGCAAACGAAATGGTATCGCGATCCAGCACTTCATTCGGGCGGGTCAGGAACAGCATCAGCAAAGCAAAATCACTGCCGGTCAGCTCGTAATCTTTGCCTTTGTCGACATCATACAAACGCTGCGAGGCGGTATCTAAACGCCAGTTGGCAAAATAAATGGATTTCGGCGCCGCCGGGATCTGCTGGGCTTCGGTCGGTTTCACACGACGCAACAAGGCTTTAATGCGCGCCATAAGCTGACGAGGGCTAAACGGCTTGGCAATGTAGTCATCCGCACCGAGCTCTAAACCGATGATCTGATCCATTTCATCAGAAACGGCGGTCAGCATGATGATCGGCACATCCGAGGTTTTGCGAATGTATTGGCACAGGGTGAAACCGTCATCGCCCGGCATCATCACATCCAATAAGATCAGATCCGGATACCCCATGGCTAAGCGGCGTTTCATTTCTTCCCCTTCCGCTGCAGTGCTTACGGTGAAGCCGGCTTTGGTCAGGTACTCATCCAGCAATTCGCGAATATCCTGGTCGTCATCAACCACCAATACCGTCTTGCTTATACTCATTACATCTTCCTTTCGTTTTTTCACTGCCGTTATGGCAATGCCAAAACGCTGTATTGCCCTCGCCGTCTTTCGCGCGGACAAAAGTGATTTTCATTCCAAACACGATACCAAACTGAATCAAAAAAGGCGCGTAGCGCGCCTAATAATCATGATCTTGGTCTGTATAAGTATACTTAATCGACGACATCCAAGGTCGATGTATCAGGCCATGCCCATCTGGATCTTGTATTTGCTCACGGCGCGTTCAAAAAATTCGCGTTCATCGTCGTCATCCACGCCGTTGGCGATTTCTGCAAACACTTCATAGCCTTTTTTGCCGTTCTTCACTTGCCACACCGCGTAAGCCGCCTGCTTATCCAGTTCGATTCGATTCTTTTCAGCCTCAGACAACAAGGTCAAATTATGCATGGCGATTACCTAACACCGATTGAAGAAATAGGACGCAGATTCTACCCAATTTTGCCCCTAATACCAATTGACGCCCGTGTTATTGCTCGTGCTATTCATGTTGCCGCTATAGCCCCTTTACTTAATCACCTGCACTCTCATGACCTGCAACTTCATACCCTGTCCCCCATGACCGCTACCCAAAAAAGGCAAAGCCCGCTGGTAGTGACTTACTCATAGCAACTCACTAATAGGCGGGCTTGATCGTATTATGATAGGAAAGCGTCAGTGTTACTTGGCGTAGTACTTCTCTTGCATCAATTTATCCAAAAGAGGATGCATTGGCTTATCGAAGGTCTTCGGAGCCGCCAAATGACGAGGCGCGGTTGGGATCACAATGGTCGGTGGCGTTGACATATCTAATGAATCTTTCCATTCATTAATACGCACCACTTCATACCCACCAAGCTCATCCACTTCAATATTGAACACATGCCAATAACGCAGTAGCGAACCACCCGGTGGGGTATAAGCACGGTTATAGCCATCAATATTGAGATTCACTCGCGCACCATTCCAGGTGACCGTTTCACCACTATAGTTGTGAACAAAATAACCGTACGTCCCCGCCGCAGGGAAATCGTATAGCGAAACCACTTCTGGTCCAAAGCTGCTGGTGTCATCGACATCCAAGAAGATCAACTTATCATTCACCGTGACTTGTTTATTACTAAAGCTCACGTGGAACTGACCATCTTGTCCGTTAGGGCCGAGGAAATGAGAATCCAAATCACGCGGTCTTTCCCCCCAACGCAGGGTAATTTGCGTCGATGCAGTATCAAGCAACAAACAATCCGGCAGGTTATTATCCACCGCAGAACTGATCACCGTTTGTACACGGCTTGACTGTCCAAACGTGGCCGAGACTAACTGCGTACTATTGATACGTGCAGGGATTGCAAAGTTACCGTCAATATCACTGTAGGTAGATGAACGACCACTGTAGTTCACCCCTTCCATATTCACACGCACATTCGCGATACGGGCACCCGCAGTATCCGCCACACAGCCATTGATAAAGATGGTTTCATAACGGCGGTCAGCATTCCAGGTTGTAAAATGCGACACGGTGCCTTCATAAAAATCACCATCCGCCGCATTCACCAGCGTGGCTTCGCCTTCTTCAAACCACATCCCCGCGATAGGATCGTAGTAATACAGCGGGATGGTCGCTGGCGGGTTATAACCCGAGACCGGAATGCGGATTGCAGACGTTTGACCCTCAGCCAATTGCAGCTCATTTCCGGCTTCATCAACGAAAGTCGCCGTAATCGCACCGAAAGATTCAATCGGTACCAATGCATCAGGATTGCTTGGATCCGGTGTCACCATATCACCCGGCATAAGGTGGATATCTGACGCAGGATCAATGATAGTCAATTCCGCCGTCACTGCGCCCACTGGCGCATTACCGTTACTGTCCACCAGCCCGTTAGCAGGCAAGGTCACTAAGGTCACGCCTTCCACCGCTACGTCTGTTGGCTGCGTTGGGTCAAACTGTTGAGAACTGTGAATAGGCGGTAGCTGCAGCTCCTGTATCAAAACCGTTTCAGCCAAAGAGATCGTCTTGGCCGCTTCACGATAACCAACCGCATCAGCAGAAACGGTAATACGCTCGCCGACCAAACGGTCTTCCACAGCCAGCGTATATTCTCCGTTTTCATCCGACGTTGTTTCAGCCAAACGCTCGCCGTTAGAAGCAAATACCACCGTGCCGTTCGGGATCTGCGTATTATCGTAATAATCCGTTAATGCCCCTGAAACGATATAGCGATAAATTTCATCTAAGGAGAAAGAGATCGTGGATGCTTGTGCGCCATCTTCACCGCCATCTTTTACGCTGACGGTCACGGTGTCATGCAACTGTGATTGTGTCACGGAAGATGTCAGCGTCACTTCCCCTGTTGGGCTGATGATCAGTCCTTCTGGGCCCCCTTGTAGGGTAAAGCGTAATTGCTGACCATCATTGTTATCATCGGGATCATTGACGACAAGTTGCAATGAATACCGTTCTCCCGCATAGGCACGCTGTGGTCCAACGGCGGACAGTACCGGCGCATCGTTCACCGGGGTGACCACAATGGTAAACTTATGATCCAGTACATGACCGTCAGCGGTCACTTTCACATGAACCTCATCAGAGGTCAGTACCCCTTCCCCTGGCGTCCAAGTGACGACCCCTGTCTCGCTGATCGCCATGCCGGTAGGCGCTGTCGTCAATGCATACGTCACTTTTTCAGCATTTGCGACTTTTACGGCATAGCTAAATTGCACATCTTCCGTTGCGACAGTCGGTGCAACAGACGAAATTTTCGCATTCGTTGCATTGTCATCATCACCACATCCTGTCAGTGCGAGTGCAACAGCTGATGCGAGGCATGCTGCTTTAAATTGGATTCTCATGATTGCCATCTTCCTTGCCAACAAAAATTCGCGGCAAACATAATGAGAAACCCAAACAAATACGAATAAATTATGAACAAAAAGCCGTTTCACTCGCAAAGCGAATTTACGCTTACTGCACATTACAATTTGGTTGCAAAACTGATCATTATTTCATCTTTTGAGAAAAATATCATCAAAGTGATTCACATAAATCACTTTAATATCAATACCGCACCCGAATTATCGCCTAAAACCCCAGTAACCATTTAAAGGTGATGAAGAAGCCAATCACCACCAGCATGACAAGGCCAACACTCATAAACGGGCTGAGTGTGGCGGCACAAGGGTGACGGAGCGCTTCGGTGATGGAAGGCTCATCGAAATCCACATGGTGCTGGCTGCGGCGATGGGCATCGACGTAGTAGCGAATGGTCTCGATGGATTCATCGACCGAGTCAATCACTTGTGCGCCTAACCATTTTTCCTGATCCACCAGCTGAGCGGCGGAGACTGAACGTGGCGCGCTGAAATAGCCGGTGCGGCGGTCAATCACAGAGATAGAGGCTTGTGACGCCCCTGTTTCATCATCGGTGGCGTGCCATACCCAACACGGCAGGTATATACCATCCAGATTGACCTGACTTGGGTATGGAAAAGCGGGATCGTTTAGCATACTCAGTAATCGCTCACTGGATCCGGTGACGTGATGCACCTGTTGCAAACTCTGTGTCAGCCATTGCGGAATGTTATTGCGAAACGCGGTTTGTCGCAGGGGGGCTAAGCGGGCGGCGCCACGTACCACGTAATCCAGCACATGTTGTTCCACGGCAGATTTCTCCGGCCAGTGGGCATGGGCGACGGCGGCATCGAGCTCTAATTGCTGGCACACAATGCCTGCTGGGCTGACTAAATCAAACGCCTGACGAACGGATGTGGTGACGGGGCGGTATTCAATATACCACGGGGCATTGGCTTCTTTTTGGATGGCACGGTTGACCTGCTCAACGGTGGACTGATAGTGCTCATAGTTGGTCATCGGTCACCTCCAGAACATGCTTGGAATGGACATTAATTATACAAACAACCCGTTTTCGCAACCTTGATCAGAGCCTGATTTTCATCCCTCCTTGTGCGATTCCGGTACTTTCCCGAGCACAATTCAGCGGACATTCAGCGGTCATTCAACGAGACATGCCCTCTTGGCCTGATAAACAACGCAGCCGCCCCTATTACAGCGTACAACGGGGCGGCTGCATCTTGTGATTGTCTCTGCTTTAGGCGCGCTTACAAGCTGGCACCCACACCAAAGATAATGGAGTTATTAGTCACATCGCCCATATCCCGGTATTCATACCCCAGTGAGAGGTCGATAAACGGCAGCAAGGTAAACACAAATCCGGCCCCGCCGGTAAAGCCCCAGCCGTCATTGGTATCACGCATTCCCGGGGTATCAATGTCATAGTCGTAATAGTTGGTGCCGACTTTGGCATAAGCATTCCCGATCACCAGGGGAATATCGCCGCGCAGCGTTAACTGGAATGCCGTGTAATCAATGTCATTTTTGGCAGAAGACAGGTTGGAATCGACTTCTGCACTCCCTTGCACCACACCGGCATTCACACTCAGCATGTCATTGAAGTGATAAGAAGCGTTCACCCCGTATTCAAAGCCATAGTCGTCATTTCCATCATATTCGATACGCGCCGCCCCCGCAGAGGCACCAAACGAGAAACCCAACAGATCAGCAGACACGGGGAAACTGTATAGTAATGCACACACGGTCACCCCCAGTGCTTTTCTCCCCATCCCTTTTTTCCCTGCGATTTTATTCATACCCATCCCTCAAAAATGAATGCATTCGTTTAACTGGTAGTGCCGAAGACGGCAAATTACCAATTTCATGCGCTTTTTTCGTGTGTTCTCTCACTGCTGGCGCTGCAATACGGCATCTCCTTTCAGTCTCAACGCTGCGGCCTTCTCGCGGAATCACCGGGTTAACCGCTACACTTATAGCCACACGATAGCCCTTACACATTCCCCTCGCTGTCTGCCTGAGAGGTCGTCTGCCATGCTGTATCGATTATTCGGGATCTGGATAGGCTTAACGCTACTCTTTGCGGCGGGTTGCGATCAGTTCGAAGACACGGTCGCGGCCGATACCATCTACATCAATGGCCACATACTAACCATGAGTAACCCCACGCACGTACGCGCCATGTCCATTAAAGACGGCAAGGTGCAAGCCGTAGGCACCCGCGCAGGCGTCTTGCGCCACAAAGGGGAACAAACGCGCGTGATCGATTTGCAAGGGAAAACGGTGGTGCCCGGTTGGTACGCGGTCGACAGTGATTTCATGCAAGTGGTAAACAGGGTAGGGTTAGAACAGGCGCAGTATCTGTTTGCCCAAGCGGGATACACCACGGTGGTCGAACAACAAGCCTCGATTGCGATGCTGGAACAACTGCGCACAGCGGCAGACGGCAACCAGCTCTCGTTAGATGTGATCGCGCTGGTGCCGTTCGCGACCTTTCACAGCACCTTATCTCAGCAAAATTTGCCCCTGCCTTTTCGTAAAACAAGTGCCCCTCAAGCGCAAGCACCGCCTTCAAAAGCCACCACACCCGCTGCCTCTAACGCCACCGTAACGGGTTCGCTCACTTTGGCCGGTGTGACGTTAGCGGTCGACGGCAACATGGAAAATCAAACAGCATGGATGGCAATTCCCTATGCCACCCAACCACCGGATCGCCCGCCCCGCTGGCAAGGCCAACCCGCCATGCCTTACAGCGAATTTCGCCATGCTTACCAATTGGCGATTGAGCAAGCGGTGCAGCTATTCATTCATGCGATGGGCGATGCTGCCATTGATGCGGTGATTCAGGCCAGTGACGATCTGGCCATTACCGTTGAGCAACAGCGCCGCTCGGTGATCCTCTCCTCTCGCTATGCCCGTATTGGCCAATTAGATCAATACAAACGCCTGGGTTTGTTGCCCTGCTTTGATACGCTGCACATCGTCAAACACGGCGACAGCGATATCACCTGGCTCGGGCAATTACGGGCAGAAACCCAAAGTCCGTTACGTTCCGCCACCACCCGCCATTTAACCTTTGCCAATCAATGTGCGCCGCTGATCCGTCCTGTGAACGATGGGCCCATTACAGCGACTCAGTCCCCCGAAACCAGCGAGTCCACAGACACCCGTTTGACCGATGAAGCCATCACCTCCCGAGAAACAAGTGATAACAGTCAGGCCGTTGTTAGCCATGACGAAACAGGTAGTAGTCAGGAAACAGAGACGACAGCACAGAGCCTTGCCGATGATGCTGAAACCGAACCTAAACGCGCTTTACCTACAAGCTCTCAAACAGAAAGTTCTCAAGCAGAAAATGCTCAGCTAAAGCACTCTCAACAAGAAAGCTCTCAACCAACGCCATCCCAAACAGCCACCGCCTCTGTGCCGAACGCCATGTTGTCGGTATGGAGTGCGGTCAATCGCATGACGGCGCAGAAAACCCTGCTGGGCGAGACGGAACGCATCAGTGCGTTGGATGCGCTGCAAGCGTTGAGTCGCCATGCGGCCTATCTGTTTTTTGAGGAAAAATACAAAGGCCGCTTGGTGCCCGGCATGCAGGCAGACATGGTGATTCTGTCCACCAATCCGCTTTCTTTGCCTGCCGGTGCATTACGGGAAGTGACGGTCATAGAAACCCTTAAAGCCGGCCGTCCACTCTATCCCACACCGCAAGGCACTGCGCCCGCTGATATCAAACATATTCCCACGGCACCGTATCTTTATGACCACCAAGTCTCGCCATAACGCGCAATAACAAAAAATGTAATCGGTTACATCCAGATAACCATCAACAGCCTGTTGCATAACGGGCCAAAAATCATCATTCACTCACAAAACAAACACAAACCAATGAATATAAAGATTTTTATTTTAATTACCTTTCAGAAACAAAGATGAAACGCAGTCATCACGCAAACGATCCCCCTCTTGCTTTCAACAGGAATGGTAATCAAGCGGGTAATTTTACGCACAAGCGCCATAAAATGTGACTAGGATCGCGAGAATCCCTGTCTCGCTTCCCTACACTTGACCCATAACGAAACACAAGCGGTGACGACGAAAAAGCCGAGAGAAATCGCATTGACCATTTTTTCTCTACACTTTTTCAGAACCCTTTTCGTCACGCTGTACTAATTACTTTATCGTCCATGACGATAACCAATGAGCTGGAGAGAACTATGGCTACCCCACATATCAATGCTGAACGCGGTGATTTTGCAGAAACGGTACTGATGCCAGGTGATCCACTACGTGCCAAATTCATTGCCGAAACCTACCTGGATGACGTTAAACAAGTGTGCGACGTGCGTAACATGTTCGGCTACACCGGCCTGTACAAAGGCAAGCCAGTGTCTGTGATGGGCCACGGCATGGGTATCCCATCTTGCTCTATCTATGTGCATGAGCTGATCAGCGACTTTGGTGTGAAAAACATTATCCGTATCGGCAGCTGTGGCGCGGTACACGATGACGTGAAACTGATGGACGTGATCATCGCGATGGGCGCATCAACCGATTCTAAAGTGAACCGCATTCGCTTTAACCAGCATGACTTTGCTGCGATTGCTGACTTTGGTTTGCTGGAAACGGCCGTGAACGAAGCGCGTGCACAACAAGTGCCTGTGCGTGTCGGTAACGTCTTCTCTGCTGATTTGTTCTACAGCCCTGAAAAAGATCTGTTCGACAAGATGGAACACCTTGGCATGCTGGGTGTAGACATGGAAGCGGCTGGTATATACGGCGTAGCCGCAGAATTGGGCGCTAAAGCCCTGACCATTCTGACTGTATCGGATCACATTCGTCGTGGTGAGAAACTGAGTGCGGAAGATCGTCAGAAGTCGTTTGCACAGATGATGAACGTGGCACTGGAAACAGCAATCAAGCTGTAATTCCCCTTCGTTGCAGAGCCGTACGTACACCACGGCTCTCAACCCGTCTGACGCGTATTGTCGCTGACAGACCCGTATTTAGAGGCTATGTGTCGCACTAACGCTATCCCGCCGCTCAATATTTTGTAAAATGTGGCGTCTTACACAATTTGATGGATACAAGACGCAATGCCATGTTTGGCCGTGTTTGTATCTCGCGTGGATAGCGCAACGCACAAGACAAATAGCAGCTAACGGCACAAGGTGAGGCGATGGGTCTTACCTTGTGCCACCCTCTTGAGATCTCGCGTTACTTTTGCTGTAACCTATACCACTCCTTGCTGCTGCAAAACGGCTGCCAAACAGCTGAAAATCGTTAGGCCAACATCATGAACACTGACACTCTCGCCTCGGCGACTCCTTTACTGCCTACGCCATATCACGGCATGCAGCTTAATCATTGCAAGACCGTCAGTTGCAAACACTTTGGTTCACACCACCCTGAGCATTATGTGTTACAGCGCAGCAATCCCGCGAAACCGATCCTCGTGTGTCGCGAGTGCGGGGCCTTTCCGCCGATCCTCAATAACCATGATGTCGCCGATGAAGTCGACCGCCTGACCCAGCAACAATACTCGGGCTTGTCTGGCTGTCGCCATGACGGTTGCCCCAACGCTGGCTTACCGGTGCTGACCCATCGTCACCTCTATCACGCTTTTGGTTTCAGCGGGGATCGCCAACGCTACCGCTGCAAAGGCTGCCAAACCACGTTTGTTGACCGCTGGTCGGGCAGCAACCCAAAGCTGACCTTACAACAAACCTTGCTGGCATTGATCTTTACCGGCCATGCGGTGCGCGATATTTGCCGCCGTTTAGCCTTAAACCCCAAAACTTTCTACGAGCAAATCGAACACATTGCCAGCCGCTGCCGCCATCAGTTAGCCCTGTTTGATGCGCGCCTGTGCAACCAAGCCGAACACGTGTCGCTGGCCAGCGATTTACGCCCGCTACAACCGGACAGCCATAATGGCGTGCACTGGATTGCCAGTTGCGAAGCCCAATCCGGCTATGTGCTGGCGCAAGATGTGAACTATCAAAGCGATGCCCATGCGCCACAAGGAGAGCAACACGATCCCTACACCCACGGCACACGCTTTATGGCCCACCCGCCAGCGACACCGTCTGTCCCTGCTTCACCAACGCAACAGAGGCAAGGCCTGCTGGCACGGGTCGATGCCACCTATCGCGATGTGCTGTCTCGCCCTAATCTGGAAGATCCACTGTCACGTCAGCCGCACCTGCACATGCCGAAAAAAGGCTGTTTGATCCGACCACAATACACGGTGTATGCCCATTACTTGCACCTGCAAGATATGCTGGCAGATAACCAAAAACTGGCGATTTTCATGCCACAAGAGCCGCTACTGCGCTCGGCGTGTATTTCCGTCTTTTTGCCGCGTATTCAAGCTGGAACGGTCGATCCAATTTACGTGGAAACTGACCCGCAATGGCCGCACGGTCAGGCAGCAGGCCGTGTGGATATTGTATTGATGGGATGGTGGCGTGATCGCTGGGCCTTTACCCGCGTGGATGACATCAACAAAGGCATTTGCCATTTAGGCGGCAAAAAAGATAACGAGTCATACTGGCTGCAAACCGCCAGCCATCATGCCATTACCGAGTACCAGCAACGCTTTCACGATCAGTTCAGCCAATTTGTGAATGAACCCCGCCGTAAATTACGTCCGGGGGGGCTACTGCCACTGCTCGATATCTATCGCGCTTGGCATAACCTGTGTCGTCAAAACCGTGAAGGCGTGACGCCTGCGCAACAATTGGGGTTGATCACCCACCCAATGACGCTGGCCGAACTGCTTCGTTAATCAGGCTCAAACCGGCCACTGTTAATCAAGCAGCGTTAACGTCCTATCCGTACGTGCCGGTCGCGTGCGGATAGATGCGGGTTCGCACATCGTTGAGTCGGTGCGCAAACGCACATCACTAAGAAACAGACGCAAAATATGCGCAACAGACACAAAACAGAATGACGGCAAGATCGTATTTCTTTGTATCTTCATACTTTTCTGGTTGATTATTCCCCTCAATCTATAACACACTGCCATTATTCGACCTGAAACCGCTCAAAAGGAATATGTGTGGATAGGTCATGCGCCCCAACAGCGGGTCGCATTCACATTGCAATTGGATGGCGAGGTACTCACCGGTGAGGATAATCCCGAATAAAATTAAACCGATCTTACTGGGCAGTATGTTATTGATCGGTATTGTGCCCGCCGCAATCTACAACAGTATCAGCAGTGAAAAACTCAATACGGTGGCAACACAGCAAATCGCCAACGGTCTTAGTCACCGCACTGCGTTAGCCGCACACAGTTTGGATGGCGTGCTTGAGCAGCGCATGCTCAGTATTCAGAAACTGGCCAGTTCACCGGTATTTCAATTGGCCCATGAACAAGCGCTCAGCCAGGGCAATTTTATTGCCGATTACCTGCGTGAGAGTGTGAAAGTCGATCCCGGCTTCAGCCGCATTGATGTCATTGACTATCATCAGGGCAGTATTCATCCGGTCGCCAGCTCGATCCCCTACAACCCGAGCACCTTTAACTACTACATTTCCCAAAAGAGTTTGACGCCATTATTGCGTGAGATCCCTGATCTTATTTCAGGGGATCGCGACCGGTTGTTTTCCTCGCCGCAGTTCGCCAACAATAAAGCCTTCGTCTACGTCATCAGTCCGATTGATAACGCGCTGCCCAACAGTGATGAAAGCCAACGTTTCTTGCTGATCAAATACCAGCTGGATGAGCTCAACAGCCAGTTGACGTTCTTGGGCGAGCGAAGCAGTGACACCGATTACGTCATGCTCATCAACCCAGAAGGGCAAGTGGTACTTTCTGGCCGTCACCAAGGTCAGCAACTTAACGCCTTTACCGATTTCTCCCGTTTCTATGCCCAAAATCGCACTGAAATAGAAACGCAACTGCAGCCCGAGCCGGAAGACACCTTTACCGTGTCGTTAGCCAGCGAAATGGACACCTCGCTACCGGCGCAAAAGCCCGTTGTAACGGATAAAGCCAAAGGCCGCTCTCCCCTGTTAAGTTACGCTAACCGCCATGATGCCTTAATGGTTGCGACCTTAGCGCCACTGACTTTTTCTGAGCCGGGGTTCCCGCAATGGACACTGGTCTCCGTCACACCGAAAAATGCGGTAACGGCCACCTTGGATTACTTGCAGCAATGGTTCCTGACCGCACTGATGTTCACTGCGGGCATTGTGATGATACTGGCCTTGGCGCTGACCCGTCATATCACCGAACCTATTGCGAACCTGTCCCGTTTTGCGGCGCAATTTAAACTGGGCAACTACAGCCGCAATAAATCATTCCGTGGCCCGCAAGAGTTTCAGGTACTGCATGATGCACTCAATCAAGGGGCGGAAAAGATTGCTGACGATACCCAGCAACTCAATCTGGCGCTGCACAAAGCCAAATCGGCAGACCGCGCCAAATCTGCCTTCTTGGCGAACTTGTCCCATGAGATCCGCACGCCCATGAACGGCATGTTGGGACTGACTCAGCTGCTGCTGAAAACAGAGTTAACCAAAGAGCAAGATCAGCATCTGCGCACTCTGCTCGATTCTGGCAAGCACATGATGTCATTGCTGAACGACATACTGGATTTCTCCAAAATCGAGCAAGGCCAACTGGTACTCGACCCGACCCATTTCTGCTTCACCGATCTACTGGGCACGATTGAGAGTACCTATCACTCACTGGCACAGGAAAAAGGCATCGGCTTCCAAATTCATTGTGATTTTGATCAGCGCCGCTGGTTCTTTGCCGACAAAGCCCGCATTCGCCAGATCTTATTTAACCTGCTCAGTAACGCCATTAAATTTACTGAAAAAGGTCGGGTAGATATCACCCTGAGTCTGGATGAAACCCTCGACAGCCGCCGACCTCAGCTCACCATTACTGTGAAAGACACCGGGATCGGTATTCCGAAAAATCGCATCACCCAAATCTTTGACCCGTTTGCCCAGGCCGAAGCCTCCACCAGCCGACGTTTTGGCGGCACCGGTTTAGGACTGAGCATCGTCAAGCAACTGATCAACATCATGGACGGAGATATCAACGTCTCCAGCCTTGAAACCATCGGTTCCACCTTTACCGTGGTACTGCCGCTGGTCGAAGGCCACTACATTGCCCAAGAGCACGAAGACATTGATTTCGACAGCCGAGACTTTGCGAACCTGCATGTGCTGATTGTGGAAGACAACCCGCTTAACGTGCTGATCATCGACAGTTTCCTCAAGCAACGTCAATTCATCACCTCTGTGGCCAATAACGGAGCCGAGGCGCTGGAGATGCTGGCACAACGCCATTTTGATTTGATTCTGATGGACAATCACATGCCGGTGATGGACGGTATCGAAACCATTGGCCGTATTCGCAAATTATCGGCACCATCGTGTGATACTCCGATCTTTGCCTGTACGGCCGATGTATTTGCTGAAACGCAGCGTAAAATGCTTGATGCCGGTGCGCAGTGCGTGATCACCAAGCCACTGGACGAGCGAAAACTGGTGGATGCACTACAGCGTTTCAAAAGCAAAATCACCGCTATGTACCATGCGCGCGAAGCAGAGCAACAACAACGGGACAACGCCCGACAGCATGCTGAACAGCGCACTGCACAATACAATGGCGAGATACAGCCTAACAACATCCCAGGGGCAAACCGAGACGCAGCCTCACCCCATGCGGCCATTAACGCACAAAGCCTGTGTCAAACCACATCATCGGCCGCGTTGTTACAAGGCTCTCCCCTTACACAGCCGCACTCGGCGACAAAGCAGGATACCGCAAACCATAACGCCACCAAGCCCTGCTACAACAACGGCAACGGCAAGCCACAACAAACAAACGGGCTGGCCACCGCCACCTTAGCCCCAGAGACGAAAAGTGACGTTGAAGTGGCCATACCGTCGACCTTTGACGCTGCAGTCTCTGTGCCGCTGGAATTTACCACCCTGAACATCCATGCCTTGCTGGATTTAATGGATAACGACCATGCCATTGTGGCGGAATTTCTGAACATGTTCTGCCAAGAGCACAACCAAGATGTTGAACGTCTGCGCGTCGCATTAACAGACGCGGATTTTGATAAGGCGATTTTGATCAGCCATTCCCTGAAAGGGGCAGCAGGCAGCATCTCAGCCCATCAGGTTTATGACAAAGCTCAACAAGTAGAAAAGCAGGTAAAACAACGACAACAACCCAATGATTGCGATATCAAGACACTGGATACGGCACTCTCTGCGCTGATTAGTGAAATCCGGCATAAACTGAATCCATAGGCAATATGCAGTCGGAGGTTCCTATGCGATCAATCTTACCCAGTGTGTCATTGTTTAGTGCAACCTGGATCAGCGCCTCTTTATGGGCGGTATTCAGCAGCGGTGCCATGGCACACGACGAGGGCAATCCCACATTAGATGTGCCACCGGTACAGGTCACATGGGAAGATCCGCAAAACTATCGCGACATTCAGGCCGCCACAGGCAGTCAGTCCAAATTTGAAGCCAGTACCTTTAAATACCTGACGCAATCTTTCAGCAAGAACGTGAAACGCTACCTCCCTGACGGCCAGACCCTGCAAGTCACCGTCACGAATCTGGATTTGGCCGGGGAGGTCAATATTCCACGGGATGTGCGCGTCCTCGATCACAATACCCCACCCCGCATCACCTTCACCTACGTGGTGAAAGACGGTGACAATGTTGTCACACAAGGGGATGCCGATCTCAGTAGTTTGGGCTACCAAGGCAAAGTCATCGGATTGGCACGCGATCGTCCCTATCCGTATGAAAACCAAATGATCAAAGAGTGGGCAAAGAAAACCTTCTGACTGGCAGGGGCCACGTCATTGCGTGGCCTTTGTTCACCCCTCGCTCGTTTGTACCTGTTTTTCCCTTCCACTCAGCAAGCGTTTCTTTCTCAACACCCCACCATTTGTCACCTATTCCGCTTAATGCGCGACAGAACACCATCTGCACTGGATAAACACGCAGCAGATCTTGCTCACTCTGTCACCGCAGATAAGTCAAATGATCACAAGCATGATCATATGCTCACTCATTTTTACCCTGTACACGCCCTGAAAACTGGCCAAAAAATCCTATCGAATACCACTTTGCGGGATGGTCGTCATAAATCGTGTGACTAAACGATGAGTTAGCCGGATTTGTCGTTGACAATTATTTTGAAAATGCTAATTATCAATTCATCAAATGTTCTTACGTGACTCATCCGCTCACCAAGGTTGTTTTTGGATTGCAGCGTAGCCGTTAAGAATAAGTAACAATGGTTTTGCTGGCCTATATTTCAGCTAGCATTGAAACACAGCCCACACGCATGAGGTCGACAGACATGAGCACTAAATTAGAACAACTACGCGCACTCACTACCGTTGTTGCTGACACTGGCGATATTGAAGCAATCAGCAAATACCAACCAGAAGATGCGACAACGAACCCGTCTCTCATCCTGAAAGCTGCTCAAATCGCGGAATACGCACCACTGATCGATCAAGCGATTGCTTACGCGAAAGCGCAAAGCAACGACAAAGATCAGCAAGTCGCTGATACGTGTGACATGCTGGCCGTAAACATCGGTAAAGAAATCCTTAACGTAGTACCAGGCCGTATCTCAACAGAAGTTGACGCACGCTTGTCTTACGACACAGAAGGCAGCATTGCCAAAGCACGTCAGCTGATCAAAATGTACAACGATGCAGGCATCAGCAATGACCGCATCCTGATCAAACTGGCATCAACGTGGGAAGGTATCCGTGCAGCGGAAGTGCTGGAAAAAGAAGGCATCAACTGTAACCTGACTCTACTGTTCTCTTTCGCTCAGGCGCGTGCCTGTGCTGAAGCCGGTGTATTCCTGATTTCACCATTCGTTGGCCGCATCATGGACTGGTACAAAGCCAAAGAAGGCCGTGATTTCGAACCAACAGAAGATCCAGGTGTTGAATCAGTTACTGCTATCTACAACTACTACAAAAACCATGGCTACAACACCGTGGTAATGGGCGCAAGCTTCCGTAACACCGGTGAAATTCTTGAGCTAGCAGGTTGTGACCGTCTGACTATCAGCCCACAGCTACTGCAAGAGCTAGAAGAAGCACAAGGTGAAGTGGTACAGAAACTGGCACCAGTGAGCGAAATCCAGGCGCGTCCTGCGGCAATGACACACGCTGAATTCCTGTGGGAACACAACCAAGATGCAATGGCTGTTGAAAAACTGGCTGAAGGCATCCGTAACTTCGCAGTGGATCAGGGCAAACTAGAAGCCATGATCGCTGAGCGTCTATAACAGTATTACGATTTTGAAAGCGGCCCGAAAAGCCGCTTTCTTCTTATTTCATTCGATTTGAAGCAATTCATTGCTACAGTGGAAACCAATATGGAACAGACCACCCTTTCTCGCAAAGATCTCGCTAATGCAATCCGTGCACTAAGCATGGACGGTGTACAGAAAGCTAACTCAGGCCACCCAGGTGCCCCAATGGGCATGGCAGACATCGCTGAAGTACTGTGGCGCAGCCACATGAACCACAACCCGCAAAACCCACAGTGGGCTGACCGCGACCGTTTCGTTCTATCCAACGGCCACGGCTCTATGCTGATTTACTCTCTGCTTCACCTGACAGGCTACGATCTATCGATTGATGATCTGAAAAACTTCCGTCAGCTACACTCGAAAACACCGGGTCACCCAGAATACGGTTACGCGCCGGGTATCGAAACCACAACTGGCCCGCTAGGCCAAGGCATCACCAATGCTGTGGGTATGGCGATGGCTGAAAAAGCCCTGGCTGCACAGTTCAACCGTGACGGTCACGACATCGTTGACCACAACACGTATGTGTTCATGGGTGACGGCTGTTTGATGGAAGGTATCTCTCACGAAGCCTGTTCACTGGCCGGTACGCTGGGTCTGGGCAAACTGATCGCCTTCTGGGATGACAACGGCATCTCTATCGACGGTCACGTAGAAGGTTGGTTCGCAGACGATACACCAAAACGTTTTGAAGCGTACGGCTGGCATGTGATCCCTGCCGTTGACGGTCACGATGCTGACGCGATCAACGCAGCAATTGAAGCAGCGAAAGCAGAAACCGGTCGTCCTACCCTGATCTGTACCAAGACCATCATTGGTTTCGGTTCGCCAAACAAAGCCGGTTCTCACGACTGTCACGGCGCACCACTGGGCAACGATGAAATCGCGGCAGCCCGTGAATTCCTTGGCTGGCACCATGCACCGTTTGAAATCCCTGCTGACATTTACGCACAGTGGGATGCAAAAACTGCAGGCACAACCAAAGAAGCAGCGTGGAACGACAAGTTTGCCGCTTATGCAGCAGCTTACCCAGAGCTAGCGGCTGAATTTACCCGCCGTGTAAACGGTGATCTTCCTGCTGAGTGGGAAGAAAAAGCGAGCCAAATCATTGCGGATCTACAAGCGAATCCAGCGAACATCGCTTCTCGTAAAGCGTCACAAAATGCACTAGAAGCATTCGGTGCGATGCTGCCAGAATTCATGGGCGGCTCGGCTGACCTTGCGCCTTCTAACCTGACCATGTGGTCTGGCTCGAAGTCTCTGACAGCAGACGATTTCTCGGGTAACTACATCCATTACGGTGTACGTGAGTTCGGCATGACAGCGATCATGAACGGTATCGCACTACACGGTGGTTTCGTCCCTTACGGTGCAACCTTCCTGATGTTCATGGAATACGCGCGTAACGCAATGCGTATGGCAGCACTGATGAAAGTGCAGAACATTCAGGTGTACACCCACGATTCTATCGGTCTGGGTGAAGATGGCCCGACGCACCAGCCTGTTGAGCAAATCGCATCACTGCGCCTGACACCAAACATGAGCACATGGCGACCATGTGACCAGGTGGAATCAGCGGTAGCGTGGAAACTGGCGATTGAGCGTAAAGACGCACCATCAGCACTGATCTTCTCGCGTCAAAACCTGGCTCAGCAGCCACGTGATGCACAGCAAGTGGCTGACATCGCAAAAGGTGCGTACATCCTGAAAGATTGCGCAGGCAAGCCAGAGCTTATTCTGATCGCAACCGGTTCTGAAGTTGAGCTAGCTGTGAAAGCCGCAGAGCAACTAACAGAAGCAGGCAAAGCAGTGCGCGTGGTATCAATGCCATCGACTGACGCGTTCGACAAGCAAGACGCAGCTTACCGTGAGTCAGTACTGCCATCAGATGTCACTGCACGTATCGCTATCGAAGCGGGCATCGCGGACTTCTGGTACAAGTACGTAGGCTTTGACGGTCGCATCATCGGTATGCACTCATTCGGTGAATCTGCACCGGCTGAGCAACTGTTTGAAATGTTCGGCTTCACTGTCGACAACGTGGTTGAAACAGCAAACAGCTTGCTGGATTAATCCACTAGCTCGTATTGCTATACGCAAGCCATAAAAACTAAACCATAAAAACTAAAGCCTGACGTAAAGTCAGGCTTTGTTGTTATTAGCGGTCTGTAACCCCTTTCCCCACACAATATCTATCACGCTATTCCTCTTAACCTTCCCATCAGCATGAAGAACTTCAATTATGCAAAGTGGATCAAGTGAGATCTGTCACGATTAAATTGATATCAACAAGAAGTTACCAAACCGTTATGTTGTCTATTTTTGGATAATTTGTTACCAGAGATACATAGCAAGATAAGCTAGCTAAAAATCAAATGACAGCTCATACCAAGGAGGGAATATGATTTGTAATGAATGTAGGCGACCAATTGGGTTTATTGCTTTTTACAAGAGCTACAGTTATGAATTTAAATGTGAACACTGTAGCACAACAAGCAAAATCCCTCACAGAGAGGCTTTATTGGGTAATATCGTAATGGGATTACTTTTGGGATTTTCTTGCTACAGTCTTGGGGTGAGCCTAGAGTTGGCACTATTACTCGGTATGACTTTAGGTGGTTTGTTATTACGCCTATGGTACTACATCAAGTGATTGTTAATTGATATATCACTGCATGATTAAAAGGGGTCCATCGTTCTGTGTCAGTGTCGTCGCAGAACTACATCTTCATCCCTCCGTCCAACATGGCTTTTCATCATAAGCCGATATACACCTCACAAAATCGCCACAAAAGCAGACAAAAAGCCGCGCTTTCGATGAAAACAGCAGCGTTTCGTTCAATAATAGCACCCTGTTTTTTATTTCATTCCACCGACATCTAACCAATAAGGTAGTTACTATGACGTGGCAAGTTTCTGAACTCATCCCACTACTACGTGAACACGATGGCTGGCAGGTTGATGTAAACGATCAAACGCTGGTACTTAAGAACGAAGATAACATCGAAGCTTTTTTGGCCGTTGCCGGTGAGCAAATTGTGGTGGAAGTACTACTCTTTGCCCAAGACAGCGTCAAAGACGTGAATGCGCTAAACAACGAAATCCTCCGCACCCATAAACTTTTCCCACTCTCCACTATTGGGATCAACGAAATTGATGGCGCCAGCTACTACGTAGCCTTTGGTTCGCTGTCATCTCAGTCGAAAGCGGAAAGCATTGTGATCGAAGTGGCAACACTGTTCCGCAATGTTGAAGCATTCATTGATCTTTATCAGGAGCATCTTAAGGAGGTTGCATAATGAGCGTATGGAAGAAACTGTTCACCGCGATTAAAGGTGGCGTGAATGAAACAGCAGAGTCAGTCGCCGATAGCCAAGCACTGCGTATTCTGGATCAAGAGATCCGTGAAGCGAAGCAAGAGCTACGTCGTTCTGATGAAGCATTAGTGGGTATTGTAGCCAAGCGTAAGCTGTCTCAGCAAAAAGTCGATGGCTTCAATAACGGCATCACCGAATACGAAGGCCATGCCCGTAACGCCATGGAAAAAGGCCAGCAAGACCTGGCGCTTGAGTGTGCACAAAAAGTGGCGAACCTGCGTAACGAGCAACAAGCAGAACAAGCTTACCTGGAGCAATTCATTGCTTCTGAGCAGCGTATGCGCACGAACATCAGCCAAGCCAAAGACAAACTGCGCCAGTTAGAGCAGCAAGTCGATGTGGTGAAAGCTAATGAAGCCGTGCAGAAAGCGCAAACAGCGGTTTCTGCAACGAACGTCGGCGCCAATGCAAAAATGCACACGGCGGTAGAATCGCTGGATCGCATCAAACAGCGCCAAGCTGAGAAAGCCGCGCAACTGGAAGCGGCCGCCGAAATGGCGGAAGAACAATCTGGCAGTGCGCTGGATAAGAAACTGGCTGATGCGGGGATCACCTCCGGCAAATCAGCCTCTGCCGAAGATGAGCTGAAGCGTATCTTAGGTCAGTAATACCACTTCCAGTACGACAGCCGTTATAACCGCACAGGAGGTGCCATCCATGTCAATCTGGCTTTTGTTTCGTCGTTGGGCGATATGTCAATTCCATGCATTGAGTGGCCGCAACCTCCTGCTAATTATCCTCGGTTACAGCGTACTGAGTTATGCCCTGCTTGCCCTCGCCGGTGAGCATGCGCTTATTCACTCCATCACCGATTTCATCTACTACCTCGTGGTCACAGCATCCACCGTCGGGTATGGCGATATGTCGCCCACCACCCCGCTGGGCAAATGGATCGTCATGCTGTTTGTGATCCCCGGAGGACTGGGCTTATTTGCCATTGCCGTGGGCCGCATGGCCAGCATACTGGTCACCTATTGGAAACGTGGCTTGCAAGGAAAACGGAGCCTTATTGTGAATAATCATATTTTAGTGCTGGGCTGGAACGCACAACGCACCCTGCACCTCATCAAAATGCTACAGCATGAAGAGCGCGGCCGTCGCCCGATTGTACTTTGTGCCCGTCAGGAAATAGAAAACCCCCTACCGGGTGAAATTGAATTTGTTCGCGTCCCGTGCTTTACCGATGCGGAAGGCATGAGCCGTGCGGGGATTGAGCACGCCAGCTGTATCTTGATCGATAACCCGGAAGACGACATCACCCTAACGGCTGCACTCTATTGTGCCAGCCGCAATAAAACAGCCCATGTACTGGCCTATTTCAGCGATGAAAAGCTGGGCCAGCTATTAAAAACGCACTGCCCCAATGCCGAATGTATTCCGTCCGTCGCGGTAGAAATGCTCGCCAAAGCAGCGGTCGATCCCGGCTCAAGCGAGCTACATCATGAACTGCTCAGCACCCATCACGGTATGACCCAATACGCGGTGAACTACCCGCAAGATGCGGCACCGACCACCGTCGGCAACCTGTTTTTACTCTTTAAAGAGCAATATGAAGCGATCCTGATCGCCATTGATAATGGTGAGGGAGAAGGGGTGGAACTGAATCCTCGCTTAGATCGGACGGTATCGCCTGGCAGCAAACTCTTCTATATTGCTGATGAGCGCGTCAATAATTTCAACTGGCAGCAACTTTAAGCTGCCGGCGACTGTTGGAGTCATTATGTTTGACTGGTTTAAAAAGAAAACTACGCCCCCACCTCCTGTAGATAAAGGGCCTGAATGTTTAGGACTGCGTTTGGGCGGCGCGTTTGAGCTCGACGATCTCAAACTCAAAATCATTGAGCCGGTACTGACCATTGAAGGGGCTTCTCGCACCCAGCTGATCAAAGCCGTCGGCGAAGTCCAGCTAGACGAACAGACCCGTATTCTGCGCTATTACACCGATGATGACGGCTTTATTCAGATCCTGACCCACGGCCCGTCTGAAGCCGATATCAGTGAAGTAAAGCTGTACTATTTTTATGAATCTCGCCCCATTGATACCGATGCGCAATGGCAGGTGCTATTAGATAACCAAATTGTTCAGGCACAATGGGAGTTGGATGATCAAACCTTTGATAAAGTCTGGGACAACAGCCGTCCTGTCGCGATGACGGAAAAAACCTGGCTGGAAAACGGCACGATTTCAGAAACCGATCAGTTTGTGATGATTTACGATCGTGATTGCGGCGAAGGGGTCTTTGAATCCCTGCTGGTCTCCGGTGAAGAGAAAATTTATCACAACCAAGCCGAACGCTGTCTCGCGCTCAGTACCGGTTTTGATCTATCACCGACCGATTTCAAACTCATTGGCTAATGCGCTAACCGCTATTTTTTACCTCAATAACAAGATGGAACCCACATGGAAGTCTTAACCGAATCTCTGGCTGGCCTTGGTGCCTTTTTACTGTACTTCTCGCTTTCGCTGGCCTTTCTGCTGCTGTTTAAATTTGTCTACGTCCGCTTTACCCCACATGATGAGTGGAAATTGGTGAAAGAAGAGAAAAACGTGGCGGCAGCGATTGGTTTGTCAGGCTCTATTCTGGGTTATGCCATTGCGATTTCCGGCGCTGCCAGCAACTCCGTCAATCTGGTCGACTTTGCCCTATGGGGCATTGTGGCACTGATTGCGCAGCTGATCGCCTTTGCTATTTTGCGCTTTGGCTTCATGCCGAAAATTGTTGAGCGCATTGAAGCGGGGGAGATCCCAGCCGGTATCCTGATGGCAGCCGTGTCCGTGTCTGTCGGCCTGCTTAATGCTGCCTGCATGACTTACTAGGAGGCCGCATCATGAAACGCAGTAAGCACGTTGTTCTCGCCAGTATGCGGAAAAATTGGCGCCCAACCATGATGGCGCCTTTTACTGCCATCTTGGCCGGTGCTGCCCTGTCGGGCTGTAGTGATCCGTCTCAGGACGCCTCTATCTACCAAGGGCTCAATGACTGTATTGGCGATAACCCGGATCACGCCGAAGAGTGTCGTGCCGCTTATCAATCTGCCTTGGAAGAAGCCGCACGTACGTCACCCAAGTATGCCTCTCGCGCAGACTGTGAGCTGGAATTTGGCATCAATGCCTGTGTGCAGGCCCCCAGCAATGATTGGTTCATGCCAGCCATGGCAGGCTTTATGTTTGCCCGTTTGATCAACAGTGATAACCGTTACTACTCCCAGCCAATGTTCCGTTCGACCTACCCGACCAGCCGCTATTACGGCTATTGGGTCACGTCAGATGGCTACAACTACGGTAAAAGTAGTTATAAGAAATCCAAAGTGAAGATCAAATACGATGACATGAAGCCCAAACCAGCGGTCAATCGTACGATCAAACGGGGTGGATTTGGATCCAGCGTGTCAGCGAAATCCAGCTGGAGCAGTAACCGCTCGTACAGCACAAGCAGCCGCAGTCGTGGTGGCTGGGGCGGCTAATTCGCCAACGTCACAGCACGTACTGACTCACCCCATACTCTTTAGCGAGCCCCTGAGGCTCGCTTTTTTGTGTCATTTTCCCCCCGCTCAATCACTTCTGCCTTTACACACATTGGGGTCACGTCTGACTGATCGATTTAGACACAGAAAACGTTAGTAACAATGACAAGTTCATATCTCGTCAAATTTGTTCCTTTAACGTCAACCTGCGCACTCCCTTGCCGCAGGTTTTTTTTCGCTAAACCATAATGTAACAATCCATCCAGACATTACTCCTCTGTCGTCATCAAGGTATAAGGGTCACTAAACAGGGGCGAAGTCAGCAAGGTATCATCGGTCAGTGTCTTCAGAAAAGCCACCAGCGCCGCTTTTTCTTCCTCACTTAACCCCAACTGTATTGGCCGGCCACCAACGCGTCCGGATGTGGTCAAATCAGGGCTCAAGTTTGGATGGCGTTGAATGCCACTGTTATAGAACTCCACCACCTCTTCCAGCGTCGCAAACCGTCCATCGTGCATATACGGCGCACCGACCTCTATGTTGCGCAGTGAGGGCGATTTAAAGAAACCGCCACCCGCCCCTTGATCAGCCTCTTGCGTGTTGGCATCAATGCCATTCACATGGGCCTGATCCATCGCATGCGACGCGGTTTGGTGACAGGCGACACAGCCCACTGAACTGCGCTCACCTCCCGGAAAACCAGAAAATAATCGATGCCCCAGTTGTTCTTGCTCTGTAAACACGGACGCAAAAGCCGGTTCATTCAGCGTGCCCGACACAATCGCCTGATCATACTTAGACTGATAGCTCACCATAGAACGAATAAACTGCGCCAACGCCAAGGAAATGCGATCGCTGGTGATGGCCTCATCGCCAAATGCCTGATCAAACAGCGACGGATAAAAGCTCGTCAGTCCCAGTTTGACTTCCAGATCAAACAGGTTCATCCCCATCTCGACCGCATCTTGAATCGGCATTAACACCTGCTCTTCCAGTGAGCCGGCCCGCTCATCCCAGAAAAACTTTCCGTTCCGATAGTACGCGGCGTTCGACAAACTCATCGAGTGACGCCCTGTTAATCCGCCTTCAAAACCCACACTGAACGCTTTCGGATCGGTAAACCCATGCTCTTGCGCATGGCAGGATGCGCACGATACCGTGTTATTAGCCGATAGCCGAACATCGTAAAAGATGATCCGCCCTAACGCCGCACCGGCATTGGTGACCGGATTATCAAACGGCGTATTGTCCTGAATGCGCACATTGCCCATCGGAGAGGTAGTACGGGTATAGTGCAGCGGCTGAGCAGCCAAATACGCTTCATAGTCATGAGTCACGGACAAATCTGGCAGGGGTAAGCCATCGATATCCATCACCGGCTGCGGTTCAAAAGGCGGCGGAGGCGGGGATGTGGGTACAGTGGGGGAAGGTGTCGTGGGAGCAGGGGAAGCGTCAGACGTATTGTCTTCCTCAGCCACCGGTGCGATGATCACCGGCTCCGATTCACCGGACGCACCCACGGCAGTTTCAAGCGGATCAGACGGATCTTCACGGCACGCGGTGACCGTCGCCAGCACCGCGACCGCCAATAAACAGCGAGTGGTATTCATGTCAACACTCCAAACCTAGCCAACTTAGGTTACTTGTGAGGGTGATTTTGTGGGGATCCGTACAGTGCGAATCCTATTGTTTATTCGCCGTATTTATTTTTTCGGCGTATTGTTATTTCTCACTATTCACCCTAGCAACAGCGCTGGTTCTTGTTTCTGACAAGTGAGATAAAAACCTGTATTGGCAGTGAGTTAGCCGAACTTTCAACCTATTACCCCACGTTGAGTTCAGCCCTTTTTCCCTTGCCCGTTCAGCGTCTCACGCTGTCTCTGACACTTGGCTCATCCCTGCAAAGCAAGGCGCTCTCACACGGGCGCATACGCCTATCCCCTTCCTTCGCCACTCGCGACGGCTGACTGGCACACTAAAAACCTCGCATTTTTTATGGTTATTTCACCCACAGAAAACCTAACACGCTGCCTATCCCGTGTGTTTCAGTAGCAATTCAGGAGATTCAGCTATAATTTTCCACTGACAACCTTTCAAGCGCCTCAGCGTACATACACCCCGACTTCACCGGACAAAATCAATAAGGGTTATTACGATGACAAAAATGATGATTGTCGGCTGGCGAGAAACACTTAGTCTACCAAGCCTAGGCATAGCAAAAATAAATGCTAAAGTAGATACAGGAGCCAGAACGTCATCCCTTCATGCCTTCAAAATAGAAGAATTTCAGAAAGATAACGCACTGTGGGTACGATTCTGGTTACACCCGGAACAACACAATACGGATATTGAACAGATCTGCGAAGCCAAGGTGGTCGACCAACGCGGTGTCAAAAACTCCGGCGGTCAGGAACGCACTCGCTATGTCATCCAGTCAGACCTCACTCTGGGAGGACAGACATGGCCAATAGAAATCACCTTAGCCAATCGTGACAACATGGCATACCGCATGTTGCTGGGCCGTACTGCAATGCACGGCCGGATCATGGTCGATCCTGAGCAATCCTTTTTAATCGCTTGCGAGGAGAGCAAGAAATGAAAATTGGCATTTTGTCACGTAACGCAAACCTCTATTCCACCCGCCGCCTGATTGAATCGTGTGAAAGTCGCGGCCATGAAGTCAAAGTGATTGATGCCCTTCGCTGCTACATGAACATCAACTCTGAAAAGCCCCAAATTCACTTCAAAGGGGAAGAGCTCTCCGATTTTGATGCCATCATTCCGCGTATTGGTGCCTCAGTCACCTTCTACGGCACTGCAGTTCTGCGACAGTTTGAAATGATGGGCGTCTACCCGGTCAATGAGTCAGTGGCCATTACCCGCTCGCGCGATAAATTACGCTCCATGCAGCTGCTTTCCCGTAAAGGGATTGGCATGCCGATCACCGGCTTTGCCAGCAAACCCGATGACATTAAAGATCTGTTGCAAATGGTGGGCGGCGCGCCAGTGGTGATCAAACTGCTGGAAGGCACACAAGGCATTGGCGTGGTCTTGGCAGAAACCAAGAAAGCGGCCGAAAGTGTGGTCGAAGCCTTTATGGGGCTGAAAGCCAACATCATGGTGCAAGAATTCATTAAAGAAGCGGGCGGGGCCGACATTCGCTGTTTCGTGATTGGGGAAAAAGTCATTGCCGCCATGAAACGCCAAGGCGCCAAAGGGGAATTTCGATCCAACCTGCACCGTGGCGGCTCTGCATCACTGGTCAAAATCACCCCGCAAGAGCGCCGCACTGCGGTGGCTGCCGCGAAAATCATGGGCTTGAACGTAGCAGGGGTCGATCTGCTGCGCTCAGAACGTGGGCCATTGGTGATGGAAGTGAACTCCTCACCGGGTCTGGAAGGGATTGAAACCTCCACAGGTAAAGATGTGGCGGGCATGATTGTCGAATTTATCGAGAAGAATGCGCCAAGCAAACGCACACGCACGCGTGGCCAAGGCTAAATACTCGCGTCTATATCCTGCTTTCAACGCATAAAAAAACAGGCGTACCACCAACGCCTGTTTTTTATTAAGCCAAATGACAGAGCTTACTGCGCGGCTTGTTTCGCCTCATTCAACCAGGCATCAAACTGCGTCTGGTTCGCTTTGATCCACGAGTTCGCATGGGCTTCAATGTCTGCTGAGGAGTTCTTGCCTTTGCTCATCAGCATGTTTTGCGCGCTCACATCGTTGATGTTCAGCTTAATGATCTCAAACAACTTGGCGGCAGCTGGGTTATCTTTGGCAAACTGCTTGTTGGCAATAATGCGCATCGAGTTCATTTCAAAGCCGTAGTTCTTACCGTTCGGCAAGGTCGTGTCGACATCCTTACGCTCGCCCGGCAAGGCCGAGAACGGCACCTCCAGCCACACCACGTCTTTACCCGGTACCAATACACCACTTACCCAGTACGGCGTCCATGTGTAGTACAAAATAGGATCGCCTTTCTTGTAGCGAGAAATGGTATCGGCGATGATGGCCGCATAATTACCCTGATTGTGCGCCACCGTATCACGCAGCTTAAACGCGCTCAGTTGCTCTTCAATCACCAATTCACAGCCCCAACCCGGGTTACAACCGGTCAGATCGGCTTTGCCATCTCCGTCGGCATCAAACAGTTTGGCCAGTTTCGGATCGGTCAGCTGACCAATATTGGTAATACCGTGCTTTTCAGCGGTTTTCTTATCGATCAAATACCCCTGTGCCGCACCGGTGATGTAGTGGCCTTTGCGATAGAACTTCTCATCGCCGCCGGCCATGGTGTACTTATCTGCGTGTAGCGGGAACCAGCCCACTGTCAGGTACGTCGCATCCCCTTCCGCAATCGAGGTATAGCCAACGTTGTAATCCACTTCTTTGGTTGGCTTAACGGTGTAACCCAGCGCTTGCAGGGCTTTGTTTACGATGAGCGTTTGAAAGGTTTCTTCCGCCACGGTCGATTGCAGCGGCTGTACCGTTACCCCTTTACCCGGTAATGATTCGGCCCACACACTGCCTGCGGTACATGCCGCAGAGATCAAGACACTGGCTGTCAGTGTCTTCTTCCATGAAGTGATCATGCGTTTTCTCCCATTTTTTTAACGCTTACAGATGATGATTGTCGACGTACCATCAGGCCAACCGGCCCTTTGTGGTACCACTTACTTTTTGCATTGCGTGAGTTCACGCCAATTGCCTGTGTGATCCTGTCGAGCAAAATCGCCAGGATCACAATCCCCAGACCACCTACAGCGGCCAGTCCCATGTCCAAACGGCCAATACCGCGCAGTACCATCTGCCCCAAACCGCCCACGGCAATCATGGAGGCAATCACCACCATCGACAAAGACAGCATCAGGGTTTGGTTTACCCCGGCCATAATGGTCGGCATCGCCAGTGGTAACTGGATGCGATACAGCATTTGTTTCGGGCTGGCACCAAAGGCGTGACCGGCTTCAATCAGCTCTTCCGGCACCTGCTGGATCCCCAAAATGGTCAGCCTGACCACCGGCGGCAGTGCAAAGATAATGGTCACCACCACACCCGGTACGTTACCGATCCCGAACAGCATCACAATCGGTACCAAATAAACAAAGGCAGGGGTGGTTTGCATGGCATCCAATATCGGCCGCACCACTTTGGCAGCCGTATCACTGCGTGCCAGCCAAATACCGAGCGGCAAGCCAATCAACAAACAGAAAAAGACCGAGGTCATTACCAGTGACAAGGTCGTCATGGCTTCCGTCCAGGCACCAATCAAGCCAATCACCAACAAGGAGGCCAATGTCGACAAGCCCAATTTCAAGCCCGCAAACTGCCAGGCTAACAAGAACAGCAGCACCAACATAAACGGTGCGGGTGTAGACACGAGCGCGGATTCAAAGGTGGTGAGAATGAAATCAATCGGTACACGAATGGCCTGAAACACCGGGCGACCATGCTCTACCATCCAGCCGAGGCTGTTTTCCACCCATTGGTCGAACGGGATCAAGGCTTCCGTAAACGGCTGCTGCCAGTCAAAGGCAGCTTGGGTCACTTCGGTATCCGTTAACCAGGCCTGATCGGTATTCTCGGCAGCAGCACTGCCCCATGGATCGGCCTGTTGTTGTGTTTGGCTCCACGGATCGCTAGATGGCGTACTTTCTTCCTTGGCCATGTGTTTATTCCCTGTCTAATGTCTGAAGTAATCGCGCTTTGGTGATCACGCCATAATAGGCGTGTGCCTCATCCACCACGGGGACCGCATACGGCACGCTGGCCACTGGCCCCAAGACCTGGTTAATCGGTGTATCGGGTGATAAGGAGAGAGGATTGGGTAATTCTGCGCTGCTCAGTGAACGGTCTTCATTGTGGGCGCGGGTGAGAGAATCCACCGAGACAATGCCGGTAAACTTATTGGCTTTATCCACCACAATGCCGTATTCCCTGTCGTGCTCGAGCAACAATTGCAGCACCGCCGACGGGCCATCCACTTCGGACTTTTTCACCACTGCAGCCGGCTTTTTACGGGCGATATCTTTGGCGGTAAACACCGTGGCGACATTCACCCCACGGAAGAAGGAGCGCACATAATCATTGGCAGGTTGGTGGAGAATTTCATCCGGCGTGCCGACTTGAACAACCACCCCATCTTGCATGATGGCGATCCGATCGCCGATACGCATGGCTTCATCCAAATCGTGTGAGATAAACACAATGGTGCGCTTGTCATCGTTTTGCAGGCGGATCAACTCGTCTTGCATCTCAGTACGGATCAGCGGATCCAACGCAGAAAAGGCTTCATCCATCAACAAGATATCCGGATCACAAGCCAGCGCACGAGCGAGTCCTACCCGCTGTTTCATGCCGCCAGACAATTCATCCGGATAAGATTCACAGTGGTTTGCCAGCCCGACTCGCGCGAGTGCCGCCTTGGCACTTTGTTGACGGCTTTCCACACTGACACCGGCCAACTCCAGCCCAAAGGCGGTGTTTTCAATCACCGTCATATGCGGCATTAACGCGAAATTTTGAAACACCATGGAGATGTTATTGCGCCGCACCTGCCGTAACTCCTCCTCGGAGATATGGGCAATATCGCGATCCCGCAGCAATACTTTCCCACGCGTAGGCTCAATCAAACGATTGAGTAAACGCACCAAGGTCGATTTACCCGACCCGGAAAGCCCCATGATGACGAAAATCTCCCCTTCATTGATCTGTAGGGACACATCATGCACCCCAACGGTGAGCCCGGTCTGGGCGAAAATCGTATCCTTATCGAGTCCCTTCTCGATTAACGGAAACGCAGCATCTGGCTTATTGCCAAACACCTTATACAGGTTCTGTACTTCTAATAAGGTTGTCATTCAAACTCATCCTTGACCATGAACCGTTAACAATTCAATCACAAAACAACGCATCGAACACTAAACAAATATGACAGTGAGATCAATGTCGCGCCCTTGGCGACATTTCGTTCAACACTTATCTACCAGTGTGTTTATAGGCCCTACTTTCCAATGAGATAGTTCGCCTACTAATCATGTGAAATTATTGTGCGACTACTGTTTTAGTATCAAAAACTAGCACAAAACGTGAACAAACCGCAAAAATGATTCGAACTCTAACTATTTTCAATCTACTCAAGAAGGATGATTCACACGCATCAATAACCTTTCGTAGCGTGATGATTATGAAAAGCGTTATGGGTAAAAGACGACTCAAAATAGTCACCCTCTATTCTCTGACAATGCACGTATCCATCACGCGCCCCTGTCATGACCTATCGTATTCTGCGGCCTAACATTCCGCATAAAATGGGTCAGTTTTGTTGACTTAATGCCCCCCCCACACAGCCACTCAATAAAGATCACTTTTGTTAACTATTAATCCCTTGCTTTCAGCTACCCATCATGGAAAAAATGCAAGTGAACAGATGAATTCCAGCCCCAACTCAGCCCGTACATTCGTTATATCTGATAAAAATCGCATTAAAAACCTAAAACTTGAACTAAATCACCTTTTAAGAACAAAAAAACCGCAAAACGTTCGTCATAGTAAACGAGTCGATACTGGTCACATTATTTAACCATGGTGGCGATATACTCATCACCATACTGACTAAGAAGTTAATAAAAACCGACTAAAGGTTAACTTTAGTTGACTAAAGCGGTCAATTACGTGCTTTTACCCTCTCTACATTCTGAAGCCATCCTTGGGTAAGTGACGCTACAGCACGTAGGCCATATCGGTTCCGTTTTTCTTTTCGCCCTACATCTATCAGGAAGGCACACATGGACATGAAAAATAGCAACGTATTTCTAGGTTGGGTTGCGGCCATCTCCGTCGCGGTCATATGGGGGGTGACGGGGGTCGTTTCCAAGCCCTTGTCGATGGCGGTTGATCCAATGACTTTGGTTTTTTTCCGTTATGTCACTGCCGTCATTGGCCTGTCTGTGATTTACTTTTTCACGTCAAAAAGTGCATCACTCAGTAAAGACTTAGGCGGCAGCCTGAAGATTGAAAAGAAAGATATGCTGAAAATTGCGCTGTGCGGCATCATCGGTCAGGGGGCATTTTCACTGTTTAACTTCTTATCGCTATCACACATTGGCGCAACAGAAAATGGCGTCATCCAGGGCATGCAGCCTTTTGCCACAGTCTTTTTTGGCATGATGTTCATGAACTTTAAAATGAACAAAATTCAGTGGGCTGCCTTTATTGCATCCGCTCTGTGTATCTACGCCATGAGTGTTGGCCCAACAACAATCATTGAAAATGGTAATTCACTACTCGGTTATGCGTACGTCACGGCCTCTATGTTGTCGCTGGCTTGGACCGCACACCTGCGTGGCAGCCTGGCGGAGAAATACGGCTCTGTGGTTTCTATGCTTTACCAGTACATTTCAGTCGCGGTATTGGGTATTGTGGTGGTATTTGCGATGGATCTGGATCTGTCTCAAATCAACATCATTCTGTCTAGCCCACTGCTGCTTGCGCTGCTGGTTTTCTTGGGCACGGGTATCTCTGGCGGTAGCTACCTGATCCAGCTGTACTCTTTCAAACAAATCGGTGTTGAAAAAGCGACCATGGCACTGAACCTGATGCCGCTTGTGGGCTACGTGGTCGCTGTGATGACGCTGGGCGAAGAAATGGTACTGAGCAAGACCATCATCGTTTCTCTGATTGTGGTCGCACTGTACATCTTCACGAAATACGAAACCAAAGAAACAGACAACAGCAAAGACGCGGCGCTGACGCCACAGAAAGCATAATCACTGCGACACCATCCTCAATAAGCGCTGCAGAGTCCTGCAGCGCTTTTTTATTTCCCCTACTTCGACGCTTGCTAACCCGCGCCCTTTTCATGCGTCGCCATCCATAGCCATAGCCATAGCCATAGCCATAGCCATAGCCATAGCCATAGCCATAGCCATAGCCATAGCCATAGCCATAGCATCATCAATGTACCCAAGTGACATCAAGATAGGTATTTAAACATGTCTGCCTTGGTCTCTGATCAAGCGAGGAAATGCAGGCCGCACTACGTTAACAATCGACAATGCAGAGGCTAAACCGACTCGCCTTTCGGGGAATGAACTCCCCCCTTCACTTCTGTGTCAAATCGTCCTGAAGGGGAATTGGATTGGCTGCTATATATCTAAATCGTCGCAAGATGCTCATATCCGCGAAATGGCGCATTCCTCAAGGCGGAAATAGCTATCTCCCCCTTTGTCACCTTGCCAAGTTGAGAGATACATGACTCGTTAGGTTAATGATTTGACGAGGGATGAGCTTGATGCTCTGCCACATCATCTTTATTGTGCTTGCGATGAATACACTCTCTCTGTCTGTCATACAAAGCACCGACATCATCGCATCAGTAGACAGAGTAATTCCTCTCTTTTCCCCTTTCCGACCAATCATCCAATGATCAACAGAGATCGGTATTGATCATCGAATCGGGTACTGACTCATGATGCCGTTTCAGACATAAAAAAAGAGGCCTTTCGGCCTCTTCAATGTCATTCTTCTTGTCTACAACAATCGCGATTTATAGCGCTTGTTCGCCTTCCCATACGATACGACGGTAGCGCGCTGGGTTGGTATCGCCTTCTGTGCTAAACAGCATAACCACAGAGTCTTCACCTAGACCCATCATTTCTGCGTGTGCACGGCCTTCTTCAGTCGTCATCAGCAGGTACAGCATACCCATAGTGATCGCGCCAGATTCGCCACTGATCACGGCTTCATCGCCTTTCAGTGGGTTACCTAGAATACGCATACCGGTTGCTGCCACTTTGTCTTCTACAGACATGAATGAGTGGCTGCAGTCACGCAGGATTGGCCATGTCACTGGGTTTGGCTCACCACAAGCAAGACCTGCCATGATTGAGCTTAGTGAACCTGTTACGTTAACCATTTCGCCCGCCAGGCCTGAACGGTAGATACAATCTGCCGCTGCTGGTTCGCCAATGATCGCATTAAAGTTATCTGCACCCAGACGGTCAGCCAAGAAGCCTAATACGCCACCAGCCATTGCGCCCACACCTGCTTGTAGCAAAACGTGTGTCGGTAGGCCTTCTTCCATCGCTTCTGCTTGCTCAACCGCTTCGTCAGCCATGGTCATGTAACCCTGAGAGATCCATGTTGGGATCTGCTCGTAACCTTCCCATGCAGTATCTTGAACCAGCATCCAGCCGTTTTCTTCAGCGGTTTGGTTCGCCAAACGTACAGTGTCATCGTAGTTTACGTCAGTCACGATACACTCTGCACCCAGGCCACGGATACGATCAACGCTTGCCTGAGGTGAGCCAGCTGGCATGTATACAACCGCTTTCTGCGCCATTTCACGTGCTGCCCACGCAACACCTGTGCCGTGGTTACCGGCTGTTGCCGTCGTAAATACCAACGGTTTTTCTAGCTTAGAAGCAACGGTTTTCAGGTCGATCTCGCTGATATCCATGTTCAAGTGTTCAGCCAGTACACGACCCAGTGCGTAAGAGCCACCCAATACTTTAAATGCATTCAGGCCAAAACGCTTAGATTCGTCTTTTACAAGGATGGCTTTCACGCCCAATTGTTTTGCCAGGTTTGGCAGAGACACCAATGGTGTTGGGGTGTAGCCTTCAATTTGTTGGTGGAAAGCACGCGTTGCTTGCGCTGCGTCTTTAGAAAACAGTTCGCACACTTCGCCAGTGTAATTTGGGTTTTTAGATACTTTTAACATCGCGGTCACTTCAGGGCTTGGGGGAAGAAAAAACTGGCAAACCTAAAACAGGGGAAACGGTTTGCCAGCCTTGGAACAGAGAATTACTTAATGATGTAAGCAATCGCTTCTACTTCAACCAGTGCATCTTTTGGAAGACGCGCTGCTTGTACACATGAACGTGCTGGTGCAACGTCTGTGCCGAAGAACTCTGTGTACACTTCGTTAAATGCAGCGAAGTTTTCCATGTCAGACAGGAAACAGGTCGTTTTTAGCACTGTGTCCATTGACGCGCCCGCTTCTTCCAAAATCGCTTTCAGGTTCATCAGAGACTGACGCGCCTGCTCTTTAATCCCACCTTCTGCAAAAGCCATGGTTGCAGGATCAAGAGGAAGCTGACCAGAGGTGAATACCATGTCACCAAAACCCAGAGCTTGTGAGTAAGGACCGATCGCTGCTGGTGCTGAATCTGTGTGGATTTGTGTTTTCATTGTGTGTCTCTTGCTATCCGTAACTATGACTTGAACTCGCGCAAATACTTATAAATGGCATGGCGAGTGATACCCAACCGCTCCGAAACCATGGCTGTGGCCTCTTTGAGTTCAAAGATGCCGTTTTCAAACAGCTGCTTCGTAATGGCTTTGTTTTTACCTTTCAAATTGATAGAGGCATCATTCTCGATATCCGTGATGGCGTGATTTAACGCCTGCTCAATCACATCATTCGCACTGGCATGGAAGTTTTCACTCACACCAATATTGGAATGGCCCATTTCAGGCATCAGTGTTTTGATGATTTCAGGAAACGGAAAGGACAGGTTCATGTTAATACAGAACATGCCAATCGGTTTTCCGCCTTCACCGGCAAGAATACATGTCGTCGACTTTAGCAATGCACCGTCTTTACCTTGGGTAAAGTAGCTTTTCGGCGTGACCTCGCCCGTTTTTTCAAACGCGCTAAGCATACGAAGTCCCAAATCGGTGATTGGGGATCCAATCGTCCTGCCGGTGTGATGTCCATTCACGATCTTTACAACGGATTTCTCATAGTTTTCAAAGGAGTGGATAACCACTTCACTATGAGGGCCAATAAAATCGGCAATGGTCTCTGCTAACCGAAAGTACGACGTGAGGAACTCTTTATCCTTTTCAGTAAACTTTGTTGACTGTGATTCAAAGGTCTTCTCGCTCATCTTGGGTCACTTTTGTTAACTAATATTGACGACATTGTGATGCAAAGGCGGTTGCCTTTCAACTGCAAAATCAATTTTCGTTAACTATGGAACGCTATAAATGCTTTCTTAGCAACTAAAAAAGACACCAAAGTTCAAAAAAGTTGACCTTGCTCACTAATTTCTCCCCAAACCTGCCCAGAACAGTTCACATAAGTTAACTCTGAGAATCAGGTCACATTATTTAACTGAATTATCAGTAAACTGGCCGCCATAACGTCAACAATAGTGAACTTTATCGAGTTTAGGTTCACTGGATGTAACCGAAATAAATAATAAGTAATGAGGGATAACACATGATGAATTACCTAGCGCGTGGTTTTGAACTGGCGGAATTTGAAGAGCGTACAGCTCGTGCGCAGAAAATCATGCATGAGCAAAAGCTTGATGCGATGCTTTTCACAACAGAACCAAACGTACGTTACTTCACAGGTTTCCACACGCAGTTCTGGCACAGCCCAACACGTCCTTGGTTCTTGGTTATCCCTGCAGAAGGTAAACCAACCGCGATTATCCCTGAGATCGGTGCAAGCGGCATGGCGGGCACGTGGATCGACAACATCATTACTTGGCCTTCACCACGTCCAGAAGACGACGGTATCAGCCTAGTGGCTAGCTTCCTGAACTCACTACCTTGCCGCTTCGGCCGTGTAGGTGCAACGCTGGGTATTGAATCTCACCTGCGTATGCCAGTGAACAACTACCTACAACTGACTTCACTTGTGAAGAAAGAGTTCGTTGACGTTTCTCTTGAAATGCATGGTCTTCGCCAGGTGAAATCAGCCGCTGAAATCGCGAAAGTCAAAGAAATCTGCCGCATCACTAACGTGGGCTTCTCTAAGATCCCTGAATACGCAAAAGCAGGCATGACTGAGCGCGAAATCTGTAAGCGTTTCCGCATCGACATGCTAATGGAAGGCGCAGATGAATGTCCGTACATCATCGCAGGTTCTGGCCCAGACGGTTACGACTCCATCATCATGGGTCCAACTGACCGCGTTATCGAAGACGGCGACGTACTGATCATCGATACCGGTGCGGTTCGCGACGGTTACTTCTCTGACTTCGACCGTAACTGGGCATTTGGTTCTGCGAGCGAGCAAACCAAAGCGGCATACCGTGCAACTTACGATGCAACAACAGCAGGCTTTGAAGCGGCGAAACCAGGCGCAACGACCACTGACATCTACAACGCAATGTGGAAAGTGCTAGAAGCAAACGGCGCATTGGGTAACGACGTGGGTCGTTTGGGTCACGGTCTGGGTATGGAACTGACTGAGCGTCCATCTAACACCGCAACAGACAACACCGTACTGAAGCCAGGCATGGTGATGACACTAGAACCAGGCATGGTTTACGCACCTGGCAAGTCAATGGTTCACGAAGAAAACATCGTGATCACGGAAGACGGTGCAGAGTGGCTGAGCGAGCGCGCAGAACCTGAACTGATCATCATCCAGTAATCCCTGACATCCTGACGACGACACAACAAAGGGCGGCGTTCCACCCGCCCTTTCAAAAAAATAAAAGAAAAACATCGAGTACCGTATGAATTCCATCGAAGATTTCAAGCAATTTGAAGTGCCGCTAACCTACGAAGCCGCACCGCGTATTAACCGTACCCACATCGGTCTGGTTCAGCTAAGCACTGACCACTCTCTGGAAATGGACTGGGCAAAACTGCTTGGCACACAAGCGGCCGTGTTCAGCTCTCGCGTGTTCTACAGCAGCGAAATGACCCCAGAAGCCCTAGATCGCATTGCGAACGGTATCAGCGAAGCGTCTGATCTGATCGCTTACGGCCTACCAATGGATGTAATGGCATTTGGTTGTACCTCTGCCTCTATCATCATCGGTGAAGAGCGCGTAGCGGGTCTACTGACGCAAAACCGTGGCGACATTCCTGCGACTAACCCTTGGACAGCAGCACAAGCGGCATTCAAGCACTTAGGCGCTAAAAAAATCGCGGTATTCTCGCCGTACCCAACTGACGTGAACTTCCCACTGTACCAGCAGCTAACGAATGCAGGCTTTGAAGTGGTTGTACTGGGCTCGCTGGGTATCGAACGTGACACCGACATCACAACCGTTTCTAAACAATCCATGCTAGACGCACTGGAAAAAATCCTACCAAACTCTGGTGCGGATCTCGTGTTCATGTCTTGTACCAACCTACGTGTACTTGACCACATCCAAGAAATTGAAGACCGCTTTAACATCCCAGTGGTGTGCAGCAACTCGGCCATGTTCTGGCATGCAATGCACCTGACAGGTAAAGCAGCATCCTGCCCTGGCTACGGCCACCTGTTAAACCTGGGTACCACGACGCCGGTTGATCTAGACCGCATCATGAATACCGACGCAGAAGCAACGGCATAAGTAGCCCGACGCGGCAAGCGATAGACGGGGTTCGCCCCGAGACTGATTCAAAATTTAGCGTTACCGGTCAACGACCGACCCCATTTAGCAAGACGGAACAGTTACGGAACAGGTACTGATATAAGCCCATGCATGAGGGCTTACGGGGAAGGTCGTCTCAATTTAATGGACAATAAAGGATTTAAATGATGAACCGTACAACTATGGGTTGGATAGCTGCAATTTTTATCGGCCTTCTATGGGGTATTCCATGGATCGTAGGTACACCAATTTTGGAAGTGATGGACGCGCAGGTGCTGGTTTGGGCACGTTATACTGTGGCATTCATTACGCTGGCGATTATCCTTAACGTGGGTATTGCGTCAGGTAAAATTGAAAAGAAACGTGATTTTAAACTGAACTGGGAAAACCGTCATGACATCGTATGGTCTGCCGCGTGTGGCATCATCGGTCAAGGTGCTTTCAGTTTCCTATCATTCCTATCGCTTGACTACATTACTGCGTCTGAAAACGGCGTTATTCAGGGCCTGATCCCAATCTTGATCCTGACTGTCGGCTTCTTCCGTCACAATGCTCGCTTCTCTACTATGCAGATGGTAGCCGCACTGGGTGCGTTCGTGGGTGTAGCGATTCTGGTAATGGATCCAAACTCTGAAACCAACGGCTTCAACATCGGTCACCTGATCTGCTTCGGTAGTGCGGCAAGTTTCGCCACCATGGCTTACGCTCGTGCTGAACTGGCTGAGAAATACGGCTCTGTGGCAACCATGTTCCACCAGTTCGTATTCGCTTCAATCGGTTTCGGTATGTACCTTGTATTTACCGGCGCTGACCTAAGCTCTGCACTGGGCATCTTCAGCTCACCACTGCGTATCCTATGTATCACCATTCTGGGTGTGGGTATCTCTGGCGTAAGTTACATCATCTACATCTACGCTATGGAGCGTGTAGGCGTTGACGGTACAGGTATGGCACTGAACCTAATGCCACTGTCTTCTTTCGTACTGGCAGTATTTGCCCTAGGCGAATCAGTGACTCCAATGCGTCTTCTGGCTATCGCTGTGGTTATCGTTTCTATGATGATGTTCATGAAGTTCGGTAACGACAAAGCGAAAGAAGAGACGACTGAGCTTGAAGCACAAAAAGCGTAATCCCGCTGCTGATAGCCACAACTAGCAACACTTCGTAAAAGCTATAACACAAAAATACGACTTCGCGCAGCAGGCCCTCCTGCTGCGCCATTTGCACAACAGAGGTAAAGTTATCATGACCATTAAACAGCAAGTTACTGAATGGCGCCGTCATATCCACAAGCACCCAGAATTCGGTTTTGAAGAGGTGATGACCGCTGAGATGGTCGCGACCAAACTGGAAGAATTCGGGATTGAAGTCCACCGCAACATCGGCCAAACCGGCGTGGTGGGTATCCTGAAATGTGGTGACAGCGACCGCTCTATTGGCCTGCGTGCCGATATGGATGCGCTACACATCCACGAAAAGAATACATTCTGTCATGCCTCTGTTCATGAAGGCGTGATGCACGCATGTGGCCACGACGGTCACACTGCTATGCTACTGGGCGCGGCACACGAACTGGCGCGTACCCGTAACTTCGACGGTACTGTGTACTTTATTTTCCAACCAGGCGAAGAGCACGGTGTGGGTGCCAAAGCGATGATCGCAGATGGCCTGTTCACACGCTGGAAAATTGATGCAGTCTACGCGATGCACAACCTGCCTGGCATTGAAGCGGGCCACTTTGTTACACGCCCTCATTCATTGATGGCCAGCGAAAGCAGCTTTGAAATTGAAGTGATCGCCACAGGCGGCCACGCGGCGATGCCACACATGGGTACAGATCCTATCGTGGTTGGTGCACAAATCGTAATGGGTATTCAGACTATTGTTTCTCGTCACCTGAGCGCGATTGATGAAACCGCTGTGATTTCTGTGACGGAGTTTGCCACCAACGGTACGGTGAACGTGATCCCATCTCGCGTGACCATCAAAGGTGACACACGCAGCTTCACAGACCAAGCCCTGCACAAAATTGAAAAAGCGCTGGAGCGCGTTGCAGCAGGCACCTGTATGGCGGCGGGCGTTGATTACAAGTTCAGCTTCAACAACAGCTTCTTGTCGACCATCAACACACCAAAAGAAACCGAGCACGCAGTACGTGCAGCGATTGCAGTAGCCGGCGAAGACAAAGTCAACGGCAGCTGCCAGCCTTTCACCATCAGTGAAGATTTCTCTTTCATGCTGCGTGAAGCGAACGGCTGTTACATTCTGGTCGGTAACGGCGTGGGCGAATGCGGCGGTACCGCACTGCACAACCCACTGTACGATTTCAATGATGAGATCCTGATGTCTGGCGTGAACTTCTGGCAGACATTGGTTGAGCAGCAACTGAACAAGTAATTTCTTACCTCCTCTTGCCAGAAAGCCTAACCCGTGTTTCTTCCCTCTCTCTAGGGCACGTGGTTAGGCTTTTTTTGTGTCTGTATCCCGTCGTTTTTATTGACGCTTTGCTTGCGACTTGGCTTTCCATTTATCAATCAGCTTGAACGCAACCAAAAGAATCACGCAAACGCCAACCAATATCCAAAACACCTGATCGGTGTGATCCATCTTTTCCTCCAGCCAACAGGCTTATACCCGTGCGTCATCAGTTTATAACTTAATCCACGCATCCTGCCACGACGATCCGTATCCCGGCTCATAATGTGTGGCCGAGTTAATGTTACACCATCCGCCTTCCGGGAACGGACGGCATTGATAGGTCTGTCCATCTCGCCCAAGCACGACCGTTTCGCCGGCCACATAGTTGCCGATACCGGTCGGATACACATAGTCATAACCTCCATCATGAGAGGGGTATGACGGTAACGGGGTCGGCAATGGTGTAGGCAGTGGCGTTGGCTTCACCACCGGCAGCGTCGGTTTTTGTCCCGATGTCCCGCGTACCCACACCGTGCGCGTTTGTACCGCAGGCGCTTCTTTGGTTTTTAACGGCGTTGCGGTGAACGTCAGGGTGTACTGCCCGGGTTTGGAGGCCAATACTGCCAGGGCTGTTCGGCCTTTCTTGACCTTATCGCTATCACGATCCATCACACGCTGCTGACGATCTTTCAAGACCATTTCCACTTTATAGTCCCGTCGCGTTTTGACCGTCGTTGCAATAGTAACGTGGCCATCTCGATTCAAGCGGTATTCATCCTGTAACCCGAATATCGACAACGTGGCAGCATTGCCATGATTGCCATTCTGTTCTCCATCCGGGTAAGACGGCAACGGTACTGGCTTAGGCACTGGAACCGGCGTAGGCAATGGTGTCGGTGCAACCACGCCACCTGTTCCGCCGCCACCCGCACCGGCTGAGCCACTAAAGCGGATGTCACTGCAGTTATAAAAGCCTTCCCCGGCCGGATCGTTACGCTGCCAGCGCGTTACCAGAGTCGCATTGCCTTTTCGCCCTTTCGGCAGCGTGACATCAAAGAAAAAATACTGACCATTGCCCTCCTGACGAGGTTGGATATTGCCGTGCGAGGCGATCAATTCCAGATCTTGCCAGCGGATCGTTGAGGTGGCGGCATTAAAGCCCGGCTTAGTGATATACACCTGCCAAAAACTCGGCGTGTGAGGGGCGGTACCCCGATAACGCAATGTGAAGGTTTCCCCCGCGCGCATTTTCGTACGCTGCCAATGAGCAGACGGTAAGCTCATACCCCGCTTGCCGTTATCTCCCCCGGAGCAGATCAATCCGTTTGGCACGGCGCGTTTCACGGCGGCCATGTTGTTATAATCCGGCACCATGGCGGCAAATTCATTTTTCTGCACAAACTGATAGGTGCCCGACGCTTTAAACGCAGCACGGCACGCGCGGTTTTTAATACCGGAGCCGTCAGCCGCACTCCAGTAGCCACCGGCTTCTTCACAAAACACCTGACGTGCTTTGGGGTAGTCCGCCCACCCGTGTGCCACGGCGCTGCTAAGCGGTAACGCCGTAGCCGAACAAGCCAACAGAGAAAAAAGGATGTAATGCGGCTTGCTGTATCGCTTAACCGCGTGTCGCTCAATGATGTGTTGCTGCATGTTGTGAGATCCCTCTATGTCTCCCGCCTCTCGGCCGCTTAGGAATATTCCGCCACCACCAGAAAACGCTTTTTCTCGGCGTTGTAGAAATAAATCAGCTCAGGCCCTTCATCCATAAAGTGGTATGTCACGATCGTCGCCACGTAGTGATATACCTCGCCCCCTTCAATCAAGCTTAACTGGCTGACCGCTTTTTCATATTCCGCGTCCGTCAATGGCATCCGATCATCGCCCTCTTCGGTGTACGCTTCCTCACCGTATTCCTCTTCTTCATACAGCTTCATGAGCAAGTCATAGTCTTCCCCTTGCTCATCCCACAAATAAGCATCCCAATTTTGGCCGGTTTGAGGCTGCCCACCGTGCGTTAACAAGCTGCATGCGCGGTTTGAATTGGGCGCCTTGGATAAGGAATACTGCAAAAAGCCGTTCGCTTCAAAGAAGGCTTTGGCCTTATAAAACGAATCCAAGTAATACGCCGGATCGCACGGTTCAAGCTCCTCCGACGCGTCCAGTTGCCATTGCCCTTCCACCCAGGCGTATGATACTGCCGGTAAATCACAGAAGCTTTCTGTCGCAGGAAAAGCCAACAGCAACAGATCATCACTCATGCCAGAGAGCAGCCTGTCACTCACGGCGACCAACGGGATCATCGAGGCACTGTCGTGTGCAATCGTATCGGATGGAAAGAAATGAAAACCCGGTGCCGCTTGCATCATGTCTGTTTTTTCTATGCGGCAAGGCTCACCGGTCAATTTTAATTCAGTCATAATTACCTTTTTATCGCAATCTGTATGTCACCGCGTCCCCTGCCAAGCCGGCACTAACGGGCTCTTGCCGTGCCGGTTATCACTGGGCAGCATAAAGCGGAAAATAAAAACATTGTTCATAAACGCACTTTACACCGCTCATCCCATGATGGAATGACACCGCAACGCTCACCGTCATTGGTAAGCCATTTGTGCGAGAGAAAAGGCCATCTGATGGTGAACGCTCTTGCGCCGAAAAAGAAAAATCTGAACTTAATCACATTCTTTTATCCACTCTCACGGCTAAACAGCGAACTGACTCGATGTTTTACCGCATTGCTCCCATTATACTGAGAAAGATAGCCGCTTATTTTGTGACCACTCGATAACGTTAAGGATGACGCATTGAGATACGTACCCGATAAGGATGATCTGCCTGTCAGTGCCTTTACTGCCGATGCGATGCAAGAACGTGTTGGCCTCTTTACCCATTTCCTCCACCAGCACGCCCCAGAAGAAGTCAAAATCCCCCAACGTCTGTTAGAACACTGGGTACACAGTGATGTCCCGAAATCCCCGCTCGATTTCATCAAGCGACTTTATGCGGCTGTCGACATCTATCACCAACACACCATTACCCCGCTGGCGGTTTGTCGCCAAGGGTGCGCCTATTGTTGTACCAATCGCGCGGTTGACGTCACAGCCGCAGAAGCCGTCTATATCCATACACGCACCGCTTATCGGCTAAACCGCAAAGCCGAACCTTTACGTCGATACCTGCCAACGGTTAGTACGCCTTGCCCGTTTCTTGATGCACACAGTGCGCAATGCCACATCTATAACGTGCGCCCACTGGCTTGCCGCTTATTGGCGAGATTGGATCACTACCATCACTGCCACAGCGCCTCGACAACACAGGGGCTGCTCACGGTAGACAGTCACCCCATTTTTCACTCTCTCACTCAGCCCCTACAGGAGATCAGCCAGCAGCTCGGTCAAGCCAATAACATGGCCTGCGTGGCAGAAATTCGCCAATGGTTTACCTCTGTGCCACAGGAAACCCAACAGTAAGCCGCGATTCCCGTCTTTTTCTGTTCACATTATAGAATGAAATACTGTATACGCGCGGTATACCATTCTTGCCGTGCCGCCCCTCGCCTTAGTCGTACAAAAAACACCCAATTTATTATTGAAATGGCTATCTGGTTGCCATCGCGAAGAAAAAACACCATTTATTCGAAAAAAAATCTTCACATGAAACCGCACTTATTCTGAATAAGCATTTTTAGGCATTCAGCCGACGCAAACGTTGCACTCACAGGAAGGTTGGCCTGGCACGGGCTTGATGTCATAGCTAAGTGATTGAATTACCGTTTAGATGTGATTTCAGTCACATTTTGTAGGGACATTAAAATGCCACTGGTCAGATTTGTATAACAAATTGAATAGAGATTTATATCGATGCAAAAAAACCGATTCATGCAATGCTTGATTCCATTTTTAGGGTTTTTTAATCCTCAAAAATAATTAAAAATACGTCCCATCGATGAGCAAGACACTGACTCATCACTTTAATGAATATGATTTTAACAGAAAATGAATATTTATTAATGGACACTTATTTAAGACACTTCGTTGCCATTAAATATAACTGTAAAAGAGCACATTCGTTATTTCTGAATATCACCAATATCAAATTACCGCCCTTTGAAAATACAGTCGCCACGGATTAGGCCACTCACAACTAAAGAGAATAAGTATTATTCTGTCTCATCTGAATTGAGGGTTAATATAATGTCTTCAGATGCCAATAGTAAAAAAATGGGATTGGTTGGTTTAACCGTCCTCGTCGCTGTAAATATGATGGGTTCCGGTATTATTATGCTACCGGCCAGCTTGGCACAAGTGGGTGCCATTTCAATGCTATCTTGGATAGTAACAGCATTAGGTGCAATGTGTATTGCTTACACCTTTGCTAAATGTGGTGCTTTCTGTAAGCGTTCAGGCGGTATGTCAGCGTACGCACAAGAAGCTCACGGCAAATCATCTTTCTTTATCTCTTCTTACACGTATTACGTTTGTTTAGTAATTAGCTGTGTAGCCATTGCCGTTTCAGCCGTGGGTTACATCAAACCATTCATGCCTTGGTTAGATACCCCGGTACACACTTTCTTCGGTGTGTGTGCGATCCTTATTGTCACTATGCTCGCTAACTTTGGTGGCCCTAAGATCACAGGTCAAATCTCAGCATTCACTGTTTGGGGTATTATTCTTCCTGTACTGGGTCTGTCTGTTATCGGTTGGTGGTGGTTTGATCCTCAAACATTCATGAGCGCATGGAACCCACACCACGACACCACAATGCACTCTGTCTCTTCAGGTATCGCACTGACTTTATGGGCCTTCCTGGGTATTGAATCTGCGGGTGCTAACTCTGATGCGGTTGAAAACCCTGAGCGCAACGTACCGCTAGCCGTATTGTTCGGTACCGGTTTCGCCGCAGTGATTTATATTGCTTCTACCGGTGTTATCCAAGGTATTATCCCTAACGCAGAATTGGCACAATCAACCGCACCGTTTGGTCTTGTGTTCAGCCACATGTTCAACCCAACCGTGGGTAACATCGTAACACTGGCTGCCGTTATTGCATGTATCGGCTCACTACTTGGCTGGCAGTTCACTAACGCACAAGTTTCAAAAGCGGCGGCTGATGAAGGCTTGTTCCCTAAAATCTTCGCAAAAACCAACAAAGCGGGCGCACCTATCTTCGGTATGCTGATTATGTTGACGGCTGAGTTGATTCTTGCGGTAATGACAATCTCTCCTAACTTGATTAATCAATTTAACGCCCTGCTTAACCTGGCGGTATTCATCAACATGGTGCCTTATATCTTGTCGATGACAGGCCTAGAAGTACTGCTTCGCAAGAATATGGCAACGCAAAAGCAATACCGTTTCGGCGCGATTGTGGGTACGTTAGGTGTGGTTTACAGTATTTACGGTGTATACGCTTGTGGTGCAGAGGCTGTATTTGGCGGTACTATCCTGACACTATTCGGTTATATCTTCTACGGCTTCATTGCAGCACGAGATGTTACCCCTGAAACATCAGAACCAAAAGTAAACGCATAATTTTCAATACGGTTCATGTCACAATTAATTCTCACTGCACATGAACCGACAACGTAATTATTAATTAAATGACTGGTCTTAATTCTCCTTTCATTAAGGTCAGCCATTTAATTATCGTGATTCACCGAGTAAAGGCGATATGTTCCATTAATTGAACTTTCTTTTAATCGACAAACTCGCAACTCAAGCAATATTAACGTTAACCACTCTGCCTGACTTATTTATCTCGCTATAAACAAGCCATCCAAAGCGTTGACGCTGAAAAGCAAATTGCAGAATAGGTAATTATTATGAGCAACAACTTCAGCAAAATGCGCACTCTGGTTGTAGAGCCGCAAAACATTGATCCAAGCAGCTACGCTGCCCGTACAACGCAAGCACTGATTGCCGAACTGAATGAACGTACGATTGAAATCGTATCGGCAACCTCTTATGAAGATGCGAAAGCCGTTATTATGGCATCGCAAATCGACAGCCTTGTACTGACTCTGGATAAATCTGAAGAGCAAATCCTAAACTCTGACGAAGAAGTCGAACTGCTAAATACGCTAAAAGAACGTCAAACAGAAGTACCTGTTTTCCTACTAGCAGAACGTGCACGTACGTCTATCCTTGCAAACCGCAAGCTAATGGAACGTGTTGACGAATGTTACTCAGTATTGGAAGACACCGCAGACTTCGTTGCTGGCCGTATCGTTGCTGCAATGAAACGCTACCGTGCACAAGTGCTACCACCGTTTATGAAAGCGATGATGCACTACAATGACATCCACGAATACTCATGGTCTGCGCCAGGTCACCAAGGCGGTATCGGTTTCACTAAGACACCAGCAGGTAACCAGTTCTTCGAATTCTTCGGTGAAAACCTGTTCCGTACCGATATGGGTATCGAACGTGCAGCACTAGGTTCTCTACTTGACCACAGCGGCGCATTCAAAGAAAGCGAAGTGGAAGCAGCGAAAATCTTCGGTGCACACGAATCTTACTCTGGCATCGTAGGTACATCTGGTTCAAACCGTACCATCATGCAAGCGTGTATGAAGGATGACGACATCGCGATCTGTGACCGTAACTGTCACAAGTCTATCGAACAAGGTCTTATCCTTACTGGTGCTCGCCCTGTTTACATGGTACCAAGCCGTAACTGCTACGGTATTATCGGTCCAATCAGCAAAGTACAGATGAGCAAAGAAGGTATTGCCCTTAAAGCGAAAAACGCGGGTATTCCTTTCAACGCTGACGAGAAGAAAGCGGGCTACGCAGTAGTCACAAACTGTACTTACGACGGTCTGTGCTACCACTCAGAAGTGACTGAATCTATCCTGGGCGAAAGCTCAAGCCGTATCCACATGGATGAAGCTTGGTTCGGTTACGCACGCTTCAACCCTATCTACAAGGGTCACTACGCAATGCGTGGCGATGCAAAAGACCACAAAGGTCCAACTGTATTTGCAACGCACTCAACACACAAATTGTTGAACGCACTGTCTCAGGCTTCTTACATTCACGTACGTAACGGTGAAAACGCGATTAACTTCGACCGTTTCAACCAAGCTTACATGATGCACACATCCACTTCACCACTGTACGCTATCTGTGCGTCTAACGACGTTGCAGCGAACATGATGAAGGGCGAAAGCGGCCTGTCTCTGACTAACGAAGTAAACCGCGAAGCGATCATCTTCCGTCAGAACATGCGTAAGCTATTCAACGACTACACCAGCGAAAACGACTGGTTCTTCAAACCTTGGAACGCTGAAACTGTTACAGAAATGAACGGTGACAAAGTTCGCTTTGAAGATGCATCTGTTGAATCACTGATGACTATCCAGGAAAACTGGAAACTGAACCCAGGCGACAAGTGGCACGGTTTCGACGAAATCGACAACGACTGGTGTATGCTTGACCCAATCAAAGTGAGCCTACTGACTCCGGGTCTAGATGAAAACGGTAACTTCCTAGAAACCGGTGTACCAGCTGCACTTGTGACTGCTTACCTAGGCCGTTTCGGTATCGTACCTACCCGTACTACTGACTTCCAGGTAATGTTCCTGTTCTCAATGGGTATCACTAAAGGTAAACGTGACACCTTGATCAACACCTTGTTGTCATTCAAGCGTCACTACGATGCGAACGCGGATCTTGAAACGCTACTGCCTGAGCTTGTTGCGTCTTCTCCAGAAACTTACAAAGGTCTAGGCCTGCGCGACCTGGGTGACCGTATGTTCCAATACCTAGTACGTCACAACCCAGCGCAAGTACTGAACGAAGCGTACTCAAGCCTACCTAAGATGGAAGTGAAACCACGTACTGCTTACCAGTTCGTTGTGTCTGACGAGGTTGAGCTAGTGCCATCGGATGAATTGGAAGGCCGCGTTGCCGCGAACTCTGTTATCCCTTACCCACCAGGCATCCCAATGCTAATGGGTGGTGAAAACTTCGGTGATGAAACAAGTCCTCAAATCCAGTACTTGAAAGCACTTGAAGCATGGGACCGCGAATTCCCTGGTTTCGAACACGAAACTGAAGGTGCGGAAATCGAGCACGGTAAATACCACGTGCTTTGTATTAAAGCCGACGCGCTTTAATACAGACCGCAGGTTCACCTTGCCCTATCAGGGTGAACCTGCACCCCAACTTTCCTGATGACTGGCAATGACATCAGAAAAGCGTTTATTCATCGCCAAGGCAACTATCATCAGGGTGGCCATGGCGATGGATACACATGACTGCCAAAGTATTGCCAAACACTGTCTTATATTGTCGGCCTGCTAGATGCCGAAGGTAACGGTAGCAACTTACCTACGATAACTTCATTTAGCATTTTCCCACGCCGTCCTCATGATGAGGAGGGCGTTTTTTTTATCCCGCTTTTACTGTCCCTCCCTCCCCCTATTACTGGCTCCTGCCGCCCCGGCTTGGCTTTTGCTCGTCATCTTTTTCCTTATCGTCCTTCTTCTCTTTTTTACTGATCTTCTGCTTATCGTCTCGCTGACGCTTTCAGTCGATAGCACACCGTGTAGCCAATGCGGCAGCCTTTGTTGATGTACCTCACATTTTTCCCTTGATCAAAAAGAAACTGTACCGTACAGTACGATAAATTTTCAAAAACAGTCAAAGGTAGCGATCAGATCCCGTAAGTCTGTCGGCGTGGCCGATACCACCGACTTCCTGATGATCGCCTTACATACAGGTGCTTTACGCATGAAGAAAAAAGTCATCGCCCTTGCGGCACTCATCGCGCTTTCTGTCGGTGGTTTTACCTACCTTACGCCCAGTCATGCCATTCACACTGACAATGCTTACATCAAAGCGGACATCACCACGGTCTCGCCACAAGTCGGCGGGCAGGTAGCCGCCGTGTTTGTGCAGGATAACCAGTGGGTCACCGCCGGCACGCCGTTATTTGCCATTGATGATGCCGACTACCAGGCCAATCACGCCATCGCGCAAGCCGCTGTCGCCGTCGCGGATGCCGCGCTGGCCAACAATGCTTCACGCCTGACCTTACAGACCGTGAACATTGAACAAGCCAAAGCGGCCATTGCCAGTGCGCAGGCCAACGATAAACAACAGCGTGCCGACTTCGCGCGTTATCAAAAACTGATCGCCAAAGCCTCAATCAGTCAAACCCAGTTTGATGCGCAGCAAACCCGCACCATTGATGCCAAAGCGAAATTAGACAGTGCCCGACTGGCGCTGCAAGCTCAGCAGAAAACCTATGATGCCATGCAGTCTGAACGCGCTCAGCTCACGGCACAGCGTCAGCAAGCACAATCGAAACTGACCCTGAGCGACATTGCCCTAAAACGCACCACCGTGTATGCACCGGTGGATGGCTACGTGGCGCATCGTCAGGTACAAGCCGGTAAATTTGTCCAACCGGGCATGGGTTTGATCACCTTGGTACCGAGCCATATCTGGCTGGAAGCGAACTTTAAAGAAACCCAACTGACCAACATGGCCCCCGGCCAAGCGGTGGAAGTGACGCTAGACATGTACCCGGACACACCGATCACGGGCACGGTTGAATCTGTTACCCATGCCACCGGCGCGCAGTTCAGCTTGCTGCCGCCCCAAAATGCCACCGGCAACTTTGTCAAAGTGGTACAGCGAGTACCGGTGAAAATCACCCTGCAGTTGCCTACTGACTTGCGCGGCAAAGTCTACCCGGGGCTGTCCGCCAATGTGACCGTAGATACCGCTGCGCCACAGGCGTAACAAGGGGCGCGTATGAAACGGTATATGGCGTTAATAGTGGGGGCGGGGCTGAGCATGTTGGCCTTTGGCTTATCCTCAGCCTTGTTTGGTGCCGCCTCCCATGACATGGCTGCCACACTGGGCTTATCGCTGGATGAAGTCAGCCTGTTGAATGTCGCCTTCATGGCCATGCAGCTCATCGGCTTTATGATCGCGCCCTTATTACTGCGCAGCGTGGGCAATCGTCGCACCTTGTATGCAGCACTCAGTATGGTGTTTCTGGCCAGCCTCATGCTGATCACCCAACACCACGTCGGGTGGCATCTCGCCGCATGGATGCTTAACGGCTTAGGGGTCAGCTTGCTGTTGATCAGCGTCAACCTGATCGTGCTCAGTGCTTGCTCCTACCGTGCGATGACCTTGATGACAGGGTTTACCCTGACGTTATCGACCCTGCTGCCAATGGGGCTTTACCCGTGGCTGCTGGCCGACATCTTGGAACACGCACCGTGGCAGACGCTGATCGCCATACAGGCCTGGTGTGTGGCAGCAGCAGGGATCTGGGCGTGGTTATACCCGCCACAGGATCACCCTTTACCGAGCGTTGCAAAATCTTCACCATGGGTGTATCTGCTGACCGGATTGGGATGCAGCGGCATCGTATTTTTGTTAATGCGAGGCAGTCATTACAACTGGTTTGATTTCCCCGACTTTGGCCGCTGGGCACTGATCGCCCTTGCCTGCCTACTCTTCGCGGGAACAATCGTCTGGCACCGTAAACAGCCCGACGGCACAGGCACCCAACACGTAGTCAGCCACATCAAAGCCAATGTGTTTTTGTACAATGCCTTTCTGGCGGGATTTGCCGTGATGGCCAGCGGGGCTTTGTTGAACGGCTTTCTCGGGCAGGTGATGCACTTCAACGCAACCAACAGCGGTTGGGTACAAGCCCCGGCCTTTTTGACCATGTTGATAGGCATGGCGATCAGCTTACTGGCCTGTAACCAGCAAAAAGTGCCGGCCGATGCGATGACGCCATTGGGCGTATTGATGATCCTGATCTCGGTGTATCTGTGCAGTACCTTGCCCAGCAATGCCAGTGCAGAGACGTTGCTGTTGCCGATTGGCTTACGGGGATTTGGGGTGGGATTACTGAATGTTTCCGTGACCATTCTGGTGTTTGCTTATTTCAAGCCAGAACAACGTCCGGAGGGGATTGCCCTGTTCTATTTCATTCGTACCTTGGGGGGATTGATCGGCTCTGCCGTGTTCTCCCGCATCATTCAGGTGAAAAGCGCCCAGTCGATGGCTGAAGCCTCGCGTATGCTGCCGACAGAAAGCGCGGCGTTGCAGCAATTTGAACAGCACATCAGTCAGGCACTGATGACGCAAGGGGTGATCCCGAACCCGGCGTTGGCCGCCTCGCAATTGAGCCAACTGATGAAAACTGAAGTCAGCACGCAGGCGCTCAACAATGCCTTTATTGGCTTTTTGATCGCCATCTTCGTGTTAACACCGGTGCTGCTGATCGGCAAAAAGCTCGCGGCCAAAAAAGCGCACTGAATACACGCCTTGTCGCCAAGTTTCACGCTTGGCGACGTCCTACACTCAATCCCCTACACTCAATACCCTACACCCTGCATCCATCACCGCCTTCCTCACATCCCTTCGCGCTGATACAGCATGAAAAAAGCCTCAACCGCAGCGGTAATTTGCCCGTCTAATGCCGCCTTTTCCGGCAAGGGCTGACCAAGCAGAGCCAAGCTCAAATGATCTTGCTTAAACAGCGCCAACAGTTGTTCACAAGCGCGTTGGGCATCCGGGATCGCCAACGATTGTTGGGCCCACTCGCTGTCGAGAAAGCGCACCAAGTTAGCATGGGCTCGGCACGGACCATGCTCCCAAAACGCCTGAGGAATGGTCGGGTGGGCATGAAAATCGTTAGACACAATGCGGAACAAACCCAAAATAGGATTGCTGCATACCAGTTGCAGGTAGTCATGGCCAAATTGCACTAAGGTGGCTTGCAAAGAGCGTCCTTCTGTTTCGCTCAGGGCGAAAATGGGATCCACCTTCTTGGTATTCGCCACCAGCACCGCCTCAAACAACCCTTCTTTATTGGTGAAGTAGCGATATAGCGTCTGCTTAGAGCCGCCCGTTTGCGCGACGATCTGATCCAACGAGGTTTCTTTGTAGCCCTGCGCCAAAAACAGCTCAGTGGCAATTTCCAGGATCTTGTTTTGTTTTTCTAGGGTGGATGGTCGCATACCGTCTCCTTTATGCCGTCAATCTGGCTCGCCAACATGCACTTGATCATGGCACTTAACACATGGCGCGCAAAAAGCGTACTACTTAGTACGCATAGTTTACCACTCTCCCCACATTGTGCCGCTGCAATTTCGTTCTTTATCAGCAATATTTTTTCTTTATAAAAATCAATTTGATAAAAACACACCCATGATTATTTCGATTTTTATCGAAATAATTAATTGACGGCATCCTCTCTCACCTTTATATTTCGACACATATCGAAATGATACCTACTGTGAAGGTAAATACCATGAGTCCTGAAATCGTCACAATGATCAAAGATGCAGCAGACATGTTCCTGTTTCTGGCTGCCGAATTAACCGTTCTGTTTCTGGTTGTTAGCTACCTTGTCGGTGTACTGCAAGAATTTCTGACACCGGAAAAAATTCAATCTATTTTGAGTTCCCGCAAAGGTAAGGGCTATGTAATTGCCGCTTTGCTGGGCTCCATTACGCCGTTTTGTTCATGCTCCACCATTCCTTTCCTGAAAGGTCTGCTGCGTGCCCGTGCTGGCTTTGGCCCAATGATGGTGTTTTTGTTTGCCAGCCCACTGCTTAACCCGGTGATCATCGGTCTGTTTGTGGTGACCTTTGGCCTGAAAGTGGCGGTGTTCTACTTCCTGGTGGCGATGATCGTCTCTGTGGTAGCGGGCTTTGTGCTGGAGAAACTGGGCTTTGAACGCTACGTTCGCCCTGAAGCGTATGAAATGGCAGATGCAGGTTCGAGCTGCGGCACCGCATGTGGTGACAGCAAGCCGGCAACCACCAGCTGTTGTGATGCCACGGCCAAACCCGCGGCTGAAAAGCCAAAAGCCGCAACCTCATGCTGTACCGCGACAAAACCGGCACCGGCTGCAACCAGCTGCTGTGAGAGCAAACCGGTGATCACCAAAGCCGTCGCAACGAACACCTGTGGTGACAGCATGTGTGGTGACGTGGTGTACGAAGAAGTGGTTTATGACGAAATCACACCCAAAGCAGACAGCCGTTGGATGCGTATCTGGCGTGCAACGTGGAAAGACTTCAAACAAGTGCTGCCGTACTTGCTGCTGGGTATCTTTATTGGTTCGTTCATCTACGGTTTCATTCCAACCGATTTGATCGCCAAGTACGCCGGTGAAGGCAAATGGTATGCGATTCCCGTCGCTGCGATCATTGGTATTCCACTGTACATCCGTGCGGAAGCCGTGATCCCACTGAGTGCGGCACTGGTACAGAAAGGCATGGCATTGGGTTCAGTGATGGCCCTGATCATCGGTAGTGCCGGCGCGAGTTTGACCGAAGTGATTTTGCTTAAATCAATCTTCAAAAACCAAATGATTGCCGCATTCCTGTTCGTGATTCTGAGCATGGCTATCGGTGCCGGTTACCTTTACACCGTGTTATTTGGCTAACGGAATCCCCGCTTCAAAACACGAAGACGCGATACACCAACGCCCCGTCCCGCCTCCTACGAGCGCGAGCCGGGGCGTTGTTATTTACGCGCTTTCACGCGCCGGTTTTACAGTGTAAACCTGATAGTGGCATGTCGGCCCTATGCCTGGCTTTCTTCCTTCCTGATACCTCACCAGCCCCTCTCTATACCTCTCCCAGACTCTTTTCAGCACACTGCCAACCACTTCCCCTCTCACCGCAACGAAGTAAAAAGTAAAGACAGGAAACAAGACGGGAAAGAAGTGACTTTTTCTTTGTTAACCCTGCCGAAATAAATTGCTATTAGGCTCACGTTTTTGCATTTCTCTCTAGCCCGTATTCATCCTCATATCATTGCAGTAGATAACATTTCTATCACTGATATGGCTTTTTTCTATGGCTACCCCCGCCTTTTTGCATTTCACCCTATATCAACGAACTCCTATGATGAGCCCACAACGCGCGGATCAGGGTGTGTTTCAAGATAAATCACCACACGCCTGACCATTAACGCGCATCGCAGGGATGGTTCCTTGGGAGTCACACATTGTTAAACATCGTCATGCCGGGACAGGCTCTCGCATGCGGGTTTGGATTAGACATACTTCGCCCTATCAGGAGAAATACAATGATTAAAAAGTTATCGCTTGCCGTATCCACCGCCTTACTTTTCGCCAACCCAGCCATGGCGGCTGACAACATTGTGGTGGGTGTTGAAAAACAATACGTCACGTATTTCACTGAGCTGGCCGAGCAGTTCAACAAAACACACGATGTGAAAGTCGAAGTCACCGCTACCAGCATGTTTGATCTGATGTCTGCCCTGCCGACACAGAAAGGCAACATCGCTGACTTGTTCATGATCCCGAACGACCGTATCGGTGAGCTGGCTGATCAGTACCTGATCGCTCCAACCAACGTGACCATCAACGGTTACACGACGGCCGCCACCGAAGCGTCTAAGTACAACGGCGAAACCTACATGGTGCCAATGTCTACCGACACCACGCTGTTCCTGTACAACAAGAAGATGATGAATGCGGCGCCAAAAACACTGAAAGAACTACCACCGTCTGACTGGGCGGCTAAATTCACCGATTTCTACTTCACCGGCGGCCTGTTCATGACCAACGGCGGCTACATCTTTAAAGACAACAACCCAGAAGACATCGGCCTGAGCAACGCGGGTTCTATCAAAGCGGCGAAAGCGGCACAAAGTCTATACGACAGCGGCGTGAACCACTGGACCCTGATGCAAGATGACACCGTCGCGTTCGACATCATGATGAAGTACTTCACCGAAGGTAAAGTGAAAGCCATCATCAACGGCCCATGGACCATTGCTGACATTGAAAAAGCCGGTATCGATGTAGGCGCAGCGCCAATCCCAAGCTGGGACGGCAGCCACCCATACAAAGCCCTGACAGGCACTAAAGGGATGGCGATCAACGGTTACAGTGATCAGAAAGAAACCGCACAAGCCTTCCTTGCATACCTGGCGACACCAGAGCACGCACAGAAGTGGTACAGCATGACACGTGAAGTGTCGCCAAGCCTGTCTGTGAACTACGCCGAAGGCTCACTGCACAAAGCGATTTTCGATGCGACTAACATCGGTCAACCAATGCCAAACATTCCTGAATTCATGAAGGTATGGGGCCCAATGAAGACCGCACTGGCGCAAATCGCCCAAGGCCAAGACGCACAAGCCGTGCTTGATGCAGCCGTAGAAACTATTCAGTTCGATATCGAAGACATGTAAGGCGCACGCCTGTCTTAACCCTTACCACACGGTGTCTGACGGATCAGACACCGTGTCGGTGCATTCCCCTCAACATCGGTACGCATGTCGTTAAACAGTAGGTAATACATGAGTCAACAATCGGTTTTCTGGCTCTCAATGGTGATACCGGGCAGTGGTCATATGCTGCTTCGCCGGACACGAGAAGCGATTTTCGGTCTCTCGCTTTTTGCCCTAGAGATCTTGGTTTATTTTCAATTCATCCTGCCAAACTTCCGCTTATTAGCGGTCGAACAACCCCGTGGCAAACTCACCATCGGTGCAGAACGCTTTGTCGATGACTCCTTCCTGATCATGGTCGGCTCCACCATTGGTGCCATGATGATCCTGGTTTTCCTGGCGATGCACTATGCCTTCGCCCGTGATGCGAAAGATGTGAAGCGCCAAATCGATACCACCGGCTACGCCATCACCTTCACGGAAAAGGTGCGCGGCCTGTCACATGAAATTGTGCCGAACCTGATCACCGCGCCGAAATTCATTCTGCTGTTTATCTTCGCCCTGTTGCCGGCGATTGTGTCGATCGTGGTCGCCTTCACCAACTACAAACGTCCGGTCTTGCCACCGGCTTTCTTGATCGAATGGAAAGGCCTGACCAACTTTGAACGCCTGTTCACCAGTGAGCGTGCCGCCGCCGCGTTTCAGGAAACCCTGACCTGGACCCTGACCTGGACCTTCTGCGCCTCGGCCCTGACCATCATTCTGGGCACCTTATTGGCGGTTGTGGCCAACAACAAAGCGATTCGCGGTAAAAAATTCTTCCGTACGGTGTACATTCTGCCTTGGGCGGTACCGGCATTCCTGACCATTCTGGTTTTCCAGCTGTTCTTCTCAAAAGTCGGCGGCATGAACACCATGGTGATCCCATTCTTCACCGGTAACGAGTACGACATCAGCACGGCGGTTGGCTTCTTCCTGAATGCAGACTACGCCAAGATCACCATCATTCTGATTCAGGCATGGCTCGGCTTCCCGTATGTGTTCATTCTGGTCACCGGCGTATTGCAAACCATCCCGGACGATCTGTACGAAGCGAGCAGCATGGATGGCGGTAACGCATGGACCAACTTCTTCGATATCACCCTGCCGCTGATTTTGATCAGTGTGGCGCCGGTGTTCATCACCCAGTTCACCTTCAACTTCAACAACGTCACCATCGTGTACATGTTGGGTGAAGCGACCGTACAGACGGTGGGCTCTATCTACAAGCCACTCGATACCATTTCATCACTGGGCTTCCGCCTGATGATGGACGCGAAATACAACGAAGCGGCGGTATACACCCTGATCACCAGTACCGTGGTCGGTGCCGTGGTGCTGTACTCCTGGCTTAAGGCCGGTGCCTTCAAGAATGAGGAAGTGATGTAATGGACAAAACTATCACCCTGAATGAACCGGCGAAGGCGGCCAGCCCGTTCAACCGCCACATGATCACCAAGAACCTGGGATTGGTGTTCAGCTACGCGTTTTTGATCAGCATGGCGGTAGTGATCATCTACCCGATTCTGGTCACCTTGATGAGTGCGTTTAACGTCAGCAACACCCTGTACTCGACGTCGTTCTTTCCGGAGAACTTCAGCCTGACCGAGAACTTTGTGTCGCTGTTTAACGATACGCCTTACCTGAGCTGGTACCGCAACACCTTTTTGGTGTCGCTGATCACCATGGTGCTGTCGACGGCGATTGTGACGGTCTCAGGCTTTGTGTACTCACGTTACCGTTACAAGTCCCGTAAGAGCGCGCTGATGTCGCTGCTGATCATCCAAATCATCCCATCAGGCAGTGGTTTGATTGCGCTGTATGCGATTGCCAGCTCTATCGGCATTTACAGCTCTGAGCACGCAACACTGTACACCTACATCTTCATGATTTTGATCTACACCACCGGTGGGATCACCATGAATACCATTTTGATGAAGGGCTACTACGACTCCATTCCTCGTGCGTTGGATGAGTCTGCCAAGATTGACGGCGCGACCCAGATGCAGATCTTCACCGAGATCCTGCTGCCGCTGGTAAAACCGATGATCATGGTTATCGCTATCTTCTGTTTCCTGGGGCCTATCGGCGACATCATCATGCCGAAGTTCCTGATCGCGAGCATGAGCTCAGAAGCCAAAACACTGGCTGTGGGCTTGATGGGACTGATCAACAACATCAAAGAATCTAACTATAACGTGTTCGCTGCCGGTGCAGTGTTGGCGGCTATCCCGCCGGTTGTGGTGTTCTATAAATTTCAAGATTACATCGTGGGCGGTTTGACGTCTGGTGGAGTAAAAGGCTAATGAGCAAGATTTCGCTAAAAAATATCAATAAAAAATACCCAAATTCAGACACCTACTCTGTTCGTGACTTCAACATTGATATCGAAGACGGGGAATTCATTGTACTGGTTGGCCCGTCAGGCTGTGGTAAATCCACCACCCTGCGTATGATCGCCGGCCTTGAAGACATCACCGAAGGGGAATTCATTATCGATGGTCAAGTCGTGAATAACGTCAGCTCAAAAGACCGTGACATTGCCATGGTATTCCAGAGCTACGCCCTGTACCCGCACATGTCAGTACGTGACAACGTGGGCTACGGCCTGAAACTGCGTCACTTCCCGGCGAACGACATCAAAGATCGCGTGGATAACATCGCTAAAGACTTGTTCCTGACCGAATACCTGGAGCGCAAGCCGAAGGAATTGTCGGGCGGCCAGCGTCAGCGTGTCGCACTGGGCCGTGCCATGGTGCGTACTCCGAAACTGTACCTGATGGATGAGCCGCTAAGTAACCTGGATGCGAAACTGCGTGCGACCACCCGTACAGAGATTTCGCGCATGCACCGAGAAAAAGGCGCAATCACCATTTACGTGACCCACGATCAGGTGGAAGCCATGACCATGGCAGACCGTATCGTGTTGATGTCGATGGGTGAAATCCAGCAGATCGGTACCCCGAAAGAGCTGTTTGAAAACCCGAAAAACTGTTTCGTGGCGACCTTCATGGGTATGCCATCCATGAACCTGATCAAAGGCCAATACGAAGGCGGTCAGTTTACGTGTGAAAGCTTCACCATTGCCGTGAGCGAGAGCGACCGCGCCATTTTGGATGCGGCCGGTTACAACGGTAAATCGCTGCTATTGGGCGCCCGTTCAAGTGCGATCCGCTCCGGCAAGAAGTATGAGCAAGCGTTCCCGGATTGCTGCTTTGAAACCACTGTGATGAACTCAGAATACCTGGGCGACTGCGTGAACGTGTTCTTCAATGCTGCGCCAAGAAACCTGTTCATCGGGACGCTGGGCAGCGGTGAGCCAAGCGTGGAAATCGACGACAAGATCACTCTCGTGATCGACAACAACCAGCTGCATTTCTTCGATGCAGACACGGAAGAGTCGATCAAGTTTGTCAGCAAGCAAGCGAGCATGTCGGCGTAACGCCACACGAATAAGTCCGCCTTGTTCTGTCAGCGCCCCTCTCTCAAACGCACTCACAGGACAAGGCGGCTTTTCCGTCTATAACAAAATAGAACACAAAACACTTACCCGTAACCATACGCAAGACCACGCACCACATTCAGGATAAACCAAGGAGCCCCGCATGATTTTCCGTGGACAACTACAACGCATTCACGACTACATGTTTCACATTGCGGTCGCCGTGATCATTTTCATTGCCGGCTTCATCATCGCCTACAGCAACCTGCCAAAACCGCAGTTTGACTACACCACCTTTACCACCCAACAGCCACAGTTTTTGCAGTGTGTGAACAACCACGTGCTGCCACAGTCTGCCAACGCATTTGAACAGACGTACGCCACTTTGCCGCTGGCACAAATTCAGGCCGACTACCAAGCTCTGCGCGATCAGATCCCCGATAACTGCGGCGCCTACCATGTAGAAAGCAGTTACGAACAGCTGCAAGCCATGGCGATGCCGGTACTGGCTGCGGCACAAGCGTATTACGGCGAGCAGGACGTGAAAGCCGTCAATGCGGTGTACACCCAACCGTCCCAGTACAGCGCGCTGCTTGGCGTCCCACAGCCTTACCTGTTCTTCATTTCAGACAGCACCCAAGAGCGTATTGCCGCGTTTAAAGCAACCCCGACCGCAGACAGCGTGAACATTGAACCGTTGTGGGATCTCGACCACAGCCAAGACTTGGCCTTTACCCAAGGCGAAGTGCAAAAGCTGCTGTTGGTGTACAACGAAATCAAGAGTTAATTGATCTGCCATAAGTCCGAGGCAAATATATTAAGCCTTTGGAAAATAGACGATTACAGGGGGTGGCAAAGTTGTCTTTCGCCCCCTAGAATGGCGACTTTCTCCTTTGCAGATCTTCGCTATGTTCAAGTTAATGCTTCAATTTATTCAGGTGGCAAAAACGCAGAATGTCACCCAGGCGGCCAACCAGTTGTGCTTAAGCCAACCGACCCTGAGCCATAACATGCATAAATTGGAGGAGAAACTCGGCACCAAGCTGTTCAACCGTAACTCCAAAGGCATCACCCTCACCTCCAGTGGCGAATTGCTCTACGAGCAGGCCAAAATGATGCAACATCTGTACGAAAACACCCTGCACAAACTGGAAAAACACAAGTTGCGCCATCAAACCGAACTGAAGATCGGCTGCGGCGATGCGTGGTGGCATTTGTTCGTGCGCGATTGTGTGCAGGATTTTCGTCAGGCCTACCCGCAAAGCAACATCACCATTGATGTCGGCGATCACCTGCAACTGATGAACCTGCTGCTGAGCGATGAGATCAGCATTTTTGTCGGCCATGAAATCCTCGGCCTCGCCCAGTCTGAAGACATCCTTTTCCACCCTTTGTTTACCAGTCAAGAAGAAGTATTTGTACGCCAAGGCCACCCACTGATTGGGGTGAACTGTAGCAACGAAGACATTGCCCGCTTTCCGTCGGTTGACCTCGGGGCCAGCAAAAGCCGCTTTGCCCACTTGGTTCAAGAGCAAAATGAAAAACTGACGTCGTTCCAAAAACGCCATTACCTGCAAGAGAAAGTGAAGTACAACACTAACTCGCTCGCGACCGCGATTGATTTGCTGCAAACCAGTGATGCGATTTTGCCCTACCCGGCCAGCATGAAAGACTACTTTGCCCGTTTCGATTTGGTGCCACTGCAAATGCAGGAGTGTTTCAGTACCGCGACCATCGGTGCCTACCTGCACAAAGACAGCCAGCAAAATGCGGAGAGCAGTGAGTTATTGGCGCAGTTTAAGGTGTTGTGCAACAACTTGACGTGGTGATGCGTTGGCGAGTTGGCGAGTTGGCGAGTTGGCGAGTTGGCGAGTTGGCGAGTTGGCGAGAAAAAATATCAGGTTAAGTCTGCGATACCATACAAATAAAAAACGCCGAGCGGGGTAATCCGACTCGGCGTTCGTTCTTCAATCGACGGGGACGTTCTGTCTCAGTGTCTTTTTAATCGGCTCAGGCCGAATTAAATACCGATATTAGGCAATTCTGGGAATGGCCCTAAACCAAAGCTGCTGCGATCGGAATACAAGGTGTTGTTCGCCTTGATGTTATACAAATCCTGATCGTTGAACTTGCTGCCCACAAAATCGTTACCGGTAATACTCACGCTGATGCCAGATGAATCAGAAGGCAAACCAAGCAATACGTTACCGTTTTGACGTTCCATCAACACAATGTTGTTTTCCAGTTGCACGGATTGGGTCACGCCGCTTTTCATACCTTCCAGACCAAAGCCAATCAACTGATAGTTCGAGGTTTTCGGCCCCTGCTCTAACACGCTGTCGCGGATAATCAATTGACCGCCATTCGCCACATCCACCAATCGGCTATCAACCCCCGATAGCGAGGCGATTTCACTGTACTCAATCAAGGTATACGGAGCGCGGGATTTGATTTCATGACCCTGATCTTTTGAGCTGTAGAACTTGCTGTAACGGATCTCCAGCGCGTCGTTATTACTGTAGACAGCGTGGGCGCGGCCCGCTTTACCCAGACGTTCAAAAAGGCTGTATTCAATGGTCAGCTTACCGGAGCCAGAAGAGGATAAAATGCCTTGTTCACTGTCATGGAAATACACGCGGCTTAAGGTCAGATCTTTACCTTGCTGACGCACACAGGCCCCGTTTTGATCGGGTACACTCACGCCACTGCATTCAATGCCTTCAATGGTCACGGCATCACCATCAACCACAAAGGTCGCTTTGCCCTGAATCGCCACACCCGAGAAGTGCGTACCTTCACTGCCTTGTACCGTCACATTGTCTTGGGTGATATGCAGACCTTGTTTGTACGTGCCAGCACCAATGACCACCAAGCTGCCAGGCTGAATCGCCGCTTGTGCAGAGGCCATGTCTTTGTAGACCGTACCATCGACCATAATCATTCCATCGGCCACGTCAGGGACATCAGGATCCGGCACATCCGGCAAATCAGGGTTAACCGGCGTATCAGGATCTGTCGGCGGCGTCACGATGCCCCCGTTATTACCATCGCCACTGTCAGGAATAGAAGACGAGCTGTCACTGCCTCCCGAGCCCCCACAAGCCGCCAGACTTAAAGTGAGAAGGAGGGCGCTCCAACGCAGACGTGGGCGTAAGAAGGAAAGCGTTACCGGTTGTACAAGTTGTGTGTGCGTGTTCATTGTTATAATCGGTTTTATTAAGCGAAAGAGGGCGCCGATCATCGCCAACCCCTCCGCCCCTGTTGTCAGTGTTTTGTCAGAGCCCGTTGTTCATTTTATTACCGTCTTTAAGCCGGTATAAAAATCACCCTGAAATCAGGATACTACCCTGTATTTGTTGACTCACCCAACGCCCAGCAACCCTCACAGGGATCACCAGAATCACCAACATCTCGCCGTGTATTTTTTGAACAACCCGTCGAATCTTGGCGTTTTTCATGGCCATTTCGACCCAATATCCTTTCCCGCGACGCACATCCTCCTCTCACTCCTGTCCCCTGCGATGCTATGATACCCCTCTCTCTTGTCATCAGGATCTGCCATGAAAATCGACTTAACCCAGATGGTCACGGAAAGCCGTAATCCCGCCAGTGAACACATCGATACTCTGCCTACCTTAGCCATGCTACAGGTGATCAACAACGAAGATAAAAAAGTGGCTGAGGCGGTTGAGCAAACCCTTCCCGCTATCGCACAAGCGGTCGATGCTATCGCAGCGGCATTTCGCCAAGGGGGACGGTTAATTTACACCGGCGCAGGCACGTCTGGCCGATTGGGGATCCTGGATGCCAGTGAATGCCCACCCACTTTTGGTTCGTCACCCGATCAGGTGGTGGGCTTGATCGCCGGCGGGCAACAAGCCATTTTCCGCGCGGTAGAAAATGCCGAAGATAATCGCGAGCAAGGCGCACGCGATCTGGAAGCCATCGACTTTTCAGGCAAGGATGTATTAGTCGGTATCGCCGCCAGTGGTCGCACCCCGTATGTTTTAGGCGCCATGGCGTATGCGCAATCACAGGGTGCCACCGTGGCGTGCATCAGCTGCAACCCGAACAGCCCAATGGCGCAGGCAGCAGACATTGCGATCACGCCGGTTGTGGGGCCAGAAGTGGTGACGGGCTCTTCCCGCCTAAAAGCCGGTACGGCGCAGAAATTGGTGCTGAATATGCTGACCACCGGTGCGATGATCCGCATTGGTAAAGTCTACGGTAACCTGATGGTCGATGTGGAAGCCACCAACGCTAAGCTGGTCGAGCGCCAGAAGAATATTGTGATGGCCGCGACAGAGTGCAGCCGTAAAGAAGCAGAAGCGGCGCTCATTGCCTGCAATGGCCACTGTAAAACCGCCATTGTCATGCTACTGGCAGGTGTTGATGCCGATGCAGCACGCGCACTGCTCAATACTCACCACGGCCTGACCCGAGAGGCGATTGCTCAAGGTTAAGGGCGAGGACTGCCGTTAAAAAGACAAAAGAAGAGCTAACCCGGCTCTTCTGCCAACCTCTTCCAGATAGAAAAATTCAGACAGAAAAAAGCCCAGCAGACAGGCTGGGCAAAAATACACATATACAGATGTCAGAACGATGACACAAATTAGCAAGCAGGACAGGTTTATCCATATCCACCGCCATAATACGGGGTGTTTCCTTAACCTAAACTGGCTAAGAAATAAAATAGACGGGCGATTTATATACGCCCATCACACTTGCTGCGCAAGAATCCCGCAAACTGTTCACGGCATACCCCAAAAGCGCCCGGAGAGGGTAAGACAATACCTCGCGCAAATGGTAAGGTAATCATTCTGTTGTGCCTTAGTCCCTGACTTTGGCCCTCATGGTACGACAACAACACATAATAACAACGTACCTTGCCAAGCAGCCGTAGCAACAAGGAAACCTGCATGATCCACACCCTTGATTTAAGCCTTCTGATTGAGCGCATTTCGGCGGCCGATACGGAAGAGCAGCGCCTCATTTTCAACGAGCCGGAGATCCAACAGCTCGAAGCCGGTTCGCTGGCCACCCTGTTTGAGGCCCTGCCACTCGACCAACGTATGGAACTGTGGCGTCAGCTGCCACTGAACGATCACGTCGATGTACTGACCGCCATGCGTGCCGATACCCGTGAATGGGTGATCCAGTCGCTCACCTCGGTCGAATTGGATCTGGTACTGGCCAAGCTCGATAACTTGTCGCTGATTGAATGGGCGGACTCACTGCCGGAAGAGATCATCGATCGTGCGATCGACATGTTGAGCAAAGAAGATCTCGAACTCTTTGATCGCGCCAACCAGTACACCGACGAACAAATCGGCCGTTACGCCAACCCAAAAGTGATTTCCCTGCCGCAGGGCATTTCCGTGAAACGTGCGCGCGTACTGCTGGAGCGCTATGGCTATCACTACCCGGCGCCGATTTATGTCGTCACGCGCAGCAAGAAGTTCGTGGGCGCCATCAACTACCAGCAATTGATGGAAGCGGAGACCACCGAAAAACTCAGTGCCTTGGCAGATACTGAGTGCCCCGTATTGGAAGATGACACCTCACTGACCGAGGCGGTTGAGGCGATAGAGCACAGCGAACGCTTCAGTTTACCGATCGTCGATGAAAACTATGCCATCGTCGGCGATATTGACCTGCATTTAGCCCTTGAGCTCATGCGGGAGAACTACGAAAGCACCCTGATGGCCAACGCCGGTATGAGCGAAGAGGACGACTTGTTTGCCCCGATCGCCAAAAGTGCGCGCAAACGTGCCATCTGGTTGGGCATCAACTTGGTGACGGCGGTACTGGCCGCGATGACCATCAGTTTGTTTGAAGATGTGATTGCCGAAGTCGTTGCACTGGCGATCCTGATGCCGATTGTGGCCTCGATGGGCGGCATTGCCGGCAGCCAGACCTTGACCCTGATGATCCGTGGTATGGCCCTCAATCAGGTCACCGCCGGTAACCGTATGTCGCTATTGCGTAACGAATGCGGGATCGGCTTTTTAAACGGCGTGTTATGGGCGGTACTGATCGGCATCATGGCCGGATTGTGGTTCCAATCGCCAGTACTGGGTATCGTGATTGCCGTGGGTATCGTGATCAACATCATTACCGCCGCGTTGTTCGGGGTACTGATCCCGGTGGCGCTGGATAAACTGGAACTGGACCCGGCTCTGGCGGGGTCGGTCGTGCTCACCACGGTCACCGATGTGGTGGGTTTCTTTGCCTTTCTGGGCACCGCGAAGTTACTGCTACTTTAATCCCCCTCTCCCTCACACACTATCTAGGCTGGACACGTCCAGCCTTTTTTCTGCCTGCAATTTACGGGCCCATCCCTATCTTTAACGGCAAATTTCCCATTAATCAAAATCATCAACCGTGACGATAAAACGTTCAATTTGTCAGCCGCGAGTAACTGAGTACATTACAAATAATGCCCCCGTTTTGGCTTTTAATGAGAAGGATTTCTGGCGACCATGAGCTTTGAACAAAAAATCGATCACGCGATCAGTGAAATGACCCTCGCAAAGATCAAACCTTACCGCCGCGACATGTTGCGCTATCGCCTATTGGAAAAACTGGGTATCCAAGCCCCACCGCCTTATTACCGCGCCTACCTGTTCAATGTACTGAGCCAATTCTTAAAATTCTCCGTCATTTACGGTAGCTTTATGTGGTTACTGGCATGGAAAGACATGCCGGAAATGACGGCCAGCATGATGCTGACCAACGCGGGGCTGATTGGAATATTTTATGGCTTAATGATGGCCTCATACATTCGCTATGAAGCCAAACGAAAAAAGCTTACGCCTTGGCATAAACTCTGAGCCTTTGGGTCAAAGTGACAAATTAATTAACATGCCGCCGATGTATAGGCGGCAATTCTCAGGACACACCACGGAATAGTGCAGAGGCATACACACGCACCACACACATATGTGATGGCATTCATATTTCTTTTATCTAAATTCTGAACATTCCGTCATTTTACTGTATAATCATACGCTTATTACGAATACAGTCTTTCACCATGCGCACAAAAAGTACTAAAATCCTCTCCGTTCTCACGCTTTGTTTCAGCGTTTTCAGCAGTGACGCATGGGCTATTGATACCGAAAAAACCTGGCAAGAGAACTATTATACTTACCGTTATAACGATCCTCTTCATACCCTCGAAGTCCTGCAAAGACAGTACCAACGCGCACGTAATACCGCCGAGAAACTCTACATCAAAGAACTGATGTACAACCTCATGGTGAACAATAACCGCCCGTACGATAATCAAAATAATCTTCTGCCGATCGAACGGAAATATATTGGAGCCTTAATCGCTTCCACCAATGCCAATTACGATCGCGCCAAAAAAGCCTTATCTGAACTACTCAGTGATGCCATTCAAAATAATAATAAACAACTGGAAGAGTTATTAAATTATCAGCTTTGCAAGATGGAAGGGAAATTTGGACGATTTGTCTCTGGCGAACCCTATTGCAATAACTTATTAGCGATCATCAATAAGATCAATCATGTCACGACAGTACAAAAACATGATGCTTATCTCGTGATTGCCATGAACAAAACCCGTCAGGGGCTCTATACCGAAGCACTGGAAATTTATAACAGCATCATCAAAACGCTGCCTCTGTACATCCCGCCTGTCAGTGCCTACAACAATATCGCCCTCATTCTTATCGATCTGAAACGCTATGAGGAAGCCGAAAAGCACCTTAATACTGCGATGACCCTGTTGAAAGAAGATGCCTCACCACACGTGATGGCGCAGGTCTATCACAGCCTTGCTGAGCTCTACACCCAGCAGGGCAAGAAAATCGAAGCGGTTGAGATGTATAAAAATGCGCTGGCATTGATCGGCAAAAGCAAAAACTTTTATGGCATCAGCTCCCTGTATTTAGGGCTCGGTGATCTGTACCTGAATTTAGAAGATTTTGCTAACGCTGAGAAATATATCAATATTGCCAAATCCGTCGCGCAAACCGGTTATGATGAAAACATGCTGGCTAATTCAGTGCTATCGCTGGGGTTAATGTTTGAAAAGAAACATGACAATGAAAAGGCGTTGTTGAATTTAAAACAGGCCCTCAAACTGGCAGAAGACTTTGATATTTTTGAAGTCAAACAGACGGCATTAAAATCTATTTCGGATATTTATTTCCGAACCAATGACAATCTCAATGCTTATCTGTATTACAAAGAGTACGCCAATAACTTAGATTACAGCAGCATAAGCCAATTACCCCGCGCTTATAACATGATTGATGGCTCATTGCGCGAGCGTGAGTTATACAGTGAAAACAACAACCTGAAAAATGAGTTAGCGACGATGCAAACGGGCTTCGACGAGATGTCCAGCACCAACAAAGGGATCTCTATTTCGCTGCTTGTCTTACTGGGCTTACTCGGCACCACGCATTTTTTCTCCAAGAAAAAGCAAGCGCAGCTACGTCATGATCCGCTCACGCAAGCCCTGCGACGAGAAGCCATCTTACAAGAGATCAGTGCGACGCCTGCCAGCGATGCTAACCAATACAATACCCTGATGTTGTTTGATATTGACCACTTCAAACAGGTCAACGACACCTATGGTCATCCAGGCGGAGACACGGTATTAACAGAACTGATCAAACGCCTGAAAGCCTATCTGGGACCACAGGCTTTCGTCGGCCGTTTAGGCGGTGAAGAGTTCATCGTTCTGATCAAAAACAGTGACCGTTACCTGTCATCGTTAGATATTCAGCGCATTCATGCCGCGATGTGCCATCAGCCGATCAAGCTGTATGACAAGCATGACGTGAACATCACCATCAGTTCGGCGTATATCAACACCGAACAGGCGTTATCTACGTTTAAAGACTTGTACTTTATCCTCGATCAGGCGCTGTACTTTGTGAAAAGCAATGGTCGCAATGCCACGGTTGATGCATTCAATGACCCGATTGATCTCCCATCCGGTGCCCTGACGACCCTGATGATGAAAAATATTCACTGATCGCATCAACAGAGAATCACCGGCTCAGCATAATCCCGCCCTAATGCCGCTTCTCTCCTGCTCAGAAGCGGTTCTGCACAGGTTCTGTGCATAAGCAGACCACGGTCTCAAAAACCACACTCCGATAACAATTTAATAAAAATCCGGTAATAAATCTGATGCATATCAATTTTTTACTTTCTTTGCGTGGTTAAATTATAACCAGCGCAGCACGACAAGGAGAGTGGAAATGAAAGTAGCGATGCAATGTCCAGAGTGTCATTCCACCAGCGGCCTTAACCGAGTCAGACGCCGTTGGCATGAAAAATCCTTAACCATTACCGGGCAAGAAAAACTGCAATGTCCCGACTGCCAATCCTATTTTATGCGTGGCCTTGGCCAACAACGCCTACTTTATATCGGCAATCACAACGCGGTCGCCAAGAAAGTCCCCGAATTTGAATATGACTAACCCCTGACGGTATTAGGCCAGAGCACACCGCCTATGCCGCCAGTCCAACACGATGTATGCCGTCACAGGCAGCGGGAGCCATTCACCAGCCCCCGCTGCATCTACACTTTTTCACACTCACTTTTTCACCCATGCCTTTGCCCCCACCCTGGTAAGCAACCGCCTACCACCGTGCTGTGTTACTTGGCCTTCTCAGGCAGCCTCTTTCTTTTGCGCGTTCCTGTTCCTGCCTCATTCCCTGTTTTTACCTCATTCAAAGTGGCATACAAACCCATACGTAAAGGCACTTGCCAACCCTCGCTTTCAGGCGTGTAATCATTACCATGCCCAAAACTATCAGCACAAAATTCCATGCATACCATAACCGATAAAAAAGGCTTAAAAGCCGTGGCCTCACTAGAGGCACTCAAAGGGCTCGCTTCTCTGATTGTGGGCTTTGGCCTGCCTGCACTGGGTGGGCACGATATTCACCAAGCCGCTGCCTTTATTGTCAGCCACTCCCACCTCAACCCCGCCAATGAAATCGCCACCGCGTTTCTACACGCCGCCGATACACTGGCCGACACCAACATGCTGTTGATCACTTTAGGCGCCTGTGCGTACAGCCTGATCCGCTTTGTGGAGGCCTATGGCCTGTGGCACAGCCTGTTATGGACGGAATGGTTTGCTTTGCTCAGCGGCGGGATTTATCTGCCCTTTGAAGTGTATGAGTTGTTTGTTCATGCCAATGCGCTCAGCCTGGCGGTACTGCTGATCAATATCGTGGTGGTCGGGTACATGGGCTATATTCTGTACGCAAAAAAACAAGAAACGCATTCTCCGCACTCCTGAGTGCCTCTACACCACGCATACACCCAGCCATCGCGTTACATCTTGTTACGCGATGGCATGTACTCCTCGCCCTGCGGTTGTTCAAAATTCAACCGACTTCAAATTCCTGCTCCACAATCCGCGCCATAATGATTTCATCTAGCCATATTCAGTTCCAATAAGCCGTTTCGATAACTTGTTCCGATAACCCGTTCCTATAATTAATTCCAACAGACAGTGGAAGGAGGACACCATGGATGTGCTCATTATTGTTGCACTGATCCTACTCAACGGCATTTTTGCCATGTCAGAAATTGCGCTGGTCACCGCCCGTAAAAGCCGGTTACAACGCCTTGCCGATGAAGGGGATAAACGTGCGGAACGGGCGATTTCCCTCGGGGAACACCCCACGCATTTCTTGTCGACGGTACAAATCGGGATCACCGCGATTGGTATCCTGAACGGGGTCTTTGGCGAAGCCGTACTGGCGGATCCGCTGGCGCGAGTGATGCAGTCCGTCGGTATCAGTGCCCAAACCAGCTCGGTGGTCTCCACGGCAGTGGTGGTCATCAGTATTACCTACTTGTCGATCGTGGTCGGCGAACTGGTGCCTAAACGCCTCGCGCAACAAAACCCGGAAGGGATCGCCCGCTTAATGGCCCGACCGATATCCTTACTGGCTGTGCTGTCCCGCCCGTTTGTGGCTTTGCTCTCCGCCTCCACTGAATACCTCCTTCGCCACCTCGGCCAACAGAAATCCTCCTATGACAGCGACACCCTGACGGAAGAAGATATCCAAGCGGTACTCAAAGAGAAATCTCACACCAGCATGGTCAGCAAGCAAGAACACGAAATTGTCCGTAACGTGTTCCACTTTGATGATCGCCGTGTCGTGTCGCTCATGACCCCACGCCATGCCGTCATCACCTTTGACCTCGACCAGCCCTTCACCAATAACATTAACCGCTTAGTAGCTTCACAGTACCACTGTTTCCCGGTCACACACGGTGAGCTGAATAACGCCGAAGGAATGATCACCGCCAAACAGTTGCTGCACTATCAACAAGCCGCGCCCCATGGCGACATTACACCGTTTATCTCACCGGTCGAATGCATTCCGGAACACTGGAGCGGCAGCCAGATGCTCGAGCACTTCCGACAAACCGGTGCCTCTATGGTGTTTGTGGTGGATGAATACGGCGATATTCAAGGCATTGTCACCCCCACCGATGTACTGGAAGCCTTGGCCGGTGAATTCCGTCATCCGGATCCGGACGACTTATGGTCGGTGGAACAAGACGATGGCAGCTGGAGCATTGATGCCCTGATCCCCATTCTGGTACTGCAAGACTTACTCGACCTCAAACGCCTGCCGGATGAGCAACGCGGCGGTTACCACACCTTAAGCGGCATGATGATGTGGTGCTTAGACGGTATCCCGAAAGAAGGGGATTGCGTGAGCTGGGAAGGGTGGCAGTTTGAAGTGATCACGCTGGCCGGCAACCGAATTGATAAAGTGTGGGCACACCGCCTTGCGGGTGAGTCATCACTAACCATCACTGACCATCCGTCAGAAGAGGAGCGGCCAACCGATGGCACAACACCGTCAATGGCATCAACCGTGCATCAGCCTGACCATCATGAGAATACAGAAAGTCATCCAGAAAATATCCCCAAACCGCAAGCCAAAGCAGGACAAAAATAACGCAAGGTGAAGCAAGATTTTACATAGATTTGTTTTTTCATCGCACAAGGGGTGATACATTCCGCGCTATCACCCCTGCGGCGCTCCTTGGCTCAGTCGGTGCCCCCCAAGAACAGTAGGCGATCGCTGTCACGACGTGTTCCGGAACAATAGCCACACAACGTCGTGAACATTGAATCAGTGAACGCTTACATTTTTGATGTCCTTTCATATCGAGAATTTATGAAAACGAACACCCTGATCGCCACCCTGTTAGTGGGCGCTAGCCTACTGGGTGCAGCTGGTGCAGCCCAAGCGGATGACAAAATTACCCTTGGCCGCACCATTGTGTTTGAAAGCCATAGCAAAGATGCGGTGATCCCACTGATGGTCTGCCGCCGTGTGGATGCGATTCGCGTTAAAGCCGATCGCGATATGCGCTTAGAGCGCGTGGTGGCGACCTTCCGTAACGGTGAAACCAAGACGATTCGTTTCCACCGTAATCTGGACAAAAACGAATACACGGACTGGCGTAAGTTTGCTTACACCCGTTGTGTGAAGAAACTGGAAGTGTTTGGTAAATCCAAAGGCTCTTCAGCCGGTGTGCGTATTTACGGCCGTCAATAAGCACCCGACAGCACCACTGCTTCACCCCCATCATGACACGATAAACCGTGCATGAAAAAACGCCCTCACAGGCTACCTGTGAGGGCGTTTATCGTAATAACACCTTATTTTAAAACGATTCAGTGCAAGTAACTACTTACTTTTTATGACTGAATATCCACACTAGCAGATAGCGTGCAGTCCGAGTCCCCACCGACAAACACATCAATCACACCCGGCTCAACCTGCCAGCACTGCTGCGCGCCATAGATCGCCAATTGCGAAGCATCCAAGGTGAACTGCACCGTTTGGCTTTCACCGGCTGCCAGCGTGACGCGATCAAACGCTTTCAGCTCTCGCAACGGACGCGTGGTTGATGACACGCGACGCGACAAATAACACTGCACGATTTCATCGGCCTGATAGTCACCGTTATTACGTACCGTCACCTGTACCTGCACCGTGTTGTCCTGCGCCCAGCGGTTTTCAACAACCAGATCGTCATAGCTAAACGTGCTGTAACTCAAACCAAAACCAAATGGGTACAGCGGCGTTTCTGACAGATCTTTATACGGCTTATACTCTTGATAGTCGCGCATTTTACCGACCGGTTTGCGGCCATAGTACATCGGGATCTGCCCCGTACTGCGCGGCACGGTCATGGTCAACTTACCGCTTGGGATCGCATCCCCAAACAACAGACGCGCCACCGCTTGACCGGTTTCTGTACCCGATTGCCACGCATACAGCAAGGCATCGGCGTAACGCTCGATCATCGGTGACGGCACCGGACGACCGGTACACTGCACCACCACCAGCGGCTTACCGGTTTGACCAATCGCTTCAATCAAGGCTTCTTGGCCGGCCGGTAACGTCAGTTCAGCCACGTTACGCGCTTCACCAGTACGACGATGGCTTTCACCCACACATAACACCACCACATCGGCGCGGTGCGCACATTCCACCATTTCATCACTGAAGGCCGGTGACTCAGTCAAAATCGTATTGTCCGGTGCAACGTGCTGGATACCAGCCAGAATCGATGTCACATCCTGCGCATCGCCATCCAGACACCAAGAGCCCAAATGCTGACGGCGGGAATCCGCATGCGGCCCGATCACCGCCACGGTCAGGCCACTTTTTGCCAGCGGCAGACACCCTTGCTGGTTTTTCAGCAATACCATGCTCTGCTCCGCCAATTGCAGCGCCGCAGCCACATGAGCAGGGTGACGCAAGACCTCACGGTGACGCAACGGATCGATATACGGTTGCTCAAACAAACCGGCACGGAATTTTGCGGTCAGCACGCGACGCACCGCATCATCCAGCAAGTTGTGCAATACCGGATCATCTCCGATAGCCACATCCAAGATGCCGTCAAACGCTTCGTGGGTCATCGCCATATCGACACCCGCCTGTAACGCTTGTACCGCCGCGTCTTCTGGCCCTGCTGCCACACGGAAATACGCCAAATCAGAGATTGAACCCCAATCGCTCACTACCATGCCGTCAAAGCCTTGTTGCTCTTTCAGCCAGTCGCGGATCAGTGCTTTCGAGCCTGATACTGGTGTGCCGCCCAAATCGTTAAAGCCGGACATCAAGGTCGTCACACCGGCCTCGACCGCTGCTTTAAACGGCGGCAAATAGACGTTATGCAGGGAGTTGTCGCTGATCTCCGTTGTGTCGTAATCACGGCCGCCTTCAGCGGCGCCATAGCCGACAAAATGCTTAGCACACGCTAACAGGCGATCCGGCGCCGATGGATCGTCACCTTGGAAACCACGTACCACGGCTTTAGCAAACTGGCTGGTCAGATACGGATCTTCACCGCTGCTTTCAATCACACGGCCCCAACGCGGATCGCGCACAATGTCGAGCATCGGCGCAAACGTCCAATGCACGCCCAGTGAGGCGGCTTCACGCGACACCATGCTGTAAGCATGTTCCACCAGTGACGGGTTCCATGAACACGCCTGTGCCAACGGGATCGGCAATACCGTCGACTGGCCGTAAATCACATCACGGGCAAAAATCACCGGGATCCCTAAGCGGGTTTCTTCCACGGCCACACGTTGAATATCATTGATTTGCTCAGGGTCCACCGACTCCCCCGGTGCATTCCCCGCCCAGGCGGTATCAGCCAAAATACGGGAGCCTAAACGCCCCTCACGCACTTGTGACAGGTAGTCGTCACGGTGTTTGGCATATTCCAGCATCGGTGACTGACACAACTGACCGACTTTTTCCGTGACGGTCATACGAGAGAGAAGATCGGCCACACGTTCTGCAATCGGCAAAGTGGCATTATGGTAAGGCATCATAGCGTCGCGCTCCTGCTAGCTGTTTGAGGCTCGCAGTATGCCACGCCTAACAATGTGAAAGGGTTGACCTAAACAGCAGAAATGAAAAAGGGCAATGCACGTGCATTGCCCTTTTCTTTTCTACGTACTTATCCTTGAGCCTTTTTTCCTCAAGGCGTTATGCCAGACTTATTCCGAAGGCGTGGTATCCACATTGATCACAAAGCCGGTGAGATCATCGGTCGCGACCACAGAATACACACCGCCGTCTTCCACGCTGGCATCACCGGTGATCAATGGCTCAAGTGAGTTGGCTGGGGTCACAGCGAGGCTGTAGCTGCCACCCGGTACATTCAAGACCGCATTGTCTTTGAACTCCACATCTTCCAGTACCACAGTGGCTTCACTGAACATGCCATCGGCAGAGGCATGCACGTCCACAGTGCCCGCTGCGGTGCTGGCATGCACCACACGTACTTTGGCGTACGTGGCAACCGAGCGCAGATCTTCTTCAATTAACAGTGGCTCAATATCAAAATCCGAGGCGGACACAAAGCTGCCCACCGCATAAATGCTGGATGCCGTACCACTTTCAACCTCCGTTCCCGGCGCATCAAACACCACAATAGACGGGTCGATATTGGCAACCACACTCAAGTCATAACTGCCTGCAGGTAAGTCTTCACTGCGGAACTCTTTAAAGGCGATGGCTTCAAACCCAGCGACCGTACTGCCAGAGGCTTGTACATCCACCTCAACGGCGTCTTTCACCGCATGTACCACACGTACTGTGGCTTTCTCGCCCGTGTTGCGCAGTACAGCCATATCATCCCCGTCGGCCACCAGCAGATTCACCGGCGACACGGCGCCGCCATCGACATTCGGCACGGCGGTGATCATCAAATCACTCCCTCCGGCTAAATCCAACTCGCCGCTGTCAAACACCACGTCTTTTTGACCCGCTAAAGTCACGCGAATACGGTAGGTATCTGACGGCAGAGTTACAGGAAGATCGGGGCTATCGACTTTAAATGCCAAGCCCGAAATGGCGGGCGCCTCAGACGTAATACTGTCACTTGTGCTGAGATAGATATCAACCCCAGGTACGTCAGGGTGAGCATGCAGTACATCCACCCGTACCTGATTACCGCCAATGAAAATATCGTCACGCATCAGCACTACGGGCTCAATGCTGGCAGTATTATTCACGGCAAACACGTCATATTGCATGTCGCCGGCCAAATCCAAGTTGGCTGCAATCACTTCTAATGTTTCGTCTGCAGGCAACAGGGCATCAACCGATACATCATAAGTGCCGCTATCAACCGCCAAGAAAGGGCTGGCTTGTTGGTAATCCACTTCAGCCAGTGCATCGACCACATCGCCATTGAGTTTCACGGCCACAAGGGGAGCATCACTGCTGGCATGCGTGACACGCAGTTTTGCCGTGTCGTTATCATCATTACAGCCGACCAGCAGCACAGCAGAGATCACAGCGAGAGATAAAGGTTTCAACGTCATAAGGGTGTCCTCATTCTTTTGTTTCACAGCCAGCTGTTATGCCATTCAATCAGGTATTGCCGCCTATGAAACAGGGATTGGGTTGTCGGGTACAGCTTGGGTATTGCCTCGTGTCATTCTTGTGTTTTCTTCATATTGTGTTCTATCGCGTTCCATTATTGACTCGGTATCTGAAGCCTCGTGCTCAGGGTGTCATGTTGGAATCTGAGGATAGGTACGCCAGTACCGACAAATTTGGATCAATGACATTTGACATTTCTCTTTTCTGATATAGATCCATTTCTTATATCGGCGCCTTGCAGATACAGACGTAAAACGCGATGAAAGACGTCTACCAGCCCACCAGATAGACACACCGGGTGACGCACACCGGATGACACACAATCAGAACTCACGCCAGGGACACACATCCAAAATGGGCTTTGCGCCGTAAAGCAAAGAAAAAGGAGTAACTTGTGTATCATGACTCTCACCACAGACAGACGCATTCACCGACAAACGTGGATCCCGGCCTTCCAGAGCCGGCAAAATTGAATGCAATGAATACGCAGCCACAAACGCTGCCTTATCTGCTCACGACCGAGCACGGCATGCCGATGAGCCAGTTAGTCATTAAAGGAAGCGGGCTACGCTTCACCCAGACCATTGCCGACGGGTTACGGGCGGGCGGGATATGGCTGGTGATGCAAGACAAATGCGGCACCGTTGCCATGGCTAAGGGGGATATTATGATGCTGGCGCACATCGATGCGGTGGACTGGCTCAGTGATCGGCAAATCGTCCTTAATCTTCATATTCAGGCAGAAGGGATCCTGCATCACGATGCCGCTTATGCCTCGACGACCCGCCTGCAGGGCGAGACCATTGCGCTTTGGTCTCAGGCAACTCTGGGATCACCGGCGTCACCGCTGCCGGCGCTGGATACACACGATGTGTTAGTCACTCGCCTGCTGCAAAGTTGGCAAGCGCAGGGACGAAGCCTGCCCGATGACCATCAAGCCTTCCCCATGACTTATCCCCCCCACTGGATTTGCTGGCGGTGGCTGGAAATCTTGCCGATTTCTCTTGCCACCAAGCAACGCTTACTCAAGCATCCCACCCCGCTGCTTTGCATGCGTTACATAAAAAAAATCATTCGACATAGTGATCTTTCTGTTCAGCCATTGCGTTAATTGCACATCGACCCCATGCTTGCAGAGAGAGAAATGAACATAATATGTCCCGAGATACGCTCCGCGAACGGCAAGGAGTCTATGATCACAAATACTGCACCGACGCTGGATGTCGCAGCGCTTTTATCTAACATTGCACAGTCTCGCTGCCGCAAAAGCTACGAGACGCTGTTTACGCACGTCGCCCCTAAATTATTAAACTTTTCTCGCAAGCAGTTGCGGGATGAATCAATGGCGATGGAGGTGGTTCAGGAAACCATGCTTAAAGTGTGGCTGAAAGCACATCTGTATGAACCCTCAAAGGGCGCGGCACTGACATGGATTTATTCTGTGGCCCGTAACGTAAAATTCGATTTGTTACGCAAAACCAAGCATCAACAAGATTGGGTGCAAGGGGATGACCTGTGGCCCGTCCTTCACGAAGAGCGTGATGCAGAAAAACTCCCCCTTGAGTTTGAAGCCATTGTCAGTCAGGAACTGGACGAATTGATCAATACCCTTCCCCCCGCACAGGCGGACATTGTACGCATGGTTTGCTTACAGGGCGCCTCACACCAAGATGTGGCCGATGCGATAGGTGTGCCGTTGGGCACGGTGAAAAGTCGTCTGCGTTTAGCGCTACAGAAAATGAAGGAGGCCCTTGATGACTAAAGTCCGTTTGCACCCAAATGATGAGGCACTCACCCTCTTTGCCTCTGGCGATCTTGATCCCGCGTCCAGCATTATGATCAGCACGCACCTTGAATTTTGCCCGCACTGCCGTGAGCGTGTGGCGAAATTAGAAACGCTGCAGGCTGATATTGCACTGCAAGATACCGATGTAGAGGTCGATATGAGAGCGGCTGCCTTTGTCCACCCGCCTGCCTCTGATACGTTGCCGGCCGAGTTGCAAGCCATGATGGCAAATATTATGACGCAAGACATAGCGGACGAGGCCATGAATGACAGCGCTCTTGATGAGGAAACACGCACGCTGACCTTGGGCGACCAAGCCTACACGTTGCCGCGCGCCTTGCAACGTCACCACGAGCACATTGGTCCATGGAGCAAATTGCCCGGTAACATCAAGCGCGCTCACGTTGCGGTGGGCGGCAATAGCAAAATGAATTTCATCTACATGGACAGTAACAGTGCATTGCCTGAACATACCCATCAGGGACAGGAAATCACACTGGTACTCGCCGGTGAGTTTCATGATGAAAACGGCACTTACCGCGCGGGGGATTTTGTGGTGCAAACTGCCACTGACAAACACGTCCCGCGCACCCATGAAGGGCAAGACTGTTTGTGCCTCACCTTACTTGATGCACCACTGCACTTTACCTCTGGGCTGGCGACCTTGCTCAATCCATTTAGTCAGTTGTTCTTTCGTCAGTAACCACTCACGCTGAACGCGACCCACAAAAAAGCCCCAAGCGACCATTCGGTTGCTTGGGGCTTTAGTCTTTCTTGTGGTAATAATCGTGCGATTACACCGTCGCGTCACCGGTTGGCGCTTTCACATTAAAGAACAACGCAAACAGAACCGGCACCACAATCAGCGTCAGTACTGTGGCAAAGCCTAAGCCCGCCATGATGGTGATCGCTAAGGAATCAAAGAAGGCATCAAACACCAGCGGGATCATCCCCAAAATGGTGGTCAAGGCCGCCATACTCACCGGACGCACACGGCTGATCGCACTGTGCACAATCGCATCGTACGGCGCTTTGCCCTGTTCCAGTTCGATGTTGATTTGATCCAACAGCACAATGCCATTTTTCAAAATCATCCCGCTCAAACTCAACAAGCCCAACAGCGCGGTAAAGCTAAATGGCACATTGGTCACCAGCAAGCCAATCGCCACACCGATGATCGACAGCGGGACCGTGGCCCAAATCACCAGCGACTTCTTCACCGAATTAAACAGGAAGATGGTGATCACGAACATCAGTAAGTAACCCATTGGCATCGAGCTCATCATCGACTCTTGCGCGTCTTTGGATGACTCATACTCACCGCCCCACGACAGGCTGTAACCCGGCGGCAATGGCAGCGCTTCCACCAACGGTTTCACGCGGGCAAACAGACTGGCTGCGGTTTCATCGCCCAACACGTTATGGTCGGCCAGCACGGTAAGTGTGCGCTTACGATCACGACGTTGTACCAGTGGCTCTTCCCACGCCAAATCAATGCCGTCGATCACTTGCTCAATCGGCACATAAGCCTGCTGGACCGGACTCCACAACTTCAGGTTCTGTACGCTGTTGAAATCCACACGCTCGTTTTCTGGCAAGCGGGCAATGATCGGTAGCATCTGTGTCCCGTCACGCAATACACCAATGGTGCTGCCGCCGTACGCCATTTGCAGGGTCTGTGACAGATCTTCTTTTGAGATCCCTAAACGGCGCGCTTTAGTTTCATTGAACTGCGGCACCAGCACCTTAGTGCGCTCACGCCAGTCGTGACGCACATTACGCGCCCCTGGATCAGTCAGCAGAATGTTTTCCACCTGCGTCGCCAAATCACGCAACACCTGAGGATCCGGCCCGCTGATCCGCGCTTCAATTTTAGATGCCGGTGACGGACCAAACTCCATCAGCTTGAACTGGAAGGTCGGCAACGCAAAGCGCGCTGACAAGGTCTCATCCAAGTGATGCAACAACACAAACATGTTGTCGCGATCCGTTGTACGCACCTGCAACTGGGCGTACGCTTCGTAGCTTTTCTCTGGCTGGTAAGTCAGTGCAAAACGCTGCAACCCCTGACCCACTGACGCGGTGACAAATGCCACGTTGTCTTGCTCGCGAATAAACTGCTCGACCTGCTCCGTCTGGCGCATAGTTTCACGAATATCCGTCCCTTCCGGCATCCACATGTCCACATAGAACATCGGCGTGTTAGACGGCGGGAAGAACGACTGTTTCACATGCCCAAAGGCCACCACCGCCGCCACTAACAAGGCCAACATGCTGGCCATGGTCATCCAACGAAAACGCAGGGCAAACTTCAGCGTGGCACCAAACAGGGTAAACAGCGCGCCTTTGTAAGCTTCATCTTCATCCCCTTCGCCCTGCGTGTTATCACCGTCTTTCAACAGCAGATCAGCCAGGAACGGCGTTAACGTCAGCGCGGTGATCCAGCTCAAGAACAAGGAGTAACACAGCACCCAGAACAATGAGCCCATGAACTCACCGGTGGCGTCCTGCGACAGACCAATCGGGGCGAACGCGGTAATCGCAATCACAGTTGCGCCCAGCAGTGGCCATTGCGTTTGCTTGGTAATATCGACCGCTGCCTGAATTTTGGTGCGACCCCGTTTGATCCCCACCAGAATACCTTCAACAACGACAATGGCGTTATCCACCAACATCCCCAGTGCAATGATCAATGCGCCGAGCGAGATGCGGTGCAGTTCGATGTTGTTCATCTTCATCAAAATGAACGTACCGAACACGGTCAGCAGCAACACGGCACCAATGATCAGGCCACTGCGCAAGCCCATCGCAAACAGCAGCACCACAATCACGATCGCCACCGCTTCACCCAAACTGATGATGAAGTCTTTGACTGACTTGTCCACTTCCTGCGCTTGGTTGTAGAAGTTGTTCAGGGTAATACCAGCTGGTTTAAAGCTTTCCAACTCAGCCAAACGGGCATCCACACGCTGCCCCACTTCCACCACGTTCACGCCGTCGGCAAAGGCAATCCCTAGGTTAATTGCCGGCTCACCATTGAACAACACCACATTGCCCGGTTTTTCCTGCACACCACGGGTGACGGTTGCCACGTCTTTCAGGCGGATCAGATTACCGGTATCACGGCCGTGGATCACCAGGTTCTCAACCGCTTCGACACTGTTCATGGTCCCGTTCGGGCGGATCACCAGGCTCTGCCCGTTGATCATGATTTCACCGGCAGATTGCACGCTGTTTTGCTGATTGAGCAAGCCCACCACGGTGTTCATATCAAGATTCAGTGCCGCCATGCGCTCCAACGAGATCTCAACAAAAATCTGCTCCTGCTGCTGGCCGGCAATGCTCACCTTGCCCACGCCTTCCACCAAGTCCAATTCACGGATCAGGTAGTCCGCGTATTGTTTCAGCTCATCGTAGGAATAGCCTTTACCGGTCAGCATGTACATCACGCCGTACACATCACCGAAGTCGTCGATGATTTGCAGTGAATTCACCCCGGCCGGTAGCATCGGCTTGAGATCGTTCACTTTACGGCGCATTTCATCCCAGATCTGCGGCAGTTCGTCCGGCCCGTAAATCATCTCCATGCTGACCATGATTTGTGTCATGCCCGCTGAGGAGGTCGAGGTCACCTTGTCGATATACGGCAACTGGCGTACCGCTTTTTCGATCGGATACGTCAGCTCTTCTTCCACTTCCGTCGAGGTCGCCCCCGGGTACGTGGCAATGATCATCGCATCTTTAATGGTAAACGCCGGATCTTCCAAACGGCCTAACTCAAAGAAGGAGCTGATCCCGCCTACCGTTAAGATGATGAGAAATAGCCAACTGATGACTTTGTTTTTAATTGAATATTCCGCAATACTCACTGCACGCTCTCCATGAGTACCCACGCCGAGGTCAACATCCCGCCGCCCAATTGGATTGAGGATTGACTACCGGCATGCCATGTGGCCGGCAGTAACGTTACATCCCAATACTGCACATTTTCACCCATTAACTGTCCTACTAACTGCCAAACCAGAAATTGTCCCAGTTCGCTGATCATCATTAACCCCAACACGGTCACCACAAAGCCGATGCCCCATCGCAACACCATCAGGCCACCATGACGCTTCGGTTGTTGATTCACTGTGCAGACTCCGTGACGGTATTCATCTGTTGTTTTTCTGATGCTGTGAACGATGAGGCAGTAGGCTGTAGTGCCACCGCCATCCCGTCACGCAATTTGCGCAAGCTGGAGGTCACCAGACGATCGCCTTGCTCAACACCCCGGCTGACAATCGCACCTTGGCTGTTAATTTTCTCAACCTGTACTGCCACACGCTGCACTTCGCCATCAACCCATTTCCAGACAAAGAACTGGCCGGCTTGCTGACCGGCATCCAGTGCAAGCAACGGCAACACATACCCTTGCTGAGTACTCAAGCCTGCTGCCGTCATGTCCACATTCAAGGTCACACTGGTGCCCGGCAAAATGGCTGGCTCCCGTTGCGGCATATCAAACCACATACGGTAGGTCTGACTTTGTGGTGCTAACTCGCTGGTGTGCTCGCGGTACGACACCGGATAACCGGTTTGCTCGGCACCAAAATACGCCATCGGCTGATAACCGCGCCCACGTACTTGTGGGTTGATCATGGCAATCACGGTGTCAGACACCGGAATATTGATGTAGACGCGATCATCCTGATACAGGCTCACCACCGTCTCACCCGGCGTCACCGCTTCAAAGGCTTCTTTTGGCACCTCTGCCACCACGCCATTGAACGGCGCTGTTAAATGGGTATAACCGACACGCGCTTTGGCCGAGGCATACTGCACTTGGGTCAGACGCTGATTGGCAATCAACTCATCCAATTCCGCATTCGACACCATGTTGCGGCTGTGCAACTCACGACCACGCTGCAACTGCTTGGTCGCCAACTCAAACTGCACCTTGGCATCACGCAATTGTTGGTCGAACTTATCCGCATCCAACACCGCCAGCGTCTGGCCTTGCGTCACGCGCTGACCGGTACGTACCGTGATCTGCTTCAGCTCCCCTTCCACGCGAAAAGCCAACGGCGTCAGCTCAGCCGCTTCCACCTGGCCGTTAAAACGGCGGTACTGACTGGCGACCGATTCCGTCACCGTCACTGTTGACACGGTTAACGGTGCCGGCGGTGTGATCCCCTCGCCTTGCTGGCAGCCTTGTAGCATTGCCAATGACAACACCACCCATGACATCTGCTTCATTAAATACCGCCCTCGCGTTCCCATGCGCGTACTTGCTGGCCCGACAACAACTCTTGTGCGCCCGCCGTAACAATCACCATGCCTTGTTTCAATCCACCTACCACATCACCGTGTGCGTTCACCGTCAGCGACAACGCGCTCACCACACCCGTGGCCGGATCTACCTGCCACACCGTGCCTTGCTGATCGTCTTTTTCAACCCAGCTGCCCGCCGGTAAATGGATCGCTTTCATCGCCGCCGATTTACCGATATGCACTTGCGCCGACATCCCTGACAGCATGTTGCGATCGGCCGGACGAGAGACCGTCACTTTGGCGGTATAACTGTTGGTATCGCCATCCGGGCGGGTCGATAACTCTTTAAACTCGGCCGGCAGTGACTGTGCCGCGTAGTTATCCATCACCACCCAGATCATCGCTTGTTGTAGCGAAGCCACATCGGTTTGCTCGACATACGACACCGGCAAGCTGAAGCTCAAATCCAAGGTATCGACGTTTTGCACATTCAACACCGGCTGATTTGCGCCCACAAATTGGTGCTGATTCACATGCTTAAGTGACACGGTGCCGGAAAAAGGCGCGCGCAACAGGGTGTGTTCTAAATCGGTTCGCGCTTGCTCTAAGTTCGCCAACGCCGCTTTGTAACGGGTGTCGTGACGGTCAAACTCATCAGTGCTGATCAACTTCTTCGCAAACAGTTGTTTGGCTCGCTGGAACTGACTTTTGGCTAACTCGAACTCCGCCAATTTGGCGTCAAACGCCAAGCGGTAATCGGTGTCATCCAATTTCGCGAGTACCTGACCGGCTTCCACATGCTGTCCAAGGCGGACTGTCAGGGTGTCAATTTCCCCCGGTACCTGAAACGACAATTGCGCTCGCTGTGAGGCTTCGGCACGGGCGGGAAACGCATCGCTCGCCTGCGCAGTTAACGCCGGTACCTGATACAACTTCACCGGTTTTACCGTGTCCGGCGACGGTTCTGATTGGGCCTGAAAACAACCGGTCAGTACGCTGCTGACCAGCACCAAGGCCGCGACCCGCATGAAAGGGGTCAATATGGTGGGATGTCCCTGCAAAATGTGCTCTCTCTAGGGTTTTACTACACAGGTGTGCAGTATATGTTGATCGCGATGAAGATCAACTATATTTTACAGGTGGACAATAAAGGATTTTTCTGCACAAAGATCGGATTAAAGATCACGGTCAATCACAGATTTAGGTACACTATTTCCCCAGCGGCCAGCACGGACGCGGGAAACAAAAGATAACGTTATGACTGAGAAGAAACAGGGGCGGCGCAGTGCGCAGGCCGCCGAAGAAACCAAATTGCACATCATGACCGTCGCGGCAGACATGTTCTGTGAGTTGGGGTATGAGCGTGTCTCGTTGCGAAACATCAGTGATCGCGCTGGCGTATCACACAGTTTGATCCGCCATCACTTTGGCAGCAAAGAGAAGATTTGGCACAGCATCAGCGATTGCCTTGAAGCTTACATGCACCATTACATGCATCAGCTGCTGAACGACATTTCACCATCGTTTCCGTCTAACCAACGCCTGTATCATTTTGTGGTGCGCATGCTGGCACACATGATTGTGCACCCGCAGGCCATCCAATTGATCGCCGATGCGGTGCGTCAAGAAGCCTTGTTTGATTATTTTATTGATAACTCTGGCAATATTGAAAAGTTGGTGCAAGATCAAATCGACCCGTTCAATCAGGAGTTTCCTCAGCAACAGATTGATATTCGCGTTTTAAAATGGCAACTGATGATGTACGGCCACGCCGCCGCCAGTATGAAGCCGTTTATTGCAGAAACCTGGTCAGCCCAAACTGATAGCATGGATGAATGCCTTATCAATCACTGGGAATTGTATAACCAGCAAATGGCGTGCCTGCTGAATATCGCCCCGGAAAAAATGCTTCACCCAACCAACCTCAATGATTTGGTGCTGAACATTGATTGCAACTGGCAAAAGAAAGATGACGCGCAAGCAGATGCTGATGAGCGTTAAGATCGGCGGATTGTGTGCGTGAATAATAGCTAGGCTTTGGTTGTGCAGTATGTGAGGGAGAGAAAAAGGCTCTCCCCTCAATATTGATAAATCAATTGAAGAACTTATGAGTAGCTTCATCTAAGAACAGGAGCCTAACATTACCTCAGATGAGTATGTAGCTCTGTGATTACGCTGGCACAGAATTATGAACTCCCTCTAAAATCACTCTAACTTTTATTTTCCATTTCTTCAGCTTCTTTTCTTAGCTTTTGACTAACCGGATGATTTTTTCTATCACTAATCGTATCAACATTACAAACCTCTAAATCATGATATAAATTAGACAGATCGCGAATTATTTCATTTTTTTGTTCAAATGATTGAGTATAAAATGTCGCATGGAAAGCAAACGGACCTCTATCTTTGGTTTGTATGTAAAATCGAGTATCATTCTTTGGATTAAATAGGAGTATTGGCATTGCGATCACAGTAGAGTACCTATCAACTTGTGGCTCAAAATTAGTTAATCCAAAAACGATTAAAGCAAAACCGCCAGCCCCCACAAATACAAGTGGACCAGAGATAGAGAAGGCTATTATACATATTGCTATACCTATCCAAGAAAACCCACGAACCGCTTTATAGGAAAAGTCGGGAAGCATTTTTCTCTGAGTATAATAAAAACCATTTGGGGTAATTCGGTAATGAAAATGATAATCCGAAAGCAGAATATATCGACAAATTATAAGAAGAAACAAAGCAGTAAAAAATAACAACCAAAACCCGTAACTACCAACATCTTCACCACTAACAAAAAATACAATAATAAATACTGGACAAGAAGAAAAAAACGCAATTCCCCATTGAGCATAAAAATCGTAAACTCCCCCTTCCCAGCATCTACACTCCCACTCATACAATATAGACTCATCAAATATCGTATTTCTTATGTTGTTTGTCATTAATAAAATCTCCAATTATTTTATCTATGCACCGTAATGATTAGTAACCTCATTTTAAAAACTCAACCATACTGTAAATTCATTACCATAATTCAACAACCATCTACTTCCCTGTATCGCAATCAACAACACCAACCTGACTGGGAGCAACAGAGACCTGTGCAGAGAACAAACTTGTCAATACCGGTAAGGAGTGGGTTTTCATGGGGGCACTTCAATCCTTGAAGATGTTGGATTATAGACGAGTTAGCGTATGACTGTGATTTACGCACAGGGCTATTTTCGATGGCTTTGGGGATCAGAGATAGAGAGTAAACACGAACCATGGAGACAGGTCACGATAATGAAGCGAAGGTAATAGATGGCCCGCTAATTTGCATCACTTAAATTCTTTGAAAAAGGGGGGGGGCTAGCATAACCTGCAAAACAGTAAATGTTATCCACCATTAAATAAGACTCAATCTCACTAGATTACGTTGCATAAGATAGGAGCAAACAGTAATCTTGCGTCCACTATACTACTGATATTTAAGTGTCAGCGTGCTGGAATACCAACATGAGGACAACCCCTTCCAACCTCAATAACGATGCCTTTGCAGCTTAAGATAGTGCAAACAGAACCTTTACTATGACAATAAAAATACAGAAGACGCCATGACATTCAAAGAGATCCTTGAAGTACGCAATGTTCGCTACTTTTTAATGTTTCAAAGCAGCTACTTTGCTCGCTTTTATTATCCGGTATTCACCCTTCTCTACTTAGATTACGGCTTAACGCTCTCTCAATTTGCCATCCTTAACGTGGTTTGGGCGGCTACAATTGTGCTGGCTGAAGTCCCATCGGGCGCATTTGCGGATACCTTAGGTCGCAAAAAACTCGTCGTGTTGTCATCGTTAGTGATGTTTATTGAAATCGCAATGATTGCCGTTGTTCCCACCAGTAATCCGACGCTGGTATTCAATGTGTTTTTGATCAACCGAATATTGAGTGGCTTAGCGATGGCTTTGGCCAGTGGTGCGGATGAAGCCTTAGCTTACGACACGTTAAAGGAGCTAGGTAAAGAAGAGGCATGGCCAAAAGTGTTGCAAATTCAACTTCGTCTCTCCTCGAGCATCGGTATTTTTGTCACCTTAGTCGGCGCAGCTATGTATGATGTGAACGTTATGACGACCATCTACTCCTTCCTCGGCCTGGATGCACCGCAAACTACGCAAGACATCATGCGAATTCCGGTTTTTGCCACTTTACTGGTTGCCTTGCTCGCCATTTATGCCGCCGTCAACATGCGAGAAGCGAAGAGAATATTACCGCCAGATACGACGAAATGGGCAACCACTGTCGCGAGCTTCAAATTAACCGGCCTCACGGGTAAGTGGGTGTTATCCACTCCCTATGTGCTCTTCATCTTGCTCTACTACAGCTTATTTGAACACACGTCACGTATGTTTTTGACCATGAATAGCCAATATTATCGTGCGATTGATATTCCCATTCTCTATTTTGGTTTCATTGGCGCAGGGATTAGTCTACTCAAAATCCTATTGGCAGGGCAGAGCCGTCGCTTAGCGGAAAGCATGGAGCCTAAAATGTTCATTCTTGTTATGGGTGTCGCTACCATGGCGACCTATTACTGGATCAGTTTGGGCTGGTCAATTTACGGCGTTATACCGGCGCTCATCTTGATCTTTATTATCATGACGATGAACATTTTCATTAGTTATCACCTGAATAAAAATACAGAATCACACAACCGAGCGACCGTACTCAGTTTCAAAGGTCTCATGTTTAACATAGGATACGGCTCAATCGGCATTTTATATGCCTACTATTATAAATTGGTTTCTCAGAACTACACCGAACAACAGATAGAGCAACACATCGACTTTTTAGCGTCACTTTCCTCGTTTTTCTATTATTTTACCTTTTTGTTCGTTGTAATCAGTGTTGCCTTTTATATACAGCATAAGAAGAAAGCGATTTTTTAAACACCCAGCATAAGCGTTGTACCCTTGCTAATGAGCGCTTGCGAATCAATTTCAATAGCGCTCATTAGCTTTTGTCTGTTAACGGTCTTTGCCACACAAAAAAGAGCGTCGTACACGGCAGGAGATACAGGGGTAATACAGCGTGTCGATCAAGCTAACTTGTGCTTTCCATGCCAGTGGCATGGTGGTCGACTCCCCTTTTCATCCTTGAAGATAATGGCCGTTAATTAATGACCATCGCTAAAATCATCTGTCGATGCTAAACACGTCATCACAATGCCACTCCCTTCGTTACCGGCGCTGCTGCTCAATAAACTGCGCCAGTGTTGCGACGGATTGGAAAATCGCTTTTGTTGACGCATCTTGCGCATCCACCACAATGCAATATTGGTTCTTGATTGCCATACCCAGCTCTAACGCATCAATCGAATCGAGCCCTAAGCCGTCATGAAAAAGGGGAGCCTCGGTATCAATATCCTCCACCGTCACCTCTTCCAGATTCAACGTCTCGATAATCAGTGTCTTTAACTCAAGATGCAGTGCTTCCATCATTACGCTCCTTGTCATGGGAAATGAGTGGGGCTCGCCGGGCGCTATCCTTTCACCCTTCCCTTTCTCATTTCGGTTTGTTGATTAAAAGACATCAGCGCATAATTTCGACAATAAATACAGACATTTACACTGAGGCTTCGAGAGAGGTTATGACAAAAACGAGGGGGGCAAGCACTGTTACAGGGCAGGTTGAGGGGGATATCACTTCATCGCCAGAAGCATCCCATGTGCTCATTAAGAGGAAAAATGAGCGGGTAGATACAACAACGCCCACCAGCACGAGGCACAGTGGGCGTTGAAAAACGTCTTATTCAGAACGTTGCGGTGTTAGCCGCGAATTTGGCGAACACGGCACGAGCGGCCTTTCAGTTTGCCTTTTTCCAGCTTCTTGTAAGCGGCACGTGCCACATCGTTCATTACCGCGACGTAAGAGCAGTAATCAAACACGTTGATCTTACCTACTTGATCACCACGGATACCGTTTTCACCGGTTAGCGCACCCAAAATGTCACCTGGGCGGATTTTCTGGCGCTTACCACCGTCAATCAGCAATGTCACCATCGCCGGGCGGAATGTCGGTTGATCCAGCAAAGACAACGGTGGCAATACCGCCGGTTCAATTTCGCGATCAAGATACTCTTCCAGCATCAGCACCTTGTAGTGCTCGTTATCACTGTACAGTGAACAAGCAATACCTTGGCTACCCGCACGGCCAGTACGGCCAATACGGTGTACGTGAACTTCGGTATCACGCGCTAGCTGGTAGTTGATGACGCAATCCAGCTTGTCGATATCCAGACCACGGGCCGCCACATCCGTTGCCACCATCACTGACGCACTCTTGTTAGAGAAACGCACCAACGCCTGATCACGCTGACGCTGATCCAAATCGCCGTGCAGAGCAATCGCGCTGTAGCCGTAATCTTCAAGATCGTCAGCAATTTCCTGCGCTTCACGCTTAGTGTTACAGAACACGACGGTCGATTCTGGGCGATGCTGCGCCAACAACAAACGTACCGCGTTCAAACGGTCTTGGTTGCTATCCACTTTATAGAAAATCTGCTCGATGCTGCTGTTATCGTGCGTCGCGGCCACTTTCACCACCACTGGCTTTTTCATCACATCAGCAGCGATTTTTTCAATTTCTTTCGGGTACGTTGCACTGAACAGCAACGTCTGGCGATCAACAGGTGCGTAATCCAAAATCGCATCCAATGCGTCTTGGAAGCCCATTTCAAGCATGCGGTCAGCTTCATCCAACACCAGCAGGTTCAGATCGTCCAGCGACAGGTTACCCTTGCGCACGTGCTCTTCAACACGGCCCGGCGTACCGACAATGATGTGTGCGCCATGCTCTAGCGAGCCAATTTGTGGGCCAAATGGCATACCGCCGCACAAGGTCAGTACTTTGATGTTGTGAATAGCACGGGCCAGTTTACGGATTTCTTTAGCAACCTGATCGGCCAACTCACGGGTTGGACACAGGATCAGGGTCTGTACGCGAAAACGCTTCACGTTCAGGTGCTGCAATACGCCCAAACCGAACGCTGCCGTTTTGCCTGAGCCGGTTTTGGCTTGAGCAATCACGTCTTGTCCAGCCAAAATCGCTGGCAAGCTCTGCGCTTGGATCGGGGTCATTTTTTCGTAACCCAATGAGCCAAGGTTGCTTAGCAATTCAGGTTTCAGAGAAAGGGAAGAAAAGGCGTCTTTGCTCACGGCCATATATCCTGTCAGATCAAAAGAGGGATTCGTAAAAAAGGGTTAGGCGATACCCGTCAGCGTCATGACAAGACACAGCAATGAGGTAGTGCTAACCACACGAGGGCAGCGACACTACCAGCATCGGCGTCAAAAAGATAGTAGATTAATCGGCAGGATACAGCACACCCAACGACACCGCCCGTGACGCACCGGTCACCTCCGGTACGTTACTTGGCAGATTATGTACGCGCTGACGGGCCAACCAGGCAAATGCCATGGCTTCCATGTAGTCAGGATCAATGCCTGCCTCACGGGTCGTTTGCACCTGCCAGCTAGGCAATAGTGCCCGTAAACGCGCCATTAACGCAGGATTACACGCCCCGCCGCCACACACGTAAACATGTGGGTGCTCACCCATTGCGAACGTCGTAATTTGATCAGCAATGGTCACGGCGGTAAATTCCAGCAACGTCGCCTGCACATCCGCTGGCGCGAGATCAGCACGCAGATGCGGCTCTAGCCAAAGCAGGTTATAACGTTCACGACCGGTACTTTTCGGGTAAGGCAACGTCAGGTAGGCATCACTCAGTAACGAGGCCAGCAGGGTGGCATCAACCGTGCCTTCAAGCGCAAACGCCGCATCACGATCGAACTTCTCACCTCGGTGCTGATAGACCCAGGCATCCATCAACATGTTACCCGGACCGGTGTCATAACCCAGCACAGGCTGTTCAGGACGCAACACCGAAATGTTCGCGATCCCGCCGATGTTCAATACCACCGTCGTCGAGGTTTGCTGCGCAAACACAGTGCGATGAAAAGCCGGTACTAACGGTGCGCCTTGTCCGCCCAACGCCATGTCTTTGCGCCGAAAATCAGCCACAGTCAACATGCCGGTGCGTGCGGCAATCAGGTTGCTGTCACCCAACTGCATGGTAAACGGCTGATCGCCATCAGGCTGATGGAACACGGTTTGACCATGGCACCCTATCGCCGTAATCCGTGACGCGGCGGTGCCGGTTTTTGCCAGCAACTTATTCACCGCATCAGCAAACAGCAAGCCCAATTGGCGATCCAGCTCACCAATCTGCTTTAAGTTGGTCGCCTGCCCAATACACACATCCAAGAGCGCCGATTTCAACGCTGCCGGCATCGGGTAGCAATCACTGGCCAATAAACGTACCGAAGACGGCCCGACGATCTGATCCGTATCAATCGCCACCAGCGCTGTGTCGACACCGTCTAAACTGGTGCCTGACATCACTCCGATATACCATTCTTGCGCCATTGTGCTTCCCCTTCTTGCGTGTGTGCTTGCGTGTGTGCTTGCGTGTATGATGAGGCGATCATTCGCCCGATTTACAGTTTTGACACCTGCTCAGCCTTATCACCCAATGTTTTCACTTCATTGCTGGCCGTTTGGATCGGACGGGCAATGTGTGGCGATTGGGTCAGCTGCACCTGCATCGACACCACATTATTGATCATCTTCAAGAGTGACGCCCACTGTACCGTCTTTTCTTTTTCAAACAATGAATCAAAGTTTTCCGGTGTCCACTCCACAAACGGACGCGGATTCAAGGCTCGGCCTAAGAAACGGATCTCATAATGCAGGTGAGGGCCCGTCGACAAACCGGTATTGCCCGTCCAGCCAATGAGATCCCCTTTACGTACAAAGGTACCACTGCGCACGTTGAATTTTTTCAGGTGTGAGTAAGTGGTTGCAAACCCCATGGTATGCGACAGTTTAAGGAAGTTGCCGGAGCCTTTATTGCTCGGGCGCACCACTTCCACCACGCCATCAGCAGGTGCGTAAATTTTCGTACCGATATTGGCCGCAAAATCCAACCCAAGGTGGCGTTTGCGTTTACCGGTCACCGGATGCACGCGGGTACCGTATTGGGAAGACATGCGGATCCCAGGAGTCGGGTTGCCGTTGGGCAGCATGCGGAACAGCGTGCCACGGACAGCCGAGCTGATCGCGGCACTGTCCACACGCTCTTGCAGTGACACCGGCGCACCGTTTTCTTCCGCCGCCAGCCCCAAAATGGTTTCGACATCATCAATGCGCTGCGTCAGCACAGACAAGGCAACCTGCTTTTCGCTCAGTTCATCCATCAGGGCCACATTGGTGGCGTTCTCTTCCTGCAAGGATGAGCTTAACGCTTCTGCCTGCTCCTGCAGCGTTTCCGCCTGAGCTTGTAAACTCGCTAATTGCACGGAGGAGTGTTGATTGTCCTGATACAGCGAATACACACTCAATGCCGCCGCACCCGCAAAAGACAACGCGGCCACACCCGCTAAGATGAAATAACGTTTCTTGAGGCGGTTAATTAAATAATGGGAGGTGCCACGATGATCGGACACAGAAATACAAATATTGTCAGACATGGGGATTCATCATTGTTCATCGCGGTAATATTTACCCCTCTTGCAGCCCTTCACCTCATCACAGACAGGTAAAGGCGCGCGCTGTCATGCTTACCCATTAAGGTATATCTTCACAGTCATTATCTTTACGCCAACACTTTGACGCATTGATATACGAAAAATATACGCATGACACATTATAAGAGGGAAATGAGACCGGCGATTTTAATGATAAACCAAGCAATTAACCAGTGTTATCCGGCACAGATTATGTTTAATTGAGAAAACGATCAATGAATCGTAACCCGCGCTAAGGCTTATTTTCCCCGACGACAAATTCTGTAAGAAAATACCTACCCGAACATGCAAACGCACCGGATGAAATAGCACAACGCGGGCAAAGGACGTCAATTAATTGGCGATCACCGTAGGTTGTGATATTACCTCGGTGATCGTTCGGCGAGAAAGGCAGGCAATGTGAATACTTACTTAGGGGGTAAGGCGCAGTAATTCTGCCATCGACACATCGGCGTCATAATCAATCCCTTCATGGGCGAAACCGTTTAATTGCAAAAAGTCGGTTTTATAGCCCGTGTAATCCCCCAAGGCGGTAAAGTTTTCCGGTGTGATTTGCGCCATCAAGGCTACCACCTGCTGCTGGGTTTCCGCTGCCAGTTCCCAATCATCCATGCGGATCAAGCGCTGTGCATCCACCTCGACCTCCCCTTGCGCAGGAAAGAAACGCTCACCAAACAGACGTTGCATCTGTTCGATACAGCCCTCATGGGTGCCTTGCGCTTTCATCACTTTGAACAAGGCTAACATATACGGCGAGAAAGCCGGAATGAAGGCACTCGCCTTGGTCACCAGCGCTTTACACACCGCCACATGGGCCTGTCCACCCAAGGCTTGCAACTGATGATTGAGCGCATCGGCGGTAACATGCAAATGCTGTTTCGCCCGCCCTAACGTACCGTGATGATAAAGCGGATAGGTGATGGCCGGGCCAATGTAGGAATACGCGACGGTTCGACAGCCCGTCGCCAGCACACCGGCATCATGCAGCGTTGCGATCCACTCGGCCCAGTCTTCCCCGCCCATGACTTTTTCCGTCGCGATGATCTCTTCATCGGTAGCCGCTTCAACCGTCATGGTCTCCAGCGTGTCGGTTTCCAAATTCAGTGTCGGCCCACTGAACGCTTCGTCGGTGGTTTTGATCACCGAACGCCACATCTCACCGGTTTGAGGATCAGGACGGACGCCTGTTGCCAAGCTGTACACCACGAGATCGACCTGCCCGCCGAGATCATCACGAATGGCCTGCACCACCTGCTCACGCACCGCCGGAGAGAAAGCATCACCGACAATGTTTTTCGCCACACGACCGGCTTGTTCGGCCTCTTGGCGAAAATAGATATTGTTGTACCACCCCGCCGTGCCCACGCCTTTGTCACTCGGCCCGCGCTCAAAGGACACACCAATGGTATCCGCACGCTGCTCGCCAAAGGTTAACGCGATACGTGATGCCAACCCGAAACCGGACGATGCCCCTAACACCAAGACCCGCAATGGCGGCGTCTCACTGACAGGGTCAACAGGATCCATGTGCTGACGCACAGTCGCAATGTGTTGGCGCACCGCTTGCTGACACCCTAATGGGTGGGCGGAGCGGGCAATGACGCCCTGAATCACGGGGGTTATTTTCATGTTGTCGTCCTTTTCATCGTCAGCCAAGGCAAGGCAAGGGATGCTCGATACTCGCTATTCAAGCGGTGTGCGATTTACGCCGATCGCATCGCCACCTGTTTTTCATGGTCTAACAGCCAGACTTTTTTGTCGAGCCCTCCCGCATAACCGGTGAGCTTGCCTGAGCTGCCGATCACACGGTGACACGGCACGATAATGGGGATAGGGTTTTTCCCGTTCGCTGCACCGACGGCTCGCACCGCTTTCGGATTCTCAATCGCATAGGCGATATCGGCATAAGAGCAGGTCGCACCGTAATCGAGCGCCTGCAAGGCTTGCCACACGCGGTGCTGAAAGGCCGTACCTTGCGCAGATAAAGGCACGCTGAACTGTGTCCGCTCGCCCGCAAAATACTCGGCCAGTTGCAAACAACATTGCGCCGTCACGCTATTAGGGTGTTGCACACTGTCAGGATCGACATCAAAGGCAATCGTTAATACGGCAGTGTCGTCTGCTATAACATTGAGCCAACCAATGGGGGTCGCTATGACTTGATTGTTCACGATAACGTCTTCCATAAATATAAGGTTAAATAACTGCGCCACGGGGCGGCCAATGCCGGCGAACAAGCACATTGTGCCAGCGCTTTTTTCACGCCCAGATCGCCGTCCAGCAACACATCCGGATCACTCAAGCCCCGCATCCGCAGGTAATTGACCGTCCACGGGCCAATGCCGGGAATAGCCAGTAAGGCATCGGTGTCATTCACATCACCGTCCTGAGCAAACAAGGCGAACTGGCGTAGCGTCTCACGTCGACGCTCCGGCATACCCAGTTGCTGCAAATCGTAGGTTAGCAACTGTGAAGGGGTAGGGAAATAGCGCCGTTGGGAACCCTTTTCGCCCGCTTCATTGGCCGGGTTCATCGCCACCAGCTGTGTCACTAACCGCTTTGCCGCCAGCACCGAAACTTGCTGACCAAGGATCGCCCGCACACCCGCTTCAAACGGACTCCAGATCCCCGGCAACCGCCCCCCTGTGTATTGCAGCGTGTCAGTCCCCATCGCCTGCTGTAACGCACTGTCGATCTGTTCAGGATCAGCATCGACATCAAAACAACGGCGGATCTGACTGATCACGCGGGGTAAAAATGTCAGATCCGATAACACGATCGTCACAGCCATCTGCTTAGGGGTAAACCGAACGGTAAAGTGCCCTTGTATCGGACTCGCCCCTTGCGCCTCTGGGTCAAACTGAAACGTGCGGCCATAATGCTCGTCACCGACCCACTCCAGCCCTTCTATCGCCCGGGACGCATAAAAATCCCGTAAGGTTACCCAATCATACGGCGGGCGGTAAGCCAGACTCAGTGTGATAGGCACACCGCCGGCCGCAGTGGCAGCCTTCGTGCTCGACTGCCGACGAATGGCACTGGGCGATAACCCAAATTGCTGTTTAAACGCATCATTGAAGCGACGCACGCTGGCAAACCCACTGGCCAGTGCAATGTCAGTGATGGGCAACGTGGTTTCATGCAGCAACTTCTTGGCGAGCAAACATTGCTTGTAGAGGCTGTACGCTTTGGGCGACAGTCCCAGACTGTCTTGAAAAAGCTGACGCAGATAGCGCTCGCTGATCCCCAATCGCGCGGCTAAAACGGGTAAGCCACCACTCGGTAACCCGTCTTGATCAATCAATCGCAATGCACGGTGCAAAGTGGTTTGCGTGCCCTGCCAAGCCGGTGAGTGTGGCGCGCTGTCCGGACGGCAACGCAAACAAGGACGATAGCCCGCCTGCGCGGCAGCATACGCAGTCGCAAAATATTCCACGTTCTTTTCCAGTGGCGGCGGGGCCGGACAAATCGAGCGGCAATAGATCCCAGTAGTTTTAACAGCAGTAAAAAAGTGACCGTCATAGCGGGCATCGCGGGCTAATCGCGCACGCTGGCACGCTTGGGGGCTCATCAACATGCTGCCGTCTCCTCGCTTTTCTGTTTGACTTAGCCTCAGTGTACGGCCTTCTTGTGCGGAACACTCGCCATTTTCGGCACTCAATGATGGCAGCAGACGATGTTCAACACGCAGTAACAAGCAGCAAGCTTTGTGCAACAAACAACTGGCAAGGGGCACAAAAAAGCCCAGCGCGGTGGCTGGGCTTGGCTTCAGTTGGCTTGATTGAGTGTCAAGCATCCCTTGTCACGAAAACGGACTCAGATGGGGACTTAGAAATGGCCTAAGTACTGCCAGTGCTTATCCGATGGATCCGCCGACGCACTTGGCCATGGGAAGTAGCCATACCACCCGGTTTTCAGGCGGTAGTAGTGGCGGCCGCCTTGAAAATCATAGGCATAGACATCACCCGGCGTCCCCCACTGACCGTCGTCGCCCCACTCACGCATGCGTTCCTGACGGTACCAATCCAGCAGATCCTGCTCAAACACGCCTTGATCTTGCCAGATAACCAATTGCTCGGTCAGCAACTGATCATTGGTGATAAACAGCCAATCGGCATTGGAGTATTCACCGCTTGGGAAGGCTTCACCTTTACCCGCCACTTTTTGCATGAAGTACGCACGGCTGCCATCCTCTTGCGTCTGGACAAAGATCGCGAACGGCTGTGTGGTGGTTGCACGTTGATCCCACGTTAGCAACGCTTCTACACCGAAGTATTGCTGCATACGGGTAGCATGATCGTCACCCTCACGATCAATCAAGATCGGGTTCAAATCCATGTTCACGTAAGTCTGCGCGCTGCCCAGGAACTTCCAGCCTGCGTTGCTTTGCTGATCCAACGGCATCGCCCCTGCATCCACCTGCTTCATCATGAAGTAATCACGGGTGCCCGTATCTTCATTCCACTGTGCGTACAGTGCCCCGATAAAACGTGCGTTCGCGCGATGACCGTCGTTGATGCGGTAGTTACCGGCAAACAACTGGTAGGCTTCCTGTGTCAGCAATTCACGCTCAAACTCACCGATTGACACAAAGTCACGGTTGGCCAATTCGCTGATCTGCGCAAAGGTCGGGGCATGTTCCACACCGTGATCGTACCCTTGTCCCTGACCAAAGGTAACGGCACGTTGTGGGTATTCATTGTTCGCCGTGAACGTTCGCTCCGTCAGTGCCACTTCGCCCAAACTGTCAAAGCTTGGGTTCTGCTCTGCCACATACTGCTCAACGAAGTCATCCATGTAACCCAAGAATGTCCATTCATGGTTAGAGCCTGAATCCGGGAAGTACCAGTAGCTCGTCGTATTCAGACGGAACAGTTCAATACGGCCATTGCGATGATAGCTGAACACATCACCCGGCGTCCCTTGGCGGTTATTCTCACCCCACTCAAAGAAACGCGTCTGATCCACATCCGCCAGGATCTGCTCTGTCACAACCGTCTGCAAGCTGCGCTGCGGACAGCTGATCACCATGCTTTGCGGGTTGGCTTCACGCGCCAAGTTAACGTGGAACTTGTTGCTCATGTTGCCATCATGGCGCACACCATGCAGGCCGATCTGCTGCTCACGACCATCGGCATAGGTCACTGTGGCCCAACACTGACCCACGGTCGGTGCTGGCAAGTCATACACCTGACCCGCACTGCCGTACATCGGCGGATAAATATAGCTGGTGTTGGTGTTTTGCGGATCGTAGTAACCCACCATGGTCATCACGTCCACACCACGCTGTACCGGCTTCAACTTCGTTGTGGTATCTACCGGCGTCATCACTTGCTGCTCGTCATCCCAATGGGCATAACCACTCGGGCTGTTCATGTCCAGGAAGTCAAAACCGGTCAGGTAATCCTGCATCACCTTGGAGGTATAACCGGTGAACAGTGGGTAGCTGTTGACGCGCGAATCAAAGTTACCGCCCGCCATCGGATCTTTACCAAATCCGACAATGCCGGCAAAGTTGCGATCACCCGAACCATTTTCGTACCACACCACGTTGTCGGTCATACGGCCACGGTAGGCATCGTAACCCCAACCACTGCGGGTGCTGTGGTAGTACGTATCCGGGCCACCCGGCCAATGCCACAAGCTAAATGCGTGACCGATTTCGTGGGTCACTTCGTTGGCGGTGGAATCCACCAACAAGGCCATGCCGTTACCGCCCGACAAACCGTGCGTCACGTTCTCAATGGTGCCATCTTTTTTCTTGTAGCGGCCAATGGAATGACCAATCACCACGGTTGGGTAATACCCCGGCTGCCACTGGTGCGTACCGGCCGAACTGGTCACGCCATAGTTAGCATTATTGATACCGGTTTGGATCAGCGATTTGGTGATGTTTTCACGCAAGTCACCCGAATACACGTCCGGCTTTTCAAAGTAGCTGTAGTCTTCTTCCACTTCGCCATACGCCGTGACGATCTTATCCAGTTGCACCGGCAGATACGGGCTCAGCGTCATGGTGGAGAAAGGGAAACGCTGGAACAACTCGGCGCCGTAGTTACCCATTTTTTCTTCCAGCGGTTTCACCGCTGGTGGCTCGGTCAGCATACCGATACGGATCATCGGCATATCAACATGGATCGGCGCGCCGAATTCAATCGCATCTGCCGACAATTCCCCTTCACGGCCGTCATAGGTCATGAAGGTAAAGCTGAGGCCTTGCTCCACCCAGTTCCACGGCAACACTGTGGTGTAAGAGCGTTTGGAGAAGAGGATATCAGGGCGGTCATCCATGCCGACGCGATCGGTTTTCATGATTTGCGTCGGGTTGGTCAGAATGCGTTTTTCCAACAATGCCCCGTCTTTGTAGACGCGCATCTCAATGGCTTTCTCGTCCAGACTGTCTTTTTCCGGTGTCAGCACCAGCAGTGCATCACGGTGGGTCACCAGTTTCTGTTGCGATTTATCCGCATTGCCGGTGGGTTCAGACGTCTGGTTCTGCACAAAACGGATCTGTGCAGCAAAGTTGCCGACTAAATGGTTTTCGACGTCCAACTCATCAATGAAACCAATCCCGTCTACCGCTTTTTGATCCAACGGCAAACAGTCTTTGGTCTCTTGTGTCACACCACTGGTCAGGTAACGCACGTGACACTTTTTGTCCCAATCCATATAGCTAAAGCCAAACTGATCATGGAAGATGAAGACGCCATCTTGCTCGTTCACCAAACGCCAAGGCGCTTTCACAAAATCAAACATGGCTTCCGCTGAGCGATCCGCATACGCCAGATTTTCCTCGTACGACGCCCCCAACACAAACGGCATAAACAGCGGTTTGTTGTCTGGCGACATCGGGTACAGGTAATCGTTATAACGGAAATAGCGACGACCATTGCGCACTTCCCAGTTTTTCGGATCGTCAGCCAACGCTATCACTTCATTCACACGTGATTGCACTTTTTGCGCCATCTCGCTGACCATCTTCTCAACGTCAGACATCGCCTGTGAACGTGTGGAAGGCGATGTCGAGGGTTGTAACGATGTTGCCGACACCGCTACTGGTGCCTGACTCAACAACAGCGCCCCAATCGCTGTTGCTAATACCGATCTTTTCATAATTATTCTCTCTGCCGATAATCCCTAGCCATCAGGAAACGGACCATGCATCGCGCATAGCCGTGATTAACACGAAGCCACAAAAGTAAATAAATGCTTCTGATGGGTATTAATACGTTAATAATCAGAGAGTTTGTAATTTCCCTATTTTTCCTTGCCTTAAGATCACACTTTTTGAAACACAAAGTTACCTTTTGTGCGACATAACAGACTCATACCCTGTAGATATTTTCCCGCAACTGTGCTGGCAATACCGTCACGGGCCACGCCGATTTCACACAGGCAAACCGGCAGTGAAATGTTATGATAAGGCCCACAGTGATTTACTTTTCGTCAACAAGGATGATGACATGCCTGACTTTTCCGAATTTATCAAACTCGTCGGCCGTGGAGAGAAAGGCCGCCGTCCGCTGACCCAAGATGAAGCCTGCGAGGCGCTGACGCAATATCTCGATGGCAACGCCGAGTTACTGCAACTGGCGACCTTACTGATGCTTCAGCGCGTACGTTGTGAAACCGCCGACGAGGCTGCCGGCTATATTCAGGCGTTGCGCGCCCGTATCCATCCTGACTGGCAGCAACTGGCAATAGAGGTCGACTGGCCTTGTTTTGCGGGTAAACGTCGCCAGCCGCCGTGGCTGTTGTTGGCGGCAAAACTGCTGGCACAGAACGGCGTGCGCGTGATGCTCAGCGGCCATGCGGCGGTGGATGCAGTGAAATACCAAATCGAGAGTGCCTGCCCTGCGCTCAATATTCAGCAGGCCCACACGCCGGATCAAGCCCGCGCGATCTTAGACGCCGAGAACCTCTGCTACATCCCGCTGTCAGCCTATTGTGATCCGCTGGTGGATCTGCTGGCGATCCGCAAATTAGTGGGCTTGCGCACCCCACTCAACACCGTCGCCCGTGCCCTAAATCCGACAGCGGCACCTTTTGCCATTCACGGCATTTTCCATCAGGGTTACGAACAATTGCATGCCGAAGCCGCCCAGTTAGTGGGAGATCGCAACATGGTGGCATTTAAAGGCGAAGGCGGAGAAAGCGAGCGCAGCCCACGCACTAGCTGCTTAATCGCGGGTGTACAGGAAGGCACGTATTTTGAGGAAGAATGGCCGACGTACTTGGAGGGCGCTTCCGGTAAACACGGCGAGATCAGCGGCGCTTACCTGCAACGTGTCTGGCTCGGTCAGGAAGAGAACGAATACGGCCGCCATGCGGTGATTGCGACCTTAGCCATTGTGCTGAAAATGATGGGACGCTGCGACAATCAAACCAGCGCGTTAGCCCTTGCCAGCGCGTGGTGGGACGCCCGTCTCAATACCAACCCTCGCAATTAATCCACATCCCTTCCCTTTATCGGTGCGCCATCCCGCGCACCGTTTGCTGCCTTTATGATCAACCCGTTGTGGAATTTACCATAAAGTTACCCACCGTTTTTGTGGATAAATCAATTTAGTTCATAAATTACAAGGTGTTAGCAAAATCAAGATTTTGAGGTGAGATTTTTAAACTGTTTGCTCTATTACTGGTTGCACGTATTAAGCACGTTTTCAGCTAAAACGTTATTCCTCATCAGGCACTGTGGTTTTCAATGTATTCAATGCTGTCACTCAGGTAACGCAGTTGCATCTCACAGGCCATATTCATTTCTGCCGCTGTCCCTGATCCTGCCCCATTCGCTCTCGCCTTTTTTGCTGACGCTTCATAATCAGGCAGCAACCGCTGCATAACAGAAAGGATTTCATCTCGCTCATAGGTGATCAATAACTGATCCAACGCCATGCAAACTTGTTCCGGTAACTGTGTAAAATTCCAATAATGAATGCCAACAATCGCTCGAATCTTCTCTTGTAGTTGTGCCTCACTCATGACCTGTCGCTCACTCTATATTTCATTATCTGCCCATTCGCAGTGTAGCGAAAAAGACAAACGGGTTTTCCGAGTAACGTCGCAATTTCCCTTCCCCCCTCTCTCATCCATCATTTCCGTGTATCACACATTTTCACAGCCTCCTTGACCTGTCTACGGCTTTACAGTTTATGCTTACGCCATTCTTAAGCAGCACACGAACGATAAAACCATGAACAAGAACACCAACATGCATTACGGACACGCTTCCCCTGAACACACCGCAAACATTTGCCAACTTTTTGCCCAGACTTTCAGCGACTCAGAAGGTGAAGCTGAAGGCAAAGTGATTGGCGAACTCGTCACGGCACTGTTTGACACTACGCCAGAAAACGATCGCTACGTGTTTGTGGCGATGGATGAACAACAGATCGTCGGCAGTATTCTGTTTACCCGCATGATGTTTGAAGGCGATAACGTACACACCGCTTTTCTGCTCTCGCCAGTGGCAGTACACACCGCCTACCAAGGCAAAGGCATTGGACAAGCGCTGATCAACACCGGCTTAGCAGCCCTGAAAGCTCAAGGGGCGACATTGGCCTTCACCTATGGCGATCCAAACTTTTACGGCAAAGTGGGCTTTGAACCTATCACCGAAGCGCAATTTCGCGCACCACAACCGCTCAGCTACCCACACGGATGGTTGGCACAGTCATTGACCGCTCAACCGTTAACGACAATCTCCGGTGCATCACGCTGTGCCCCTGCGCTGGATAATCCGGCATACTGGTAATAACACGAACCGGAACACCGAATAACAAGGAACACCGGATGTATCGCATCTCACAACTGGCCGAGAAACTGGGGCTATCACGTACCACGCTGCTCTACTACGAAAAGCTGGGGTTGATTAAAGGCCAACGACTGGCCAACGGCTATCGCACCTACACTGAGCGGGATGTGCAGCGCCTGACCCTGCTGCAAAACCTGCAAGCCGGCGGCCTGACGCTGAAAGAATGCCAGGCGTGTCTAGACAGCAAAGTCGAACGCGACATGCTGGTTGAGCGTTTACGCCTGCTGGATGAAGAAATCACCCACAAACAGCGTGCGCGTCAATTACTGGCCGCCATGCTAGGGGAAAGCAGCCTGACGGAGTGGCATCAGACACTGGATCAACACGCGCCAGAGGCCCACATCGATTGGCTGATGAAACAAGGCTTTGATGAAAAACAGGCCATGCGCCTGAAATGGTTATCTAAAGACATGAACACACACGACCAATACATGGCCGATTTTATGGCGGTGTTTAACGGGTTAGAGCGCTGGGGGCCGGGATCACAAGCAGATACCCTCAACGCACTGGCTCAGATCCCTCACACGCCTCATACGATCCTTGAGATAGGCTGTGGCCGGGGGATCGCCACGCAGGTGCTGGCTGCCCACACACCAGCCACGATCACCGCGACCGATAACGAAGAAAAAGCCTTGGCCGCACTGAACGATACCCTAAACGCACAGGGCCATGGCGAACGAATCACCACCGTGTGTGCCAATATGGCGGATTTACCGTTCGCACCGGAAAGCTTCGACGTTATTTGGAGCGAGTGCAGTGCCTACATCATGGGCGTGGAAGCCGCGTTCAACGCATGGCGATCCCTGCTGCAAACAGACGGCATCCTGGTATTGAGTGATTTGGTGTGGCGGGAAGAGGCCGCTCAGACACTCTCAGAAAGCATTGACAACGACACACGCGCGTTTTGGCAGCAAGAATACCCGGACATGACGACCGTCGCGGTTCGCTTGGCCCAAGCGGAAGCGGCTGGGTATCGCGTGATTGATCATTTTGCACTGAGTGATGATGCTTGGCTGGCGTACTATGGCCCGTTTGAAGCGCGTTTGGAGGCTTTGCAAGGCGAGCTTGAAGGTGCGAGAGCCTATGCTGACATGCAGCGAGAGATAGCGGCGTTTCACGCCCGTCACGGTGCGTTTGACTACCAGATGTTTATTCTGCAAAAGCGCTAGAGCATGAGACATGCATGGGGGTAGACACCCCAAATAGCAGATACAAAAAAGGCCAAGCTATTGATAAACTTGGCCTTTCTTTTAGCACCTACCTAGAAGATAGACGCTGAGCACTATAATAAAATTATAGCTTAACTACGTTAGCAGCCTGAGGACCTTTCTGACCATCTTCGATGTCGAAAGATACTTTCTGGCCTTCAGCTAGAGTTTTGAAGCCTTCAGAAGCGATTGCACGGAAGTGAACGAATACGTCAGCGCCGCCGTTGTCTTGACAAATGAAACCAAAACCTTTCTCTTCGTTAAACCACTTTACGATACCAGTTGACTTAGACATGATGTGTCCCTTAATAAATGTATGTTAGATAAATTCACAATTTGTGATGCACTGAAACAACATTATTGAATGTTACGATAAAGCAAGGGAAACACTGAGGACAACAACAGTTACGAAGCAGTATCTGAGGGCTTTTCTTTGACTTGATGTTTCATTAATAATTTTTACTACAGAGCGTTGGCGATATTACGTCTTTTTGACTGAATGTAAAGCCTTATTTCATTTTATTGGCACAACGTTGACTTTCGCCCTTTTCATCATACATATCTCGCCGTGTTAAAACGCCATTTTCAAGCGCGGTGATCGGCACTGGCGGCTTGGGATATTCCCCTCTAACCGCCTGTTCAGGCGGTCATTCCACATGCTCGGCCAACGCACGGTGCCGCACACACAGAAAAGCCGCACCATTGCAGCGCGGCTTGATTAATATCTATCTTTTTCTGTGCTCATGCTGACTCGTCAAGTCAGTATCGAGCGTTTGCGAACAGAGTAACGAATGTTGCTGTTACTCGCCGGTGTCACAGATGTTACTTTGGCTTCGCCACTCATTACGTTGAGTATGCCGTGTCCGATACAGTCACTGTTTTAAATCGGACATCGCTCTAATTTGGCGAAGAAGTATCGACTTAGTGTGTGTTGCTATCCAAATTGTAACTAGGCAGATGTTACGTTATCAATGTAGCTTGTAGCATTGTTGCATCTATCAATGTTGCGATGTTGCCTATTGCTTTTTGCCTAGTGAGGGTTGATTCACATCAACCAGTTCCCTGTTCCCTTGAGCTAGATTAAAACAGCTCTTTCCTCCCTAAGCTTGTATTCGTACCGCTCACTAACAGGTCACAAAATAACTATGGATCCAAATGCCCCATTTCGCAACTTGAAACCCCGATATATTTTCGCCTTTTTGCTATCCGTTGACCCCTATCACATTCCCGTTTTGCATCCTCAGGAATAACCGTCTATCGATACACTGGTGTACACTATGCCACCGCCCAGTCGCCGTACAGGCGGCCCCATTTCTATCGTCATTTTGCTATTTACAAGGTTGTTGATTTACATGAAGGCGTTAGCTAACTCGCTACTTCATATTCCCACGGGCCAAGCGGCACTCGCACTGGCCACGACAGGTACAGGATTGGCCTGGTCCCTCTTTTATCCGGAGGCCGCTGGCTGGGTACGCGGCGTGTGTGCCGCCATCGGGGCAGGATTGCTGACGCCGGTTTTGCTGAAATACGCACTAAACCCGGCGCGTTTTATTCAGGACTTGCGCCACCCGCTGCATGGCAGCCTGATGGCACCCATGTCGATGGCACTATTGGTACTGGCCGACTACCTGTCGGTGATCCATGTGCCGATGGCCAAGCTGCTGTGGTACCCCGCTTTGATGCTGCACCTCTCTATGATGTGTTTCTTCTTTTACCACCAGTGCAAACACTTGCGTCTGACCCATTTGTATCCGAGTTGGTTTCTGTACCCGGTAGGGGCGATCAGCGGCACATTGGCCGGTCCACAACTGGGGCACCATGCTTTCTCGCTCGCCATGACCGATTTGTGCATCACCATCTACTTTTTAATGTTGCCCGTGGTGCTCTATCGCTTGTGCTTTGCCGGGCGCCTGCCTCGTCCAGCACGCCCGACACTGGCCATCATGGCGGCACCGGTAAATTTGTCGCTCACCGCCTATCTGGTGAATGTAGATCAACCCGATCCGGTACTCACCGGCGCTCTGGCCGGGGTCGGCATTACCATGACGATTTTGGTTTATCTTTGCTATTTCAATTTACTTAAACAGCGTTTTCAACCGTCACTGGCAGCGGTGACGTTTCCTTCGGTGATCAGCGCGGTCGCGCTTGAACGCTTAACGCAATGGCTCAACACCGCCTACCCACAATGGGCATGGCTGGAGCGCTTGGGGATCTTTGAACTGATTGTGGCAACAGGCTTGGTGCTGTGGGTAGGCTGGAACTATATCGGCATGTACTGGCCCAGTGCGGGGCCTGATCGCGTACTTGAACCCAAGAAACAGCCCTGAGCAATACAAAAGGGTCATCCACCCACGTTTTAGTTAAAACACCGTTTTAGCTGAAAATAAGCACACAACGCCGCCTGCAAGGTACTGATTTCTCTCCTAAGCTAACGTTGACACAGTAAACGGAGGTGATGAATGAAACGGCTGGTTTCACTGGTACTTGCAGGCTTACTCAGTGCCTGCTCAGGGTTATCGAATGACGCCAAACTGGCACAACAAAACCATTGGGAGCAATTAGGCTACCAGGACGGTATGAAGGGGCGCTTTGCGAGAAGTGATGCCGCCCTTGATGCGCTCCATCCTCTCACGGCAGATGAAAAGGCCAAATACCATCAGGGCTATCAATACGGCATTGAGCACTATTGCACGCCATACAAGACCTATGAACACGGTAAAGACGGGGTGGCCTATATCGGCCAATGTAAAAACACACCCCATGAAACGCTAGCATTACAAGGTTGGGAAGCCGGCTACCAATATTTCCTCACCCATTCTGACCAACTTTGGCCAAATGATGAGTAACGATGAATTTTACCCATGAAAAAACGGCCCTGAGCAGATGCTCAGGGCCGTTTCCCGTTCCGTAAAAATCCTGGGTTCCAAGCAGGATAGGCTGGGTGCCCCCAGCAGATGTCGACAGCGTGTTCCACTCCGCTCCCGTCATCTTTGCCACTCTCCTTCCTACAAAAAGGACAGTCGCTAAATGCGTATGATTTGTGTCTCTCAAATCTGTGTTTAATTTATCACAATATTTTAGTAACGCAAAAACTTTTTGAATGACCTACACTTTATTTGATTTTAATCATCAAAGTTGAATTTTGCCTAAAAGGACACCATTTACCCCTTTACAAACTCATACAATGTAAGATCTACGCATAAATCCCTGAAAAATAAATCGCACAATGCATTTTTATGTATCCACGTTCTGTCCATGTTTGTCACGCCCTTGGGGACAGCCTGTATCACACTCGCTCATGCGCCACCGCACTGCGTGATAATTGATCCAACCTCTCAAATTCCGATCAATCACCTCGGTAAAACATTCAACTATTTTTTAAAGATTACACAGGAAGCTATTCTGTCAGGCCGTGAGACATAATTCCCGTTACATAACGCTGTAAAACTGGGATAATGACGCCCTTTTCGAGGGCCGTACACGCTCCTCGATGTTATGAGTCACATTGATACCAGTAGGATCCCCCTATGCGCGCTTTTGTTTTACGAGCCCGTTCGGCCCCGACGAACAGCCAGCAACTTCTCGCTTCTGTCGGCCAAGAGGCCCACACGGAAATCCTGGCACACACCCTGATGAACACCATTTTCGTGGCCCAATCACACCGCGAAGATGTGGTGGTACACCTGGTGCTAGAAAGTACTCAGGACTACTCCCGCACCATCACATTCACGGCCAATGATTTGACCAATGTGGGCGGCTTCCATGAGCAAGCGCTGCTTGAAAAAGTGGTCCGTGCGCTGGATATGTCTGTCGGCATGGGTAAAGAGCAAACGCGCCAGGTTGAACCGGGCATTACCGTGCGCACGATCAGCTTTGAAAAGTTGGTGGTGGAATTGGCTGACGATTATCAAATCTACATGATGGATAAAAAAGGCGAGTCGATCCGTCGTCAGGAATTTGAAGGCAACTGCTGCTTCTTGCTGACCGATCACATCCCAATGCCAAAGAAAAGCATGAACAGCCTAAAACGCCTTGGGGCAATCAAAATCAGCCTAGGGCCTAAAATGTTGTTCGCATCCCAGTGTGTGGTACTGATCCACAACGAACTGGATCTGTGCGAGTAACGGCTTACTCTTCACGGCTGCGCCTCGTGGCCGTGTCTTTCCTCTCTCTTCTGCATTCTGCTCCTGCTTTCTTATTCTTCCGGCGCACCGTCCCTGCCCTTTGCATCCTACAGACACAGACAACAGTGCCCTCGTAACCCAAACAGCAACAAATCACAGGCATAAAAAAACCGCCAGCAAAGCCGGCGGTTTTTTGTATTCAGGAATCAGTACGACGCATTAAGCGTGTAGCAGCTCCATCGATTCTTTCGCGATAACCCACTCTTCATTCGTTGGGATCACCATCGCAACAGGTGAGTTTGGCTGTGTGATCACGCCACGGTTACCAAAGCGTGCAGCAGCGTTCGCCGCTTCATCTTCGCGGTAGCCGAAGATCTTCAGGTTTTCTAGGATCTTGCTACGGATTGGCTGAGAGTTCTCACCGATACCTGCTGTGAAGATGATTGCGTCTAGTTCATCTAGCGCCACCATGTAAGAACCGATGTATTTCGCTACACGGTAGCAGAACAGTTCAAACGCTAGCGTTGCGCCTTCGTGGCCGTTTTCCATCGCTTCGATGATGCCACGACAGTCACTGGTTAGGCCAGATACGCCCAACAGACCCGATTTCTTGTTCAGCTCGTCAAACACTTCTTGCTGTGACCAGCCTTTCTTCAGTAGGAATTCGATGATACTTGGGTCAAGGTCACCACAACGCGTACCCATCATCAGGCCTGCAAGTGGGGTGAAGCCCATGCTCGTATCGACACTCTTACCGTTCTTAATCGCACATACTGATGCGCCGTTACCCAGGTGAACAGAGATGAAGTTGCTCTCTTCTACTGGCTTGTTCACCATTTTCGCTGCTTCACGGCTCACGAAGTAATGGCTTGTACCGTGGAAACCGTAACGACGGATACCGTAGTCAGTGTACAGTTTCTGAGAGATAGCACCGGTGTATGCTTTTGCTGGCATGGTCTGGTGGAACGCTGTATCAAATACCGCGTACTGAGACAGTGTTGGGAATGCCTTCATCGCGGCACGCATACCGATAACGTGTGCAGGGTTGTGTAGCGGAGCAAGATCGCTCAACGCTTCAATTTCGCTCAGCACGTTTTCGTCAACTTTCACTGTCTTAGTGAATTTCTCACCGCCGTGAACCACACGGTGACCAATTGCCACGATGTCTTGCTTGATACCCTGCTCTTCTAGCAGAAGAACGATACGGTCAACCGCTTGCTGGTGGTGGTTGCCAGAATCATCCAATTTGTACTCATGTTTTTCACCGTCGATTTTCCAGCTCACTACCGCTTCAGGTAGGCCGAAACATTCGCCCAAACCGCTAAGGGTCGCTTCACCGCTAACGGTATCGATCAGTGCAAACTTCAGTGAAGAACTGCCAGAGTTGATTACAAGTACTAGAGAGTTGCTCATGGTTATCTCATCAGATTATTTGAGGACACACGGGACACCGGATGTCACGTAACACGTCTTAGGGGTTCATTGCGGAGGAAAATGTGTGGAGCAGCATTTTCTCAGCATTTTATCTTTTGATTACATTATTCAATTTTTTTTGAATAACTCAACTTTTGTTTCGAGTATTTTGAAAAAAATTGAAATTTCACTGGTTCAGATCAAGTTTAAGCCACCGAAAACGTTTTCCCTTGTTGATTTTTCCACCAATACGCCCTTTTCTTTGTAACGTTTTTGATATGTGTTCAACAAAACACACAAAATAGTGCATGTATGTCACCCAGGTACCGGAGCAAGACTTAACCCATTGATAATAGGTAAATAGTTATTCTATTTTACGGTTCTATACAGTATGGCACGCGATGCGCGTGCTCGCTGCCAGACACACCGTGTGGCAGCAAGAAGGGAAACAGGCAGGAAAAAGTGAAGCATCCATCCACAAACAGACAAAATGGCAGAGATATCACCGCCGTCAGAGGGTCGTCACGGGCAACTCATCCACCGTTAATGCTTCAAACCAACGGCTCAAAAACACCATCAAATGGCGAATGCGCGGATTCACATGCACATCACGGTGACAGATCAACCACCATTGTGCCGGCGGAATAGGGGTATCCGGGAACAACGGCACTAATTCGGGATGACGCCCTGCCACTTCTTTGTACATCGCGGCAATGCCCGCTCTGGCGCGAACCAACTCGAGTTGCATCATGTAACTGTCTGTGCGGAAGGGAAATTGCGATTTACTGACCGGCTCACCAATTTGCGCCGCCGTGCGCGAATAAATATCAGACTGATCAAAGCCAACGATTTGATAATCACGGCTGTGCATGTGCGCCAGCGACTTAGGCATGCCCCGCTCTGCCAAATAATCCTGATGGGCAAAAAAGCCCACCTCATGCTGGTACAAATAGCTCACCACCAGATCCGGCTGTGTGGGACGGTAACGGGAGATCAAAATATCAGCTTCCCGCTTATTCAAATTCACATTTTGGTTATTCACCAACACTTCCACTTCAATATGCGGAAAGGCATCATTAAACGCCTTCAGCGCCTGCGGCAAATAGAAAAAACCCGCCACTTCACTGGCTGCGAGACGCACATGCCCTTCATGCTGATCGTTACAGGCGTTCACCTTGCGCATGAAGCCTTCGACCCCACGGGCGGTCTGCTGGGCTGACTCCAGTAACCCTTCTCCCATGACAGTCAGTCGCAGCCCATTGCATGAACGATCAAACAGGTTAAATCCAACCCGATCTTCGAGGGCGGAAATTTGTCGGCTCACCGTCGGTTGCGACATTCCCAACCCCTGCGCAGCCGCCGACATACTGCCCGATTCCACCACGGCGAGAAAGATCCGAATGCTATCCCATTCCATGCTATGCATTATCAAATACCACTATGCCAATTTGTCTGTTTACTATACCGACAAAAAAACCTTAACTTCTGGGTAATGATTTGAATTGAATCGCAAGGTTGAGGGTAATTATGAAAAAAGCCTTAGTTTTGGGAATTGAGCATGAAATGGGCTCCTTGCTGTGTAAAAACTTGGCCAAATACAACTGGCAAGTCACGGCGACCCTTGATGACCCCTGTCAACCTATTGAGATCACGCCCAACCTCACCTTGGCAGAAATTTGTGCCGAGGATGTGGACTTTTTGGACGAACTCATTGCCGACTGCGATACCGTTTTCCTGCACCTGCCTGACCCGACTTTGGGTGGGCAGGTCATTTTTTCTTTAGAGACGATTACAACCCTTATCGCGAAACACCAACGCCACCTTGTGCTGACCACCAATTTCTACGATATCAAACCATCCCGTTTATCCAGCATGGCCTTTTGGCGTCAACCTCGCCCGATCCCGATCACCTTGCCTCGTAAGCTACAAAGGTTACTAGAGCAAACAGCAGCAGCCGGTGCCCACATCACAGTACGTTGCTGCGGCCACAGCTTGAGTTGTGCGCTGGAAGATGGCTACCTTGGTATGTTGATCAAAGAAACCCAAAACAAGCTGATCGTGCAATCACCCAGCCATTACACGCTCAACCACTACTGGACGTTCTTGCCTGACTTGGCAGAGAACATCGTCCACCAGCTCTCGACCCAAGGGGATGCATGCACCCATACACCGTTGGATGTGACGTACTATCCCGGCCATCAAGCCAGCATTAAAGATATTGCGCGCTGTCTGGCGCTGAGCAGTGGAAAACCCGTCACCGTCACCCATCTGCATTGGACCTTGATGGAATGCATTTCACTGTTCTCACCTTTGTTCAGAGGCTTTTTAGGCATGCGCCGACTGTGGCAACACGGCAGCACATTTCCGTCTCCCCGTATGAACCCAAGCCAATCGGCGTTATTCCACACGCCATTAGAGCTGGCCTTACAACAAAGCTGGCGACGGACGAAGTAAGATCTAACGCACGGAAAGAGAAAGAGAAAGAGAAAGAGAAAGAGAAAGAGAAAATAGCTTAGCTGTACCGCCAAAAATGCAACAGCCGTTGTCCACCTACAACGGCAGTCAACGGCTGTCAGCGGCAGTCATAAGACTCGCCGGTTCATGGATAACGCACAAGACAGGAAGCGGGACCGCCACACGAAAAATAGACGCTTACTCGACGTTTTGATTTTGGCTGTGTGTTTGGCTGGCCACAAAACGCTGATACAAACCATCAATGTCTTGGCTGCACATCAAATCCATGTTGGCTTGCAATTGCGCCATTGGCCAATCCCACCACTTCATTTTCAGCAATAATGCGATATGTTCGTCACTGAAACGCTTTTTGACCACTTGCCCCGGGTTACCGACAACCACACCGTACGGCGGCACATCTTTGGTCACCACAGCACGGGCGCCAATTACGGCCCCGTCGCCAATGGTCACGCCCGGCATGATCACACATTCAGTGCCAATCCAGACGTCATTGCCAATCACGGTGTCCCCCGCGCGCTCAAAGCCGGATTTCACTTTGTCACCAAATTTGCTGACATCGAACGGAAACGACGAAATCCAATCATGGCGGTGGCCCTGATTACCCGCCAGCATAAAAGTGGCACCGGAAGCGATAGAGCAGAATTTGCCAATGATCAGCTGATCGATGTCGCCAAAGATGCCGGATTCCCACACCGCACGGCTAGAATGATCCCCCAGCAGGTAACGAACACACTGATCCTCAAAATGTTTATCGTGATAATAGCCCGAGTAATAGGTGTGATCGCCCACCTGAATATTCGGATTGCGCACGTGATCCTTAACTTCATAGCCGCCCAGCCATGAAGGGAAAATGGATGATGACATAGCCACCCCTTATAATAATGACCGAATAGGCTCAATCGGGCACCGCATGCTACACTCGCGCAACTCAGAACTCCCACAACAGGTTGTCCCATGTCTCTACGTCCGCTGCATGCCGCTTACCTCGGTGAGCTGTACGGTATTGCCTTCTTTACTGCTTTTGCCCAAAAGTATAGTGATGATACGCACATCTATAAATGGCAACTTTTAATACAAGTCGAACAAATTACGGCAAAAAGGCTGAAAAGTTACTTCGATTCACTGGGAATCGCCTGCCCTGCGCAGGATCCTGCCATGGAAAACAAAGGGTGGCAGGATGCAGAAAAATGGCTGCCACTGGATTGGCCGGCCTTACTGGATACCTTGATCCCGTGGGTAGAGCCTTATGCGCGGCGTTACCGGGAAGATGCTGCTCAAGCCACCGAACACCATGAGATGTATGCATTGGTGCAGGCCCATGAAGATGCCATTTTTGAGTTTCTGCTGGCAGAGCGTAACACCACCGACAGTGGCATCCCGCTGCTGCAGGCCTTTATTGCCCGCTACGGCGACTGATCGGCAATGTGCCACGCGGCTATTCCTCACCTTATGATGCCCTTCATCACACCCGCTTTTCCCTCTGTGCAGCATGCAGGTTGATGAGGGCTGATCCGCAGAATTGGACCACCAGCGCGCCCATCCCACGATACAGATAACAAAACACAACGCTTCATATTGTCGAAATCTATTGCGTGTATTAACAATCAAACACAGGCACGCTTTAGGATCGGACACGATATGACACAAACACCGCATAAAATTCGTTGCGTCATTTTTGATTGTGACGGCACATTGGTGGACAGTGAGAAGCTGTGCAATCAGGCGTTGGTAAACATCTTTACCCGCCAAGGGGGCACGCTGACACTGGATACCTGCATGGCCCATTTTCAGGGCGGAAAAATTGCCGATATTCTGACCCAAACGCGCGAGTTGGCAGGCGTTCGCTTACCGCTGACCATTTTAGAGCCGATGTACCGTGAAGAATGTTACCGATTGTTTGAAGAGTCGCTCAAACCCATTGAGGGCGTTCCGGCACTGCTTGCGCATTTAACGGAAATGGGGATCGACATGTGTGTGGCTTCTAACGGCCCGGTACACAAGATGGAGCACACTCTGGGGCTGACCAACCTGCTGCCCTATTTCGAACATAAGCTGTTTAGCGGCTTTGAAGCCAGCAGCTGGAAGCCGGATCCGGATCTGCTGCATTTTACCGCGATGAACATGGGCTATCGCCTGCAAGATTGTGTGTTTGTGGATGACACCCGCAATGGTGTACTCGCAGGGCTCAATGCAGGGATCCCGACGTTTCATTATGCCGCGTCCCATGCCCAGCCATTACAACTGCCAGAGGTCACCACCCTCACCGCCATGCCACAGCTGCTCGACCACATTGAAAAAAAATAAAGGGGAAGCCATTGGCTTCCCCTCTCTTTTCTTATCATGAAATTTTTTGGCGCGTGTTTATCGATCTTCGTTATCCGCAAAAAACGTATTCCACGATGCCTGCCAGGTCTGATCCTGATACTCTTTGGTCGCGGACTTATGCTCTCCGGCACTTGCACTGTTGCTAGAACCGTTACCTGAAGCGCTTCCAGCACCTTGACCATGACGAGGCGCGGGTGACGAACCCTGTTGCCAGGTGAGATTATCCAGTTCGCTATCCAGCCTCTGTTCGGTCGTGTCCACTTTGGGCAACGCATCAATGGTGGCCGGATCATCAATCAACAACGCATCATCAATTTCAGATTCCACCACATCTTTTCCGGTTGCCAGTGCTTGCAACACTTCCCGGCTTGGGCGGTACCCTCGACGGCCATAAATCCGATCCAACAGCTGGATCACCGCGAGCGGCGGCGAGTCTTCCTGCTTGATCATTTTATAAATGGTATTGGCCACGTTCTGCACACCTAAAATGGCATCAATGCCAATCCGCTGTACCGCTTTGTCTCGTTCTACTTTAGCGGCTTGCTGACCATTCACGTATGCCATGGAATACCAGATATACGCCACCGCTGCATCATTGGCTGCTGTGCCCAAATGCATGCGCGCCGCCAACAGCTGCGCTTCCGTATTGTCTAACTCTGCCGCTCGCTCTAACCAATACAGGGTATGGGCTTTGTCTTTCTCAACGCCGATCCCCATTTGGTAACAATACGCGGTTTTCACACATGCTTTGGCATCGTTTTGCAACGCGGCACGCACACGCCACATGAAAGCCGCCTGCGGATCTTTGTGGCTGTTTTTCTCCGATAAAAACCAGTCGCCTAAAAACAGCTGAGCCGGTAACCAGCCTGCATCCGCCGCCGCTTCCACATTGCTGACACCGGTTTCCGTATCAATCTCGGTCCCCTGACCACGAATTTGATAACGGCCTAAATCATACAGTGCCGCCGGTTCACGTTGCTGTGCTTTGAGCACCTGCTCCCAGTAACGGGACTTCGCTTCCCCTTCCGGATCTTCCATGTCCATGCGGCACAAACGGGCCAATGCATTTTGTGCAATGGCGTTGTTTTGCTCTGCCGCTTTCAAATACCAATACAAAGCTTCGCGCAAATTACACAATTCAAATTCTTTGGCGAGTGACAGCTGGCTGGGAATGTGTCCCGTTTGCGCTTTAAACAGTTTTTCTTCACGCTCTGCCGCTTTCGCCCGCTCTAACACCCGCTTATATTTGTCTTCTTTGATCCGCTGCGCCTCACGGGCTTTTTGTTGTTTTTCCTGCGTATCAAAATAGCGAAACAACATCCAAGCCAGTAAGCCTCCTGCTACACCCAGGCCAACGAGTAGATTAGACATATACCCTCATTCGCTTCCACCATCTTGTTATTAACTAAAGGGTCAATAACCCGTTGCACTATCCTACCTAAAGCGACCTTATCGCGGTAAACCTAAACAGTGATGCGGTCAACGATTCCACATAAAAACACCAACACACCACTGAGGAATGCTAAATTTTTTTATAACGGTCAATAATAACACCACTTGTTAGCACCGTTCGACCCAAAATCCTATTTTAGGAGGCAAGGATGTTTCTCGACTATTTCGCATTAGGACTTTTATGCTTTGTGGCGGTGTTTTTGTTTTACGGCATCATCGCCATTCATGACATTCCTTATGAAATTGCCAAAACCCGCAATCACCCCCATCAGGATGCTATCCACTATGCCGGATGGGTCAGCCTGTTTACCTTGCACGCCATCTGGCCGTTCTTGTGGATTTGGGCCACGCTGTGGCGGGAGGATCGCGGTTGGGGCTTCACCAAAATCCAGAATGAGCAAAATGAACTGCACCATGAAATACTCCGGCTCACCGAACAAGTAGAATACCTAACCGAAAAAGTGGCGCAGCTGGAAGTGATGCAGGCCCACCAGCATAAGGGAGATCGCTAATGGACTTATTGCTGATCCTCACCTATGCGGCACTGTGTATTGCCATCTTCAAAATCTTCAACATTCCATTGAACAAATGGACCGTCCCCACCGCCGTTCTGGGCGGGGTGATCCTGGTCGGCACCCTGATCCTGCTGATGAACTACAACCACCCGTATACGACTCAAGGCGGCCAAGTCTTTGTCACCACCCCCATTGTGCCTGGAGTACGCGGTAAAGTGATTGAGGTCCCCGTTGAGCCCAACACATTAATCAAAAAAGGCGAGGTACTGTTTAAAATCGACCCGACCCCGTTTGAAGCCCAAGTCGCTTTGCAACAGGCCGCGCTGGCCGAAGCCCAACAAACGGTGTTAGGGCTGGAAGCCAGCTATAAAGCCGCCCAAGCCACCACCGCCAAAGCCATCGCCGAACGCAACCGGACCCGCGCCCAATTTGAGCGTTATGACAAAGGCTTTCGCCGTGGCGCATTTACGGCGGCCGATGTCGATAACCGTCGTCAGTTTTACCGCAGCGCCGAAGCCACCTTAGAGGCCGCACAGGCCGAAGAGCGCCGTGCCAAACTGGCGTACGAGTCCGAAATCATGGGGGAAAACACCACGGTCGCGAAAGTGCAGGCCGCTTTGGTGCAAGCCGAATTCAATCTTGCCGAAACCGTGGTCTATGCACCGACCGACGGCTATGTCACGCAGGTTCAGCTGCGCCCCGGCATGATGGCAGTGCCGATCCCCTTACGTCCGGTCATGACCTTCATCAATCAGGAAGAGAAATACTACATTGGTGCCTTTCGGCAAAATTCCCTGTTGCGTCTGGAACCCGGTTTTGAAGCCGATTTCATCTTCCGGGCGTTGCCGGGCAAAACCTTTAAAGGCAAAGTGATCGAAGTCCTACCGGCCATTGGTGAAAATCAGGTACAGGCGGCAGGCATGCTGTACGGCAGTGATCTGTTGCTCCGTCAGGGCCGGCCGCTGATCAAATTGAAAGTCACCGACGATTTATCCCCATACCATTTGCCGTTAGGGACCAGCGTGGAAATTGCCGTCTACTCAGACAGCTTTGAACATGTCTCGGTCATGCGTAAAGTGCTGATCCGCATGAAAAGCTGGCAAAACTACCTCTTCCTTGATCATTGATCCGAAAAAAGACGCGCGTGCTTTCATAACCTGAGCACGCGCCACTTTCCGACTCGCCCCTTCCCTCCCTATACTGATAACAGTATCAAAGGCTGACCATGCCGTCCTGTGTAAGGAGTTCTGATGTTATCCATATTTGATATTTTCAAGATTGGGGTCGGCCCTTCCAGCTCCCACACCAATGGCCCCATGCTGGCAGGCTATGATTTCAGCACCCGCCTGCGGCCCCACCTGTCGCAAGTCTGCCGGGTACAGGTCAATCTGTATGGCTCGCTCTCGCTGACCGGAAAAGGCCACCATACCGATCGGGCAACCTTGCTCGGGTTGATGCACCATCGTCCCGACACGATTGATATTGCACTCGCCAACCAACAACTGGCAACGTGCCTCACCCAACAACAATTACAACTGGCCGGTCAACACGCCATCCCCTTTGTGATGGACAACGATCTCTGCTTTCACTCCAGCCAGTTACCCCTGCATGAAAATGGCATGAGCATTCACGCGTTTAATGCCCAGCAACACTGTCTGCTCAGTGAAACCTACTATTCCATTGGCGGCGGGTTTATCGCGACCGCTGACGAGTTACAACACGGTAAAGCCGAACAAACAATCACCGTGCCGTACCCGTTTGGCTCTGCCCACGATCTTCTGACCCTGACGGAAAAACACGGCCTGAGCCTCGGCACGCTGATTTTGCACAATGAACGCGCTTTTCGGCCTGAGAGTGAGATTGAGGAGAAAGCCGCCCAGATCTGGCAGGTGATGCGCGAGGGGATGGATCGCGGCTTTCACACCGAAGGTATCTTAGAGGGCGGATTACATGTGGTACGGCGGGCGCCGGCATTATTGAAAAAATTGGAAGTGAACAAAGGCATTGAGAACGATCCCATGGCAGTGCTCGACTGGGTCAACCTGTTTGCCTTTGCGGTGAGTGAAGAAAATGCCGCCGGTGGCAAAGTGGTCACCTCGCCAACCAATGGCGCTGCCGGAGTGATCCCGGCGGTACTGATGTATCACAACCGCTTTATTGCCGAGCTATCCCTGGCCCAGCTCAAAGATTTTCTGGCTGTCTCTGCGGCCATTGGCATGCTCTATAAAATGAATGCGTCTATCTCGGGCGCGGAGGTCGGCTGTCAGGGGGAAATCGGCGTCTCATCGTCGATGGCAGCGGCCGGACTGACCGCCATCGCTGGCGGCAGTAACGAGCAAATCTGCATGGCGGCAGAAATTGCCATGGAGCACTCTTTGGGGATGACGTGCGATCCCATTGGCGGCCTTGTGCAAATCCCCTGTATCGAACGTAACGCCATGGGGGCGATGAAAGCCATCAATGCTTCACGCATGGCGCTAAAACGCAACAGCAAGTCGCGTATCTCGTTGGATAAGGTCATTGATACTATGTACCAGACCGGCAAAGACATGAACAAGAAATACCGGGAAACCTCATTGGGGGGACTGGCAATGATCCACCTCGCGCCACCGTGTGAATAGCCTCTGGCGAAACACTCCTCGATCACTGCGCCTCACGCTCTGGTGTTCAGGTGTTCGGGTGTGTTTGCCCCATAAAAAAACAGCCGCATCAGGCGGCTGTTTATCCATTGTTTTTTCTCAAAGACGGTTTACTTGAACGTCACTAAGTTACGCTGGTAGGTCTCAAACTGCGCTTCAACCGCATCCGATGCACCACCGGTCGCTTTACTCACGACGATGATAGACAAACCGGCTAAGAAGAAGCCCGGTACCAATTCATACAAATCGAAGATACCGCCGGTCAGCTGTTTCCAGATCACCACGGTCATCGCACCGACAATGATACCTGCCAACGCGCCGTTGCGGTTCATGCCTTTCCAGAACAAGCTCAACAGCAATGCCGGACCAAAGGCCGCACCAAAACCGGCCCATGCGTATGACACCAAGCCCAATACGGTGCTTTCTGGGTTCATCGCCAGCATCAGGGCAATGAAAGACAAAATGATCACCGCCGCACGGCCCACTTTTACGATTTCATCGGAACTTGCTTGCGGGCGGAATACTTGCTTGTAGAAGTCTTCAGCCAATGCCGATGATGACACCAACAACTGAGAATCTGCCGTACTCATGATCGCCGCCAGAATCGCCGCCAGCAGGATACCGGCAATCACAGGGTGGAACATGGAGTTCACCAGCAGCATGAAGATACGCTCGCTGTCTTCCAGACCGCCTACCAACTGGTTGTCCACGTACAGGATACCGGTCAGGCCGACCAGAATCGCCCCCGCCATTGACAAGGCTGTCCAACCCACCGCAATGCGACGGGCAGTACCGATATCCGCATTACTGCGGGTTGCTTTAAAACGCGCCAGAATGTGCGGCTGACCAAAGTACCCCAAGCCCCACGCCATCAGTGACACAATCGCCATCAGCGACATTGGCTCGCCCTTCACGTTATTGAACATGGTCAGCAACTCTGGGTTTTTCGCTTCCAGCGCCATCGCCAGATCGCCAAAACCGCCTTCCATCGCCGCAATCGGTACGATCATCAGCGCCGCTGACATCAGCAGGCCTTGCACCAAATCCGTCCAGGACACCGCCAGGAAACCACCAAACAGGGTATAAGACACCACACACAAGGTGCCGATCACCACCGCCACCGGGTAATCCAGACCAAACACGGTCTCAAACAATTTGCCGCCGGCAACCAAACCAGAACTGGTGTAGAAAAGGAAGAACAGCAAGATAAAGAATGCTGAAATGGTTTGGATCAGTTTGGATTTGTCGTCAAAGCGGCGTGCCAAAAACTCTGGCATGGTCAGTGCGTTATCCGTGGTGATACTGTACGTACGCAGACGCTTGGCACAGATCAGCCAGTTCAGCCAGGTACCCAATAGCAGGCCACCGGCCAGCCATAACGATTCCATACCGGCAGCATAGGCATAGCCCGGCAAGCCCAGCAGCAACCAGCCACTCATGTCTGAGGCACCTGCTGACAAAGCCGCAGGCCACGGCCCCAGTGTACGACCACCCAAAAAGTAGTCGGCCGAGCTGGCCGTGCGCTTATAGGCCAGGTATCCGATGGCTAACATGCCTATCAGATAGGTGATAAAGGTTGCCGTAATGGCAAAGTTACTTTCGATCATTGCAGGAGTTCCCTCACTCTGTGCCCCTGTACTTCGCAGGTAGCGTTGTGGTTATTGCTTCTAAATGTATAAGGGGGCGTCTCCGGGCGGTGGCACAAGCCAATATCCACACCGCCGTTCTGATCCCCCAAAGGTTAAAATTCATGGCGGAACGGGCCAAACGCCAATCCCGCCGCGTGCTAGTTTTCGATCGGTTCGCCGCTGCCCAGCTCAAGCAAGGTGGCATTGCCGCCAACGGCCGTGATGTTGATTGTCCGTGTACGCTCGGTGACAAACCGCAGCAGATACGTCGGACTCCCCACGACCGGTAAGGCGTGCACATCCGTTTCACCAATCACGGCGGCTAAGGCGCCTTCACGCGCTGCCACTTGACGGGCAAGACGCTGTAAAGCAGCCATGTTGCCGGCATACGCCACCCCAGCGATGGCGGGGTGTGCCAACAAGGTGTCGATCATCGACTCAGGTACAGCGCTGATCGCATTGCACCCGCTGTGCGTCAGGGCACTTTCGACCGTTTGTGCCTGCACCTCGCTTTCCTCGGGCAAACACAACACCACAGTATTGCCCGTCACTAACGCCGCCGTTAGCTGGCCAAGAATGGCCTCTGCGGGCGTCTCCGCTGCGGCAGTGACCACAAACAGGCCACGCCCAGCACAATAAAGCTCATTGGTTTCACCGGTCGGCCCGGGCATCACATGCACCGCAGCGACCTGATGGGCCGTTTGCTGACATTGGTATTCCACCATGGCTCGCCAAGCGACTGGCAAGCTTTCCGCCCAGCGACGTAACACCGCACAACGCGCCTCATAACCCAGTGCATTCCAACTTTCCCAAACCGCCAAGTGGGTGTTTACGACAGTATCAATCGTCATGGTCACATCTCCTTTCCCTGGTTGTCTGGGCATTGGTTAAGCTCTTGATGAAGATCTTGATTAGCGTCTTGCGCAGAGGCTGAATATGCCTGTGTCTTAGTCTGCGCCTCACTTTGTCTCTGAGCCTGTGAGCGGTCACACGCTTGCGTAAAACGCAGCAAATAATGCGGGCCACCGGCTTTGGGGCCCGTCCCAGAGAGGCCTTGCCCGCCAAACGGCTGTACGCCGACCACCGCGCCGACTTGGTCGCGGTTGATGTAACAGTTCCCGACCCGTGCCCGTCGCTCAATATGGCGATACGTGCCTTCGTTGCGACTGTGTACCCCTAACGTCAAACCAAATCCGGTCTGGTTGATCTGGGCAATCACGCTATCTAACTCATCAGCCGCATAACGCACAATGTGCAAGATGGGGCCAAAATGTTCTTGCGTTAACTGAGTGATGCTGGCGATCTCAAACGCCGTCGGCGCGACAAAATCACCGTGTTCACAGGCCGCAGCCAACGGCGCCTGCACCACCTGGGTGGCCTGATTTTTCAAAGCCTGTATGTGCGTCTGCAACTTGTCACGGGCCACCTTATCAATGACCGGGCCCACATCGGTCTGGTGCAAACGGGGATCCCCCACCTGCAACTCCGCCATGGCCCCCTTAATCAAGCCAATCACCCGCTCGGCAATATCCTGCTGCACATACAGCACCCGCAGCGCGGAACACCGCTGACCGGCAGAGGCAAACGCCGAACGCACCACATCGCGTACCACTTGCTCCGGCAAGGCCGTACTATCGACAATCATGGCATTCTGCCCACCGGTTTCAGCAATCACGGGCACCGGCGCACAATCACGAGCCATCAATGTCCGGTTGATCCGCAACGCAGTCTCAGTCGACCCGGTAAACGCCACACCGGCGATCCGGACATCCTGGGTGATTGCGGCGCCTACTGTCTGCCCCGTACCGGGCAATAACTGGATCACACCAGCCGGGAAACCCGCCTCTAGCATGAGCGTCACGGCCCGATGTGCAATGAGCGAGGTTTGCTCGGCCGGTTTCGCAATCACCGTGTTACCCGCGACTAATGCTGCGGACACTTGCCCCAGAAAAATCGCCAACGGGAAGTTCCACGGGCTGATACAGGCAAAGACCCCCCGTCCTTGCTGATACACCGTTCGTACCGTGCCGTCATAGCCCGTCACGGTTTGCGGGGCTGCAAACTGTTGGCTCGCTTGCTGGGCATAAAAGCGACAAAAATCGACCGCTTCCCGAATTTCATCAATGCCGTCATGCAGCGTTTTACCCGCTTCACGATGGCATAGCGCCACCAACTCACCGGTATGCGCTTCCAGCAAATCCGCCAAGCGCACTAAACACGCCGCCCGCTCTGCAACAGGCCTGTTGGCCCATGCCGGAAACGCGGCTTGTGCCACCGTGATCGCGGCATCGACCTGCTGTGCGGACGCAAACGCCACATGGCCCACACTCTCGCGCCGATCATAAGGGGCCGTCACCGTCATGCCGCTGTCACTGTCTAATTGAGTCACGCCGTTGATCACCGGACCGGCCTGCCATTGCTGCATCAAAAACCGCTGCACCTCGGCATGGAACGGCGTCCATTCAGAGGCAATATCGATATTGATCCCCGCTGAGTTTTGCCGCTGTTCGCCAAAAATGGCGGGTGGCAACGGGATCAACGCATTGTGTAACGTGACCCGGCGTTGCAGCACCTCTACCGGATGCTGGATCAAACTGTCCACCGGGCATTGCGCGTCCACCAAACGGTGTACGAACGAGCTGTTCGCGCCGTTTTCTAATAAGCGCCGCACCAAATACGGCAATAAATCTTTGTGGCTCCCCACCGGTGCATAGATGCGGACTGAGGTACCGTGCATCGCCATCACATGGTGATACAGCGCATCTCCCATGCCATGCAAACGCTGAAATTCAAACTGATCCTGCCGGTTGCTGGTGGCCGCCATAGCGATGATCGCCGACACCGTATGAGCGTTATGGCTGGCAAACTGCGGATAAATCAGTCCTCGCAAATGCGGAGACAACAAAAATCGCGCACAGGCTAAGTAGGAGGTATCGGTCCCTTCTTTGCGGGTAAATACCGGATAATTGGCATAACCACTTTGCTGTGACAGTTTCAGCTCACTGTCCCAGTACGCGCCTTTCACTAACCGCAGTGGGATCACATCGCCTTGCTCCCGCGCCAATGCGGCTAACCAGGTCAAAACCGGCAACGCGCGTTTGGAATAGGCTTGCACCACCAACCCAAACCGCCCCCACCCTTTGATGGCCTCAGCGGTGTAGAGCTTTTCAAACAGCGCCAATGAGAGCTCGAGCCGATCCGCTTCTTCGGCATCAATCGTAATGCCGACATTCAGCTCGCGCGCGCGGATCAATAGCGATAAAACGGTGTGATACAGTTCATCCAGCACACGGTCGGTATTGGCCACTTCATAGCGGGGATGTAAGGCTGACAGCTTGATCGATACCGTCGGATCTGGCGCATGACGCGCGGCGTCTGCTGTCGGGTGATACCGATCGCGGCCCACGGCCTCAATCGCCATCACGTAATCTTGGTAATATTTATCGGCATCCTGCGCCGTCAGCGCCGCCTCGCCTAACATGTCAAACGAGTAGGTGAAGCCTTGCTCACGTTTGGGCTGGCCGTTTTTCATCGCTTCGCTGATCGTGCGGCCCAACACAAACTGATGCCCCATGATTTTCATGGCCTGGTGCATCGCCTGACGGATCACCGGTTCAGACATCTTGCTCACCAAACGATTGATCACATGGCTGGGCGTGCCGTCTTCTTTGGCATCCAGTGCAACCACTTTGCCCGTTAACATCAGTCCCCAGGTCGATGCGTTCACAAACAAGGATTCAGAATGCTTCAGGTGTGATTTCCAATCCGCCACACTGAGCTTGTCGCGAATCAGCGCATCGGCTGTCGCGGCATCAGGAATACGCATTAACGCCTCCGCCAGACACATCAGCAGGATCCCTTCTTTGGTATCCAAACTGTATTCCAGCAACAGCGCATCAATCATTTGCACAGCGTGCTGATCCGCGCGCACCCGTTCGATCAAAGATCGAGCCTGCTCGGCGGTTTCAACACGTTCTCGCTCTGACGGTGTCGCCAGCGGGATCAACTGTGCCAACCACTGAGATTCATCCACTTGATATTGGGCTGAAATCCATGGCCAAAGCGCCTCGCGTGGGCGGGTAATAAACGCAGGGTGTAGCACTTCTTCCGCAGTAAACATAACGCGTCCCTCAATAGTGAACCTGCATCAGAAACCAGCATAAGCATTTGCCTGGCATCCATACTCAGGATAGATGTTGCAACAGTGTTACCATTGAAAGGATTTTATTTTACTATTACTCCGCCCGTATTGCGTTATTCTCCGATACTTTTTAGAAAAAGTCCGTCTTTTAACAAAAATAGACCGAGATTTTTCTAAAAAAAGCGCGCAGCATGTCACTCCCCGGCCTCAATTGCACATTTTATCAACAACAATGCGTCTGCATTCGCAAATGCATTCACAAAATACGTAACGATGATCAAGGAAGCGAAGCGGTAAGGCGGTCGGTACAACAACCGTTTTACGGGGCTATTTGCGTCAAAAAGGCAATCGTTGAAGCAAGTAAAGAGGCAAATTGCCAACAACATCTACAAGTTGACAACATTTCGATGGGAGCAAGGAGCGAACCACATTACACGATGATGCAATCACCGTTCGCAAGTGAAAAGCCAATACGCGGTAAGAAAGAATAGAGAGAGTATGTGTGAGAAAGAGAGGGCCAATTAACCGGTCACGGAATGGGGATCGTTATGCGCTCCCTGCCCTCGAGGAAGCATGCACGAGAAATGATGCTAAGCGTTTGCTTTACGATAGCGTGCCGGCGGTTTGCCATAAAGGCGAGTAAAGGCTTGGGTAAAACTGCTTTGACTCGCAAATCCGCTACTTTGCGCCACCTGCGCCACACTCAGTGGCGAAGTTTCAATTAAATCACGGGCAAATTCCAAACGCTTTTTCAAGACATACTGGTGCGGTGTCACACCCGTTTGCGCTTTAAACAGCAAGTGGAATTGGCTTTCCCCCAGAAACACCAGACCAGCGAGCTGGGTCACCGATATTTTGCGGGTGACATGCTGCAAAATATAGTGATCAATGATGTCCATATTCAACCGATGATTCGGCTTATGATCATTGAGCGGCTTAAAATGGCGATGCAGCACACACATCAAGGTATCCGTGCAGGCCTTACTCAGGAGTAAATCGTCAGGATGGGCCATCATTTCTGCGGTCAGCATTTGAATCAGATTTTGTGCTTGCCGGTCGAGATGAAAGTAGCTGGATTGTTCAAACAAACGGGCCACACTGTCATCGGCATAAGCCGGCTGCAATTGCTCGGTGGGCACATTAAGCACCAAAATTTCATTATTACCGATCCCCGAAAACGCATGCTCGGAATCTGCCGTCACCAAGCAGCCTTGCCCTGGACACACCAAATTCCCCGCCCCTTCAATGTCAAACTCCGTCTGCCCGGATAGACCAATCACAATCTGGTTATACCCGTGGTTGTGGTGATCCATCTTCTCAGGAAGCTGAACAATTTCGGAGGGTTTAAAGGAAAGCGAGTTCAACGGCTCTTTCATGCGTGACAACTGCAGAGATCTAGGGGGTGAATACACGCATCATACCACAACTCCCGCCCTTGCGTAGCACTGGAACAATGATCAAGATGGGATAATTTACGGCCAATGTCAGTTCAATCTGATTTTGGCCACTTCCCCTTCACCATCGCGGCGCGCTCACCTGCTTTTTTTTGTCTCTGTCGGTCTGAGTCTGGATAAAGAAAACCACCACCAAAGATAAAAAAGCTTTAAATATCATAGTGATAATTAAAGCCATCACATTACTGTACACCTTGCAAACAGACAATGCCTTTCCTTAAAGCCCCCCATGCATGATCATGCTTCCGTATAAAACACGGATCGAGATCAAGATCGTACATGATCATCGTTCCAATCACCCATTGCGTCCGCCATGATCACACCCACTTGATCATCGTTCCTGTGCCATATCAAATTTGTCTACCGTAAACATCCCCACATCAGCCTCGCTTTATGCTTTTGATAGGCATAACGAGTCCAGTAGACCACCATGATTCAAATCACAACACCTCATTGCTTTCCCCGCTCGAAGACATCGTTAGCGGATGTATTATTTCAAGCATTATCATGCAGGTGCTAAGGTGGCGCGTACTGTGCGTCAAAAAATAGATTTTATAAACGTTAAAGTTCGCGTCGGAAATTAACATTAAATCCACTTAAAAAGGAACTGATATCATATTTGTCAGTTATGTAAACTTTTTGATAGTCCGTTTATATCCACACGCCCTTCAATTAATTAAAAATAAAAATAAATAGCGTGTGCAATACTATTTTTTTCCCGCTCAACGGCTATTCATCTGTAAAAATTCACCGCCTTAATGACAATTTTGAATGCACATGCATGCATAACTAGACAGGTAATACGATGGCGCTTTTTTATACCGCGCCACCCACACCAGAATCGATAAGCAAAATAGTAGAAATTTTATTCATCTACGCCATATTTTAAGAATACCAATGCATATACGGTGGGCGCATTTTTTGCCACCACAGTAAAACATTCCACGAAATCGTTTGCTTGCAAGTGTCGCCTCGCTTTCTCCAAGCAATTATTAGTCACACACAACACAGCAACACCCACATTTCCAGCACTCTGTCAATAGGTGATTTCCCCCCTTACTCCCTTTGTTTGCCTACGATATATTCCGTTTTGTGAACAGTGAGTAGAATTTTCCACTCATTGTTTACGGTATCCAACATTGGGTACCGACCAATCAGGTGTGTCGCATATATACCCTCATATGCAATTTTATTCATCTGATTAGTCACCTCTTCTACACGTCGTACAGGATTATGCTCTTAGGAGCGAAACTCTTGTCTTTGCCGGTCTTAATGACCGGCTTTTTTTTCGCTTTTATTTCCTAATGCCCAAAAAGCCGTCACCCAGATATTGTAACCTCGTCATATTCATTTAAACTGCGTCTTGTTTTTAATCGTTGTGCGTTCAGGCAATTTCCACGTGAAAAATAGCGTCGATCCTTCTTTATTACATATATTTAATCAGCTACCTGGTTGTTGGGGATGTAAAGATAAAAATTCCATCTTCGTGTATGCCAACGAGGAATACGGCGAAATGATTGGGGTCGATCATCATTTAGATTGTATCGGACGCAGTGATTTTGATATGCCCAGCCCCACCATTGAGTGTGCGACAGAATTTCAGGCACAAGACCAATTGGTGATCACGACCGGTCAACGCATTCGCGTATTAGATATCCACCCTTATGCTGATGGCCGCTGGCGCGCCCATTTGTTTACCAAAACACCGTGGAAAAATGAACACGATACCATTGTCGGTACCATCTTTTCCGGCCTTGAGCTGAAGGATACCGCCATCTTGGAAGTGGGCCACTGGATTTGTCGTGCCGCAGGCATGGATCCCAAAGAGCAAGCGTCATTCAATGTGGTACAGCCACAGGGACGTATTCTGCTCAATACGCGAGAATCCGAGGTCCTTTTTTTGCTGCTGTATGGCAAAAAACCTCAGTACATGGCCAAAGTGCTTGGGCTGTCGGTGAAAACGGTGGAGAACTACGTACTGCGACTGCGTGAAAAATTCAATGCCAACTCAAAAAGTGAGTTGATTGATCTCGCCCTTGAACAAGGGTTTGGCTCCCATATTCCCGAGAGCATGCTCAAACGTCAGCTATCCGTGATTTTGAAAGAATAAAAAAGAGCAGTCAGACTGCTCTTTTTTTTGCCGCATTTAACGTCCCTATTTATTAAGGGGTTAATTATTAAGGGGCTAAGCGCTCAATGTCCCAAGTCGACGGTGTATCCGCTTGGCGGGTAAATAAGAAGCGATCATGCAAACGGTGTGCACCACCTTGCCAAAATTCCATCGAAGAAACTGTGACACGGTAACCTCCCCAAAAAGTCGGTACCGGCACTTCCCCTTTTGCGTACTTTTGCTTCAGCTCCATGAATTTACTTTCCAGGGCTTGGCGTGCACTTAAGCGGGAACTCTGGCGACTTGCCCACGCGGCGAGCTGGCTTTCTTTCGGACGGGAAGAAAAATAGGTTAAGACGTCTCGCGCTGACAACTTTTGCGCCGTTCCGGTGATATGCACCTGACGTTCAAGAGGATGCCAAGGAAAATGCAAACTGATCTTTGCGTTATCCGCCAACTGCATCGCCTTACGGCTGCCCAAGTTGGTGTAAAAGACAAAACCTTTTTCATCAAAATGCTTGAGTAACACGATCCGTTGGAATGGTTGGCCATCTGCATCCACCGTCGCAACCGTCATTGCTGTCGGATCGGTCAGCTGTGCCTCAATGGCTTGCTTCAACCACTGATCAAAAAGGATTTCAGGTTGTGCCGGTAAATCATGTCGTCGAAGACCACCTTTGGTGTAATCACGTCGAATATCAGACAATTCCATTGTTCACTCCATTAATCATAACGTCCACACTATAGCGACTCCTTTTTCCCCTCGCCAGCGTGAATGCTTCGATCAGCCAGATTTCCCCATCTAATGGTATTCACAACAGCAACACCGGTACCCGTTTATTTTGTGTGACAAATATTACACCTTGTCTGACCGGCTTAAACATAGCGGAAGAATAAAGAAAAGATGGAGGACGTCAGGCGAAAGTCAAAAAAAGTCAAATTGATACACAATTCACACCATTCCCTCGGACAGGGACAGGGTGGATCAAGGCTCAGATCGCAAAACCGCACTCATAAACATCCATTCGATTTCATATTGAGCAAGAACAATTTAACGTTTAAGGCGTAAACCTATGTCTATGACTTTAAATCAACTTGCAAGCGGCACTCGCATTACATTTATTTAAGATGCAAGTCTAGCTTTGCCAATACCAAATACGTATTGACGGCAATTTGACGCAAAAATTTGTTATTTTAGTAAAAGGCATTGCTATAGGCTAACTAACTGATTTATCAATGCTCAACCCTCGGTCTAACCCGTGTAGCGCTATTTGAGAATGATTTATGACTATCGCCAAATATACTTTTAACGTGATCTTTTTCAGCTTAAGTTTGCTGCTCCTCAGCGCTGTGGCGGGTCATTTTTTTGCCGTAAAATCGACCCTCGCCAAACAAGCAGAAATCCAATTACAAACGCAAGCCTATCTGTCTGAAACATTGCTCGATAAGACCTTCAACAATGTCGAACTGCTTTCCGACGATATCATCAATAGCAGTTTACGTTCCATCACGCAAACCCAAGCGAGCATTTCTGTTAGTTTGGTGTTAGCTGATGGCAGTAAAACATATACCCAACAATCTTCGCAACCCTTCCATCAACCGGAATGGTTCACCATGTTGGCACAGTTCGATGCATTTGAAACCTCACGTACCCTGTATAAAGATCTCTCTCCTTTTGCCACACTGCGCATTGCCTTACTGCCCGCACCTTGGCAGCAGCAGCTTTGGCAGCAAACTCAGGTCTTTATTTATTTTGCACTGAGCGTTTGTGTTGTGTTGGGATTATTGGCTTTGTTGATGCTCAAACGTAAGTTGCGCTCAATCAGTCAAATTGCCGCGCAGTACAGCAATATTGTAAATAACCAGTTCTCTGGCCCCTTGCCGATACCGCTGGATAAAGAAGGGCGTGATATCACCAAGATGATCAATCATTTGATTGCGCAACTTGAAGCCAACTTTAAGCGCCAGGCTACCGAAGCCATCAAGCTAAAAGAACAAGCTTATCGTGATAATGTCTCTAGCTTGGGTAACCGTCACTACTTTATTAACCAACTTAACTCCTGGCTGTCTGACTCTCATCAGGGCGGTTTGATCATTTTAAAATCCACCTTAATTGATGATATTTATCGTGAAGCCGGTTTTGAAATCGGTGATAAGTTTGTCCACTCGTTAGCGGAAGAGCTCAATGCCAATATCATCCACAGTGATGTGACCCTTGCCCGCTTGTCGTACGATGAGTTTGCTGTACTGGCGCCGAATATCACCGCAGAGAAGCTAAAAGTGATTGCGGAGTCCATGCATACCGTTCACAGCGAGTTGCAACAGCGTCATCATATCGATTACCCGGACAGCGTCAGCATTGGTATGTTAGTGGTACACCAACCAAGTACAGCTTCACAGTTGTTGGCGCAGCTGGATAACGTGCTGGCGAAAGCGGCATTGACCCCGGCCGAGCCATTAGCCATTGCTGATGATTCTCAGCAGCCGATCTCGTTTGGTAAGCAGCAATGGAAGTCACTGTTGTTAGAAGCGATTGATAACAACCTGATCCAGTATTCGTACCAGCCAGTTGCTGACGACAACAACAATATCCTGCACTACGAAGTGTTCTCTGAAATCCGTAAGAACAACCAGCAGTACGGGGCGTCGCAATTCTTGGGCGCGATTGAGGATGTGGGTGCCGGTGTACAGTTTGACCGTCATGTCATTGCGCATCACATCAATATGCTCAATGCCAACCCGAGCTTTGGCCCGATTGCGATTAACGTGACATCAAACAGTGTGAGCGATCCTGCATTCATTCGCTGGCTGACCGAATTGATGGAACGTAATCAGCGTCTGTCTTCGCGTATCTACTTTGAGATCCCAGAGACCAGCTTTGTTCGCACACCGGACTCATGCAGCCTGCTGTGCTCGGCAATCCGCTTCTACAAATTTGGGATGGGGGTGGATAATTATGGCCGCTATCTGAAGTCGCTGGATTACTTACGTGAGTTCCGCCCGGATTACGTCAAGATTGATTTCTCGTACACCCATCAGCTCAATGATCAGGTGAAGATTAATTTGCTGTCGTCCATCTCTCGCACAGCGCATAGCTTGAATATCACGACCATCGCCACACGGGTAGAAACGGAAACGCAACTCGATCGCTTAGCCGATCTGTTTGTCAGTGGTTTCCAAGGCTACATCATTGAAAACCAGCAAGTGAAAGCTTCATCCGGTAATCCGATTCAGCCGGCACTCTTTACCTAAAGTGTGATGCACCTCTGATCATTTACACTGTAAATACCCCAAACCGCCTGACCTCCAGGCGGTTTTTTTATGCCTGAATGCCCCTGTTCTCCGTGTCTTCCCTAGCCCGTGTCTCTTGCAAACAGAGCGGCGGAAGGCTGACGAAATCCAGGCATCACGCCATAGCACAAAGACATTGCCCATAAACTCATTTTATGAATAGTCACAAAAAGCCAAACGAGGATAGACAGAGCATTTGATGATTTGAAAAACGTCCATGACGCCCGACGCTAAACCTCTCGCGCTCTGGCGCTGTGTTCTCAGTACTCGCTGCCAATCAATAATAGCCGCTTTCCCTTTTATTCCCTTCTCTTCCGTTCGCCCGCTCACACACAGCCAATACTAGGGAGAACGCACAGATATGAGGGGATGGCTCCATCAACCAAGCCTCCTATAGGGCAACATTCTCAGCGCTTCAGAGACCCGTAGGACGACAAACAGATCCTCATTTTAGTTTTCTATTTTTAGGGTTCTCATTCGCGGTTTCGAATTCTCAATGTCATATCAGGTTTTGGTTCTCGCCACGCCATACAATGTTAACCCCTACAAAACGCCACTGGGCTGTATTGCATGCCAGAAGACAATGACTCCTGAACTTGCCCCTCACCGTGCGTGACACGCCTTTAACTAAGCTTGCGCTCCCGCAACACTCACTGGCGTTTCATTCGTTCGAGCCCCTAAGCAGCGGCACTGTACTCAATGTTAAGTGCTCGATATTAGGCTCGACGTCCTACCCTTTCTCATTCCCCCACCAAGGACCGGCTTAATTGGACAGAAGATAGGAGAAGCCAATCATTGCGACATATTCAGGTATGTACTCACAGAGGCAAGTTAAATCATCACTATGTTCAACTGAAGTGAATTAAGCTGTGATAAAAAATTTAAAGATTTCTCCCATCAATAAGCCATCATTCCAGCCCTGCCAACGAACGACAATCCCCGCCCTTTAACACTATCTAACCTCGATCTCTCCATTGCTCTCTATAACGGTATGCAATGATGGTGCGCACGAACAATACATCATGAAAGAACATCATCGCACCTTGTTCATACAAGGTCAGTAACGACACGAGGCAAGCAGATAAACAGATAAACAGATAAACAGATAATAATGACATTCCATCATGCAATGGAAATCACTGATCACTGCTTTGGGGCACGCTCGTGCTTACTTTCAAAACCCGTTTGCAGTCAACGCGACACCTTGTCTTGGGCAGCAAATGATACGCACAAAGGCCTGTCCCCATCATCCTGTGTCGCCATCCGCCCCCTCTCACACTCATTCATGAATGCGACTGGATACCGGCCTCTTGAGCGATGTGATTGGTTAAGCGGCTCATACTATTAAACGCATCCTTCCGATTCATTTTCCTTTTCATATTCCCTATTTATATTGATGACACGTATGACACCTGTATTGCCGTCACACTGAGAGGTGTGTTGATATTGAAACAACAATCAACACGCGATAATAATGGGATCTAGCACAGTCTGTGATTGACTCAAGCCGTCACTTTCACACATCCATTGTCGTTCAAAGCGCCATCCCCAATATTGAATTTACACTGTAAATAGTCTACGTAATGATGACTGCGCCGTTAGCCTTACTGAGAAGCGTCACTGAATGTCGTCGCATCATGCGGCATCGCTTTGTTGGTAGCACACTCATCGTAAATATCCTGGCTGATGGCGCTGATCTCAATCGCTCTGGCACTAAGCTCAGCCATAAAGGCAGCATAAATGCTGACTGCTATATTAAATGGCATGAAGGGCGTTTACATCGATTGGCATATCAACACTGATGATTGCCATTTGCCACAGCGTATCGTGTCCCCGCACTCGATGAGATGTGTACGCAGCAACCATCATCACAGCCTAAACATTATCGTTTAGCCTCATTCAATCCATGCCGAAATATGCGCGAGCGCGGCATGTTTGATGCTTCCCATCAAGGCGTAATAATCAGCATTTGCTGAACGTTGACATTATACAACACACCATACCGTATAGTATCCTTGCGATGCTATACGGAGAGCGCCCCCATCTTCATCCAAGTATCAGAAAACCAACGCTGAATGATTCCGTGCTTTGCTCTCGATGCCACGAGATTTGCCACTCATTCAAATGCTCTCGTAACAAGGCCCATAGGCTGACTCATTTGGGCATAAAGTAGCGTCTGAGCCAGCAACGCCACGTCGGGAAAGCTGCCTTTCTGGGCGCTGAGAGTCTGGCACAAGATGACATTAACCACGCTAAACCTCACGCGTTCATTGAACAAAGCGGTTCTTCTTGTTCATAACAACGGCGATGGCGACATAGGAGAGTAAGGGGTAAAAATGGACAGAACAGAAAAAGGCAAGAAAATAGGAAGGCTGAAATTTACAGTGTAAATTAGAAAAAAGCGCCAAAAGGCGCTTTCAATGAAATCCTGATACCATGAATTTACAGTGTAAATTGACAGGTAAAAACATGGCCACAGTAAGGTGAAGAAAAACAGACTCCCCTTCACTTAACAGTAGTGGGTCTGAACAAATAAACGTACCGCCTGCTCGGCGTGCTTACGTCCCGTCAATCCAAACTCATTGACTACATCAGCCCATCCCTTACGTTGGATAACTTTGGCGAACACCAGCGCCAATCCCTCGGTGTTGTCATCGACCACAGAACACAACTGTTGTTGGAGCCATTGCTGCAAAGCCGGCTGCACCGCTTCTAATCCTAATCCCCCTTGGGTGTATAAAATCAGATGTTGTTCCATCAAGGATGCCGGCAGCACGGGCAATGAAGGAAAAGAGATCTGCTGATAGCGCCACAACGGTAAACCCTGCTGCGCAGATAACGAGGCATACCCATCAAACCAATGAGCCGATAACGTTGCCGAAAACACCGTTTGTGCCGTCGGCCACCACGCTTGACTATTCTGCGATAACGGTAGCACACACAGCAAAGAAGGATAGCCACTGGTGGCGTCTCGCGTAAAACCTAACCGCACAGGGTGATAGCCATTGCGTAACCAAAACCCGAACAACTCAGGCAGATAACCAAAACTGGTGCCGAGATAATCCCAACGTGTAGTGGCCCATTGTTGAATAACCGTCAACAACGCTGAACCCATGCCTTGCTGTTGCCAGTCAGGATGGACCGCAATACGCAGAACGCGTCCCGCTCGTTGTGCCGCCGCTTCACCAATACCGACATGTGCGGCCAGAGATTGCGCCAATAAATGCCCCTTCGGACGGCGTTCCCCGCGTTGAATGGCACCGATCAATTCATCAGAAAAGCCGCCTTCCTCCATGACTAAAGCGCATGCGATCACTTGCTCATTCACCGTCGAGACAAATAACTGCAAAGCCGGATCGTCGAGTAGATTAACCAAATCAGCCGGCGATGTCTGATAATGGGCATTAACCAGCAACCCAAAAACCCCTGCCAACAAGACTTCGTTATCCAGTAAATGCTGGGATGAAATGCGCTGGTGAGTAACATGCGCAGACGCCGAATACACACTCACCGGCAACTCTGCATTTAACAACAACGCTTCAAAAACCCACAGCTCCAACGGATCATCCATCGCCCAGCGTATTGGGGTGGATAATGTTACGCTGCGCCATTGTGGCATGGCGGCATCGAGCATCTGGCGAAACTTGACCGCGAATCCCCGTCCCGTGCCTTCATAACCGTGTACGGTACTGGCAAAGACTAAACGGCTAAACCGTGCTAACAACCCGGCCAATAACGGGGCCGGGATCGCCGCTGCCTCATCCACAAAGACACTGTCATACTCATTCGACTCAACCAGTAAAGCATCGGGCGCGACAAATGTCATACGCCCCTCTCCCCACTCCAGCGCTCTTTGCTGGGTGAAGGTAACACCGGCTTGCAAAGCAACATGGCGAAACACCGTTTCTGCCGCCGCATAAGAGGGCGCCGTAATAGCGATATGGCCGCCTCGCTCAGCCAACAAACTGGCCGCCGCGAGTCCCAATGCTGAAGATTTTCCGCGACCACGATCCGCTGTCAGCACCACTGGGCGCTTACGGTGGCCGGTCACCACACGACGGATCGCCATAATGGCATCAGCTTGGCAGGGCGTCAGCGCGCCAAACGGCAAAGGGGCAGATACCTGTGGCTGCGCTTCCACCTCCTCTTCAACAGATACGTCAGCTGGCACACCAGGCAGTAAAGGTAAAGCCTGATCTTCGTTCAACACCACCACGCCAAGCGCCGAAAAATGGCGCGCTAACCGTTGATGAAAACGGCTGTCCGTCATACCACCAAAATCGGACGACACCATCAACACCATCAAGCCACCGCCGACCACCGTACCGGATAATGCCCCTACAGCCTCCGCATCAACGCCATCATAGCCATTCATCATCAGCAGATCAGACTCCCGTCCGAGCCACTTTTTAGCCAGCTTAAACGGAACCCATTGCGCATCAGTCCCCCATGCCAGACTCGGCCCGCAATAGAGTGGCGAGACATAATGGGGGATCAACGCCTCATTGACCGTCTTGGCCCAGGTTTCACTGCCCCTCACCACCACCAAGAACCGGCAGTGTGCTTGCTTGGCGGTTTGACTCAACGCCCCTAAAAATTCGTTTACTGCCTTCATAGCCACGCTCATTACATCGAAATCGCCCCATCATACCAATGCCCGGACAATAGACGAAAAAAAACCACGTCACAACGACGTGGTTTTCAACAGGGTGTATCGCAGGATAGCCGAAGCGATAACCGATCGCGTTCGCGTTACTTCAGATAATCCGCCAGATAGGCCAGGATCTCTTCGGTTTGACGCTCAGTCAGCTTTTTGAGTTTAAGTTGCAGCTTATCACCATCACGCAAATAGCTGATTTTCCCTTTCACCAATTCTTGCGGTTTCGGCTTTTCTGCCTCCACTTTTTTCGGTACAAAGGTTTCGCCCAAATGCTCAAGTTGGTTTGTCACTTCACGGGTAATGCGGGTGATCCCACTGGCATTGATGGTTTTCCACATCGCCTGATCGCCGTTACCCAGCTTGGCAACAAACTGCTGTTGCTGCTCATTGTTCAGGGCAAAAAACAAACGGTGCAACTTCACAATGGTCGGACGGCCTAATTCCCCAACGCTTGGGTACGCCATCAGCAATTCCATCGGCAGCGCCGCTGCTTTCAAGGCACCGCTGACCAGTGCTTCACTGCACTGACAGTACTTCGCTAGCTCTTTTTGATCCGCGACTTTGCCGGAATCAAGCAGCGACTGCATCTCTTTACCGCGCTCAAACAAGGATAACGGTTTGTGGGCATTGGCCACATCCGACAAGAATTTCGCATGTTCACTGTTGATCCCCTTACCGACATAGATAAGGAAATCTTTCTCCGCCAAGATACAGGACATGCGACGACGACTACCGTCGAGGACTTCAATGCAGCCATCGTCTAACCAGCGGCCAACCGCAGGGTACTGCTGACCACGATCTTTAAGCGTATTGAGAATATCCGCCAGTGCATGTTCGTTTAAAAAGGCCTGTTCACGGGCATTTTCTGCAAAAACACGGGTTTTATCCGCTACTTGCGAGGCCGCAATTTTCACCAGTTCAAACGCGACCGTTTCCTCACCGGCGACCGCCAGTTCAATCACAGCAGCCTTATCCTTGGCGGCAGTTTGCGCTTCCATCGGTGTTGTAGCGCGGCGTTTATCCGCCTTGCCAAACAGACGCGCATTAAGATCTTTGGTTTTGATTGCCATCTGTCAGTTTACTCCCGGTTTAGATTTGCCCAGTGACTGTGCATCACACGTTCCAGCTCAAGGCCGACACGTTGAATTGCTTCCTGGGCGGTGGATAGGGTCTTTTTACCCCCTTCAAATTCTGCTGCAGTGAGATCAAACACCGTGCTGTAGGTATCGGCACAGGTTTCAAAGGCACGGCTACGTGGTACGGTAGCCATCATCACCTGATCACGCAGCAGGTAATTCATCTCGGTCAATACCGAAACCTGCTTCTTATTATCGTCCTCAAACATGGTTGGCATCAGACGGATAAACTCCAAACCGTGCCATTCTTCTGGGAACATTTCATACACCGTCGGCAGGTGCTGAAAGAAGTTAACGGTGGAAGCCCAGTCCAGACGCTTCGCCGCACACGGAATGATCAGCGCATTGGACGCATACATGGCATTCCAAACCAGTGGATCGATGTGCGGGCCGGTGTCAATCATGATGATGTCAAACTCATCCGCAATGGTGTCGATCACGCGCTCTTTCAGCAAACGGACGATGTTAAGGTCTTGATTTTCAGCAAGATCTTGCCACGCATCGGCGTTAAACATCGCATCTTCCGGGAACGCAGCAATGGTCTTCAAGTTCGGGTATTGGGTCGGCATCACCACATTCCCCATCAAGAAATCCTTGTCCATCACCTGGCCTTCCGGCACGTTACCCAGCATCACATCGACCGCCGAGTAAATGGTTTCCTGATCGCCCACACTGATCTGCGGGTTCAAAAACAGACGCAATGAGCCCTGTGGATCGAGGTCAATCAGACAGATACGGTAACGTTTGTCCAAATCTAACGCCAAACATGCGGCCAAATGGACCGCTGTCATGGATTTACCCGTGCCCCCTTTTTGGTTTTGCACGTTAACAATCCACGGTTTGCGCCCTGCACCTTCACGTTCATGAAACGCCGGCTTTTTCGCAGCGGCCATTAACTTGTGGGCTTCTTCCAAGGTAATGGAGTAGTGGTTGGCATTATTTTTCGTAAATTGATGGCCCGCCGCTTCCATACGTGAAATCGCGTCATCCAATTTACGGCGCGTTAACCCAGAACGGGTTTCCATTAACGCTTTCGACATCGGAGGGAACAGCTCTTCGCGGCGCTCCTCCAATACGATCTCAATTCGGTCTGCCTGTACCTGTTTCGTCTGCTCAGCAATGTTGAGCAAATTTTCGATGGTCTGTTCCCTGTTCATTCTTTGTATTCGCCATTGAGGGTTTGCGCTCAATTGTACAGCAAAATACAACCAAAACAACAAAGTGCTGAACAAACTTGTGTGATATTTATCTCAGCGGAAAGCGAAACATGAGGCAAAAAACAGCCAATTTGATGCGTTAATTTACGCGCATTCTACTTATAATCACTCACAACAATCTCATTATTTCAAATGTTACAGCGTCACTATTTTACAATGTAAATCACTGACTTTACCGGAAGCGTGAGTTTTTTGGCTAAATTACGGGTTCTGTCAGACAGACTGAAACAGGCGCGGGCCAGACTCTGCGTATCTGAGATTGTTTATGAAATGAGCGAGCAAGCGGCGAGGGGAGAGAAAGAGAGGAAAAACAGCATGAAATAGAGGGATTTCATCATGATCGCCCGCTGTACAGGCGATAGCCCTTTGACGATCAGGCTGAAATCGACAATGATCGCGCACGATAGGGTATGTACATTCCCCATCACCTTGATCATGCCTCCGAGCTGATACCGTAAGATCGGCAACGATGATCAAGGTAATTTTGACTGTAAATCCTCACCTAAAGCAGCGTCAGATCAACTTCACCTCAACGGATCGATGATCAAGTGATCTCGGATCATTTTTCCCAACCACCGGAAGCATGAGAAAAGTCCGTCAAATTACGGTGAATGCAGGACGGATAAGGCTTTATCCGCCATATAAAGGCGCCATGAAGGAGATATTGTGGGTCTATTCTCGCCTTAAGCGTCAAATTCAAATACACATTCAATGACTTGATCATCGCTCCGTACCGGACACATGAGATTCAGCGACGGAACTACGGAAATTGTCGATTCAATATTGATGGAAAAAACCACAATCTTGGTCTGTTGAACGCATTCAACCGCTTACGCATGGCAAAGCAACGGCCAAATACGGTCAAAACACACGAACATGATCATGCTTCCAAGGGGAAAACCGAGCTAATCACACCAAAAACGCCGGAGAGCACAACAAACAGCGAGGAAAAATGGCACCATGAAAGGGGATAAAGACAACATCTGTGGATAACTATGTGCAAAAGCCTTGCGTGAGTCATGATCATGCTTGCCGGTCACTGATGATCATGTTTACAGGATAATGATGATCATACTTCCCTGTGACTGATGATCATCGTTTCATGATGTATTTGATCACGTTTCCGTCTGCTTGTTGATCATCGTTCCTATAGCGCAAAATAATAATGCAATTAAAAACAGTATGTTAGGCGGGTAAAATCCATCAGATCATAAGATCAGTTAAACAATAAGATCAAAATAATCAAAAAAGATCAGATTAAAAAAAGCCAATAAAAGATCTTTCTTTCTTGATCTTTTTCTATTAATCTTTCTCGGAAAAATGATGCATATACGGCTAATGACAAATGAATTCAGCTTCCTCACCGGACAATAAGCACCAAGAAAAAATATTGATCTCGGCGCCACGATCCCACAAAGATGGGCACTTATTTGCTATCCCAACGAACCTGATTGATTGGTTACCCCAATATCAACATTTCAAAGGGGTCACAAAAAGCATCATCGAATTGCTGAATCTCATTTCATTACGTGGCCTCACTTGCCAGGATGGGATGGTATCGACCACGGAGTTGGTTGAAGCGACAGAAGGGCAATTAACCCGTGCCGCTATCCAGCAACGTTTGCGCGCTGCCGTCAATGTGGGCTTGTTCAAGCAACAACCGGTTCGGTTTGAAGAAGGGTTAGCGGGTAAAACCATGTTACACCACTTCATCAACCCGGCGTTGTTGATCTCGCAACTGGGCACAGGCAGCCTCAATTCTGAACAGAGCCGGGCACAGCAAAAACAGAAACGCTCAAAGGCCTTGGCGCAAAACCATGTCAATCGCCAGTTACTGAGCGAACATGGCCTCGGCACGCCGCCAACCATGCCGGATGAAGCGGATCAAATTGTGGTGTCACCGACCAGTTGGGCCGGGATCATTGATCAGGCGTTAGCACCACCCCGCACCAAGAAAAGTTACCAGAAATCCATGGTGGCGATCAGCGGCACCAAAGCGATCATCGAAACACGATCATCCAAGTCGATCATGACAGTGGATGATCTCATGACCCTGTTTGCGTTATTCACCTTAACGGTGCAATACCACGATCACCACATTGCGGATTACGAAATTCAAACCCGCAGTATGACCAACAAAACGCCGGTGTACATCACGGATATCTTGGCCTTGCGCGGCAAAAAAGACAGTGGACCTGCCCGTGATTCGATCCGGGAAAGTATTGATCGCATTGAATTTACCGATTTTCAGCTGCATGAATTAACCGGTCGCTGGATGAGTGAAAACATGCCGGAAGGCTTCAAAAGTGATCGCTTCCGTTTTCTGGCGCGCACCATTACGGCCTCCGAAGAAGCGCCACAGGAGCGCGAAGATGGCGAGATCCGTATCAAGCCGAATTTATATATCCTGGTGTGGGAGCCGTCATTTTTCGATGAATTGCTGACCCGTGACTACTTCTTCCTGTTTCCGCCGGAAATCTTGCGACAACACACCTTGGTGTTCCAGTTATACACATTTTTTCGTAGTCGCATGTCTCGCCGTGTCAATGACTCCATGTTATTAAGCGAGCTAAATCAAAAGCTTGCACGTAATATAGAATGGCGTCGTTTTTCATCGGATCTGATCCGCGAGCTGCGTAAACTGGCGGAAGGCAAGATCACTGACAACATGTTTGCGGTGAATTTGTGGGGCTATCATTTAACGATTTATCCGCACGAGCAGGACAAACGTTATTGCGATTACCAGATCGATATTCGCTGTGATGCCGATGAAGTGATCCGTTTCTCGCGCGCGAAAACCACCAACGAAGGCAAACGATCCATGGCGCCGACCATGCCGAACCCGTTGCGTAATGAGATCCTGCCGCGTCAGGAGCTTGATCAACTTTCCGAGATCATTGACGGTGAGTTTGAACCGATCCAGCGCAAAGAGGGACGCAGCAAAGGCCGACTGGGCCGCCGCGTGAAGTTGCGTAAGCATTTGGTGGAGATCAATGCAGACGAACTGACCATCACGTTATCGAAATATACCTCTCCAGAGGCGCTACAACGCAGTATCACGGCATTATCGGCCATGACAGGGCATTCTGCTGCCTCTATCAGTGAAGAGTGTCAGGGGCTGTTAGAGAAGCTCGATTGGCTACGTGTGGCTGGGGACATCGTGCCGTACGAAACGTTGAGCAAAACCATTGAGTTGTATAATGGCCAGCAGGATGAACGCCACCTGTCGATTGAAAAGCTGATTTCGGGCCTCGCGGTTCGTCGTAAGGTCTGCAAACTGGTGTTTGAAGGTCACATGAATGAATCGGTGATCACGGCGTTAGAAGATATCGCCAGCGGCCGCTAACCCGCGTTGAACAAAGTCTCTCCAATCCGGTGCCCACGTCAGTCGGCACCGGATTTTTTTGCATTTTACTCACACAAACCCCGTACTATCCCGTATCCTAGTTGGCATCAAAGAACAGACAGACCGTTTGTTTCATCAATATGTTAGAGCAAGGATATGATGGCATGAAGTGGCTGGAGCCATGGCGCCGGTGTGGCGTGACCGTGTTGTTGTCAATGGTAATGGTGTGGCCGGCCGATGCCGCAGAAAACGAGGCGGCCACTGAGACCGGACGCCCCACCATTGGGGTCGTGCTCAGTGGCGGCGGCGCCAAAGGGGCTGCCCATATCGGGGTCTTATCGGTACTGGAAGCGAACCGTATTCCGGTGGATGTGATCACCGGCACCAGTATGGGCGCCTATGTCGGTGGCATGTATGCCATGGGCTTGTCGGCCGAAGAGGTTAAACAGCGCACGTTGGCTGCCGACTGGCAACAGGGTTATACCGATCGGGTGGGCCGTAATGATCTGGAATTGCGTCGTAAGAAACAAAACGACAATTATCAGATTTATGCGGACATCGGCATCGATCTTGACGGTAACTACCGATCTAAGCCCGGTGCGTTTCAGGGGCAGGGCATGGCGACCCTGTTGGGGCAACTGACCGAAAACCTGCCGGATCTGGCCAGTTTTGATCGCCTCGCGATCCCGTATCGCGCGGTGGCGACGGATATCGTTCATGTGAAACCGGTGTGGTTAGACAAAGGCCATCTGGCGACTGCTATGCAGGCGTCCATGACGGTGCCGGGGGCGTTGCTGCCGGTCAGGATCGACGACAAGATCTTGGTCGATGGCGGCGTGGTCAATAACATGCCGGTGGACGCCGCGAAGGCCTTGGGGGCCGAGGTGATCATCGCGGTGGATCTGCGTGATGCCTTGTACGGTGAGCGCGATCTCAATAGTGCCTTAAACATTGTCGGCCAGTTGACGACCTTCATGACCAACAGCAGTGCGGATCAGCAAAAGGCCCTGATGGGGAAGCAGGATATTTACCTGCAACCGGATGTGTCGTTCATGCTGGCGCCGGATTTTGACAAGATGGAGCAGGCCTATTTAGCCGGCCGCCAGGTGGCGATTGCCGCGCTGCCGTCGCTGTTGCGTTACCAGTTGTCACAAGATGATTATGCAGATTATCAGCGTAAGAAACTCGATCGTCGCAGCCAGCTATTGGCCAGTTCGGCGTATTACATCGACCGTATTGCGTTAGAAAATCACACCCGTCGTTCCGATACTGCGCTGTTGGCGGCGCTCAATCTGGAGGTGGGCCGGGTCGTAGCGAACCATGAATTGGATGAGGCGGTGAAGCGTCTCAACAGTCAGGATATTTACGAGCGCATCACCTATCAGATCCAGCGTCAGGGCGAGGAAAATGTCCTGGTGATGGATGTACGGGAAAAGTCCTGGGGCCCGGGTTACCTTAACTTCAAATTCAGTTTTGAAGATGATCTGGTCAACCGGTCGGATTTTGCCTTTGGCAGCCAGTATATCTATACCGATTTAACCGACAAAGGCGGTGAATGGCAGTTTGAGTGGCTATTGGGCAGCTGGAAAGCGATCAATACCAGTGTCTATTTCCCGTTGGATTACCAAAAATCCATGTTTACGGCGGCGGGTGTCGGGTGGAACCGAGAGATCCGTGAGTTTGTGTTGTCGCAAGAGCAGGGCGATTTGATCGGCCGTCCGGTCGGCAGCACGGTGGAAACGGAATACGCCACGTACACCGCGTTTGCGGAAGTGGGCTGGAACCTGCAGCCGTGGAGTGCCCTGGCGCTGGGTTACCGGGGCGCCAGTGGTGAGGTGAATGAGCAAGGTTTCCAGAATAAACAGGATTACACGGTACATGGGCCTTACGTGTCATTTGTGTATGATGATTTGGACAGTTTCTACTTCCCACGCCACGGTACTTTGTTTGAGGCGGAAATTGGTATCGGACGAGGACGCAGCGCCGTCAATGGGAGCGATACCGTGACCGGCGATAACCTGTTTTATGACGTGAATCTGTCGAAACCGTTCAGTTATGCACGTCACAGCCTGACACTGAAAGCTAAATTGGGCGGGTACGACTCTGAGGATGTGCTGCCCTTGTACGTGCAGGATCTGGGGGGCTTGTTCAATATGTCCGGTTACCACCGTTATGAACTCAATGGTCGTTACCGCGCCTTTGGGGCCTTGGTGTACAGTTATCGCTTGCTGGATAACGATTTTGGCGCCTTGTCCGTCCCCGTGTATATCGGTGGTTCACTGGAGCAGGGCGGGGTCTGGGATGATGAACGCGATATCAGCCTGAGCACCAGCCTGACGGCGGGCAGCCTGTTTGTCGGGTTAGACACGCCGATTGGTCCGGTGTATCTGGCCTATGGCCATGCTGAGAGCAGTCAGAGTTCGTTCTATTTCTCGGTCGGCAGCTCTTTCAAGTAACCTATATCCCTTTGGCTGGGGCTGGCTGAGCCTTTGCCTGAGCATAAACCACAAAGCGAGTCCTCGGGACTCGCTTTTTTTGTCTGAAAGTGGTGGCAGATTGTCCAGAGCGCCCGGTTTGCGGGGTGAGATCACAAAACCTCGGGCCGGTTCCGGTACGATGGCGGCTTCGGATGTAAACGGAAAGATAACGATGAAAATCTCCCTAGATGGCGGCTCCTTTCAGGTCGCGATTGAGACAGAATTTGACGGTTTGGTGGATGAAGCGTGTGCGATTTACCAACAAACCCTGACCCAGGCGGGCAGCAATGATAAAGCGATCCTGCGCTTTATGCAGATTGTGCTGGAGCACCGTGACAGCGATGACGCCATTGGTTATGCCGTGATGGGCGTGTTGGGCTGGTACCACACGATGATCCAACCGGTTGTGGATCAGGATATGACCCTGAATCTTGCAAAGATTTTGCCGCACCTGGTGAATCCGGCAGGCGATCTGACGGCCACCAGCGCGCACGAAAAGCAGACCTTCTTACATTAACCCCTGCCGTTTAAGCGGCCGGTAACGGTAAGCGCAATACGGAAGCATGATCAAGCCATGTATGTACCTGTCATGGTAACGTGCAGAGTGCGGGGTCGCTTCCGTTTTTTGTGATAAAGAGAAAAGCACACTCTCTTTTTACCGGCGGCGGCGATACCCTATGTCCGGGCAAATGGATAGGCCGTAGCGTCGCAGTAGGGGAGAGGTATGTTAGGTGTTATCGTCAGTGTGATCAGTGTGTTAGGCAGTGTATGGCAATGGGATGATCCGTTAGATCCCGCCATTGCCCCCTTCATTGCCCCTGTTGTGCGTGAAGTGCCCGTTTCTTCGGCGGCGATGGCCAGCGAAGGCGGACAGAGTTACGCGTATTTACTCGGTATCGGCACGGCGGCAGAGAACACGCCAGTGACGGTCGGGCAGGCCTATCTGCACGCCTACCAAGCCAGTCAGGATCGCTCCGCGCTGAGTCTTCCTCACACCCTGCCTTTGCCGGTCGAAGATGAGGTGGCATTGTGTGATTTCACCCAAGACAGGTGTCCAGATCAACTGTTAGCGGCAAAAAACAAGATTGCCCCGGTGCTGGCGCAATATACAACTTTGATCGCCCGTTTTCAGCTCGTCCTTCAGTCGGCACCGGCCAATCCGTTGCTGCCGGTGGCCGATGATACGCCGATACCTTTTTATCAATACCTGATCCAGGCCAACCGCTTACAACTGACGCAATGGTGGTATGACGCCCATCGCATCGCTGCATCCCACAAGCCTGATGCGGCACGGCAATCCAGCGCTGCACTGGCGGCGTTAGTGGATAACGTCACGACTCAGATGCAGCACCTGCGCCGTCATCTGGCCGCCGAGATGACGGTGATCGGCAAATTAGTTTATTTGCAGATGTTTGAAGAACATCTGGTGTGGTTGCACCGTGTAGCGGCACTGCGGGTTGATTTTCCTGCCGTGTGGATCACCCAACTGACCCCACAAGAACGCAGTCTGCGTGTGCCGCTCGCTTATGAATTTCTGTTACCGCATGGCTATCATTTGTCGATGGTTGCTCGGGGAGATCTGTTTTCGGCCGAGCAACCGATTCCTTTGTGGATGGCGCGTCTCGTGTACAAGCCACATCTAACCACCAATACGGTTTATCACTATTATGCGCACACGGCCATGCTCTCTGAGTTACCCGAAGCCGATTATATTGCGCAGCATCAACATTGGCCGGATTTGGCGATGACCTCCGTGCAGGAACTCCGCAATGTCGCAGGCGCAGTATTGGCGGATATCGCCATGCCGGATTACCTCGCCTACATCGAACGTTTTCATGCGGTAAATCGGCAGATCACCCAGTGGGGCGATCGGCAATCTGCCGCAAAATGACAAAAGGGATAAGCGCCACAAGCGCAGAAAACCGCGTGAGTGGCGTGTGGCTTATGGCGTTTATGTGTTGCGGTGATTGAGAGAGCGATTACGGCGCGGGTTTACAGGTCGGCAGCGCGTCGTAGCCTAAGTAGTAATCCCCCTGCCAGAGTGTTTTACCGTCTTGGGCGGCAGAAAATTGGATGCCGTCACGGGTATGGCAGTACGTGTAGGCCACCTTATCGCGCTGGGCGGTTTTACCCAATACACCAATGGCAAAATTGACTGGCTGCTGGGTGCGAACCTGATAAAAATGGTAGCCCGCTGCTTTGTTCACTTCAGCACGATTGGCAAATTGGGCATAGCAGGTGTCTGTGGTATAACTGGGGCGGGTGATCACCGCTTGTTCTTCATGCTGCTTATTGTCCAGGTGTACGACGGTAAAGCGTGAAGCGGCAGGGATATCCGCCTGTTTAATGGCCAAGCAATTGCCGTGCAGCCAACCTATCTGTTGTGTATTGACCGCTGTCTGTTCGGTCGTGGTACAGGCTGTGGCGAAGGTGGCCAGAGCGAGGATCCCGACACGGTGTAAGTTGTTCATGCGTTGTCCCTAGCTGGTGAGTGTGGCTTGTTATTAGCGGGCATGATGACACCACACAACCGGTGCGCCCTGAGGGTGTGATGATGGCCGCACGCTCGCTTTTCTCCTTTAGGTCTGTTTCGTATAAACCGGATCGCGATCTCATGTAAGCCGCCCTTGCTGCAATCAAGGCGGGCTTTTCCTCTTTTTCTCAATCTGTCTAATAAAACAGGCAAACAGTGTGAGAATAAGACCGTCTCATTGCACTGTCTTTGCCGTAATACCCTTGCACCAAACGGAACAATTTGTATTAGGGAATGTACGTGTATTTTATTGCTAATACTCGGGGAGGGTTGCGCATCTCGCACAAACATTGTGGTTAATACTGTGATTGTGAATGACTACGTGTGCCAATGTCTTTTCGATCACGGCCTCTCGCTTTTTTTTCCTGCGACAAACGTGGGAGGGAGCGTGTTGCCGGGATAGGCAGGATATTTAGGCATACGCCGTCACTGCATCACTAAAATGACCCCATCCGGTTACGGACAAACGCGTAATGGAGGCTGCAATGAGAAGAGGGCGAGCAATGAATCACGATCACCAACCTTACATCACACAGGCCATTTCCCCGATCACCGACCTGCGGCGGCGGACGCTGGGTTATCAGATTGGCATGGCCACTTTGTTAGCCCTGAGCACGTTCGGTGCACAGGCGAACGAGGACGAGATGACATATATCGAGGAGATGGGCAAACGTCTGTTTTTTGAAGATATCTCCGTGAACAACAATATGTCCTGTTCGACCTGCCACACCGGCTCAACCGGCGGGACCAATAATGACTCCCAGACCAACCTGACCGATGTGGCGGTCACGGGTTCAGACGGCATTTTAGTCGGCACCCTGAAGCCGCCGACAAACCAGTATGCCCAGTTCCATAATGATGAGGGCAAGATTGAAGGGTTAAGTAATTTTGATCCCAACTGTCCGGCTTTTGGCGGGCCAGCACCGTGTGGCGGCGCCTTTTGGAATGGGCGGGCAGAAGGGGACATGATTGAGGGGTACCATAAGATTGAGATCTTCGCTCAGCTGCGGGGGAAATACGATGATATGTACCGGAAATACTTAGGCCCACTGGCCGATCAGGCCCATGCCAGTCCGTTCACTAATCCGGTGGAGCAGGCCAAGCCGACCAAGAAATCCGTCTGTGAGCAAGTCAGTAAAACCCAGTGGGGGCCACAGTTGTATAACTACGCCTTCGGAACGGCCTTGCGCTGTGGGGATGTCCATGTTGATAAAGTGTTTGCCCGTTTTGCGTTGGCTATTGCGGCCTGGCAAATGTCGGCCGATAACAACCGCTTTGATTCCAAGCGCGATGTGGCATTGAAAAACGATGCGGATGGCCTCTTCCCGTTGGATGATTTCACAGCAGAAGAAAACCGAGGTCATGACTTGTTCTATGGCGTGTTCAGTGCCACGACTCGTCCACCGGGTGCCCGTTGTTTCTTCTGTCACCAGAGTGGTAACGACCAAGGGGTGGGGGCGTTTGAGCGTTATACCAATGACCGTTACTTCAACATTGGGGTACCGCGTAATTTCGAAATCCCCAATTCGCCGGAAGCCGATGTCGGTTTGTTTGCGACCACCTCGCAAGAAGCTCACCGAGGGGAGCACAAAGTGCCGACGCTGCGTAATGTCGATAAGCGTCCTCATCCAAGTTTTGTGAAGGCCTATACCCACAATGGGTGGTTCAAGAGTCTGGAAGAGTTGATCCACTTCTACAATAGCTCGACGCCAATGACGCCAGCACAAGAAACCGCCTGTGCGGCAGCCACCAGCGATGAAGAACGCATGGCGGTGTCTACGGCCTGTTTCTTTGGCAAAACACAGTGTGCGGATGAAACCCTGACTTCTTCTGAAGCGATGGCGGCTAACTGCTGGCCGGTACCGGAAGTGGATCAGAACGTGGCCCGTTTTGGGGTGGGGGATCTGCGTCTAACGGCACAAGATGAAGCGGACGTGGTGGCGTACCTGAAAACCCTCAGTGATGAGAGTACGGTGCAAGCACCACAGCCATACCGTTTGCAGCCCTTTAAAGAGAGCCGCATGCAACATGGCGGAGAGGTGAAGTCAGAGCCGATCCATTTCTCAAGTCCTGAGCGCCCGACCCGACCGGAGCGTCCGTCTCGTCGATAAACAGACAAAATGTTATCAACGTATAATAAAAGCGCATGACTTTCGGGTCATGCGCTTTTCAAGGTATAGAGGGATAAGTAAGCGGTATTACGCTGTTTGCAGAGCCTCTGGTACCGGTTGTTTCAAGCGTTTGGCCAGCAATGACGAGCACACGAAGCCACACAGGCTGAAGGCCATCATGGTATAGAACACGTAGTTATACCCGGTGATCCCCTCAAAGTTATCCAATAACCAGCCGTAAATGGTGTAACCGAACATGGCCGGCATGTAACCAATAATACAACCAAAAGCCATGGCGGAGCCCGCGTATTGACGTGGCGTCCCGATTTCATCCATTGGCGCAAAGAAGATCGCACGTTGGGAGAAGATAATGGCACCAAAGCCCAAGGTTGCCGCCATGCCGAGATACACGTTCATGGAAGCGTGGGGCAGCTGCACAAACAGGCACATCGCTATCGCAGACAGTAAGAAAGTCCACTTCAGGTAAACCGTTGGGGATTTGGCCACTTTGTCAGCCAGAAAGCCACCGACCGGGCCACCGACCATTTTCAGCGCATACTGGTTGATGATACCGTAGGCACCGACCAGCGCCACAGGCAGGGCATAGATTTCTTTCAGGAACGGGATGAAGTAAGTCAGGCCACAGTAGGCGGAATAAACAAAGAAGATCCCCAGAGCTGCCAGCCAGACGTTCGTGCTGGTTAAGACATGTTTGATCCCTTTGAGTACTTCCAGGTTGGTGTCTTTGCCCTTTGTGGCAGGCACCGCGTCATCGTTGTCGACAATGAAGTAAGTGATAATACCGACAGCCAATGTCACTAAGGTGTAGTACATCAAACCGGCCTGCATGCCCGCTTTGCCTTCGCCGAACTGAACAAAGACAAACAGCGCACCGGAGGCGATGATCACATCGATAACGCCACGGCCGGCTTCCAGAAAGCCAAATAAACGGCCTTGTTCTTCCTTTGTCCCTAATAAGCGGACCGCTTTTAATAATACCGGCCAATATAAAACATCAGCAAAAAAGGCCATGGCGGCAAATGCGATCAAATAACCGGTAAAAGGTGGAAGGGTACTTAAATATAAGCCACATAATCCCACGCCAATTAATCCGGCCGGTAATAACAGTTTTTTCGAAAAGCGATCGGCAATATACAGGGAAAGAAATAAACCGGTGGTTTGTACAATGGTATATACCGTAAAACTGAGGCCAATTTGTGTATTGGTTAATCCCCAGTCTTCTTGCATCGGGACATAAAAGACATCTTTCATACTGGATAATTTAAAGATGGTGCCGCCGCCAAGAATTAAAAAGCAAAGCCGGATCCATTTATTCATGAGCATAGTCATATTCCTACGTACTGTAACGCAATAATAAAAATAACAATATGGGACAGGCAGGGTGCGTTGATACGTGAGGTATCACAGGCACACCCTGTCTTGATTTCAGGCAATACGCGTCCCGCCTCCTACGAGGTGTCAGGTTGTGAATGACAAAGGCGGAATGAGACGTTAGGCGGTTGTCATTGCCTGTTCTGTGTGTGTGGTCTGCTGTGCCAACGCGATGTGTTCATCGTGGATCTCTTGGCAAAGGCGACGAATAAAGGCGATCTGTTCCAGCGCATGCTGTTGTTCTAAGGCCAGGCGGGCATCTCGGGCCTCATCGCTTGGCAGTGGCGTGAAGCTGGCATCACGCCAAGGGATCCATGGGTCGTCCCCTTCATCATCAAAACGGAACGCCGGCGCGTAGTAATCCACTTCTTCTTCCAGACCAAAGGCCATGACTTGTGGGTGCGTATCACCCAGTTGTAGCAATTCTGTCAGCATGGCCTTCAGAGGGAGATCGCCATGGCCGGTACGGCAGGCTTCATGGCCCCAGCCTTTGCCTTCTTTCAGGCATTTCGCATCTTTAATGTGAACCTGCGTAATGTGTGGTGCCATGACGGCCAGTGCGTCTAGCGGCTGTTCGTTGGCGTTGATCATGTTGCCAAAATCAAACAGGATAGAGAGATTTTTCATGCCGCTGTTTTCTACCAGCGTGACCAGTTCATGGCCTTTGAGATCTTCATGCTGCTCAATGGTGAACGTCAGGCCGCAATCATCAAACTGGCGTAAATAGGCCAAGTCCTGTTGGATTTTCGCTAACACCGTAGAGAGATGGCCTTCATAGCGCGGGTAAAAACGCACCGATGTTGCTCCCGTGGCATGGGCGATACGCATCGCTTCATCCAGCGTTGCCGGATCGGAGGCGCTGGTTTCGATGTGAATATCCAGCTGGTACGCGGCCGCTTTCGCTTTGAATTGGGCAAAAGCATCGTCGCTAAAGGTACGCAGTGATTGGGATTCGCCATCTTCGACGTGAATTTTCACCCCACGCAGATCTTGCTGGTGGGCAATATCGAGCAGATCGTTGGGTAACAGACGTTCATAACGCATATTTAAATGAAACGCATAGGCGTGCAGGTAAAGGGGGATCTGCGCGGCACGCTCTGCCAAGACGTGAGGTGTGTGGGTTAACATAGCTTTCCTTATAAATCGTTAATCACTAATTCGACGGATTCAAATCGCCAATATTCAAAGTCGATGTGAACCACTTGTTTCTGTTCATTGGCGCGGTGCTTTTCAATTAAAATACCGAAGGAATTCGGTGCAACGCCTAATTCTTTACACGCTTCCGGTGGCATATTGACCGGTTTAAAGGCCAGTTTTTGGATCGTTAACTGTTGGCCATAATAAGCTTGCCATAATGCGGCAAACGATTGATCGCTCAATTGTTCAATATAGTCGGGGGCGACGTGCGTATTAATATACGACTCGTGATAAAACACTTTGTGGGCATCTAATCCACACCACCCCGTGATTTTTTGAATCGGCGGGTGTGAGTCTGCAGAAAATAGCGCCGCAACATCGGTTGGGGCATTATCAACGCGTGTTTTATCTAAATAATCCCAAAACGGTTTGCGTCCTTGAGCGAGTGCTTCTTCATTAAAACTGGAGAGGCATTTCGGGTTATAAATAAACTTGCTGGGTGTGATAAACCATCCACTGCGGTTCTTACGGAAAATGCGCGATTCCACTTCCAATTCGATCAACACCTGACGCAACGTCATGCGTTTGGTGTCCAGCAATTCACACAGTTCGCGTTCGGATGGCAGCTTCGCCCCCGCAGGCAGGTTGCTCTCGCTTAACCACTGCTCAAAACGTTCGCGGACAAGGCTGACATAATTCATGGTTTTCACTGTTTTCTCCATCTGGTTTAAACCAGTTGTTGGTGGCAGGATAATCCTGTGGGTAAAAAGCTCAATAGTTTTTGCTCATTCAATCGTTAAATTGTGCTTGAAGTCGCAAAGCACAGGCCAAAGCGTGAGAGGCATCACAGCCAAGGGAGCCTCCCTGAACCCTCTGCATCCTCGGTATCGCCGTCAAAGGTAAGGGCGGCGGTGGCAGAGACCTTCCGTTTCGCAATGGCCCGTTAGAATACGCTAAACCTCATTGATTATCATGAGGTTAGTACATTGCTGTGTCGTGAAGGCGATGAATGCCGGGTCGTATCTGCGAGAAGAACGAGGGGGGAAGGTAAGAAGGAGACAACACAAAGAGGGCATCGGGCGAAAAAGGGGGGAGAGCCCCACCGTGCGCCAGGTTTGGGCGCATGAAGAGCACGGTGTGTGCATCGGGCAAGTTATCGGCACACCCCCGAGAGGCCTGCACAGGGTGAAAATCAGGGTGTGATGTGCGTCGGAAAAGTACATTTTTTATACCGCCTGGCTACCCGTGCCGTTATACCTTTTGCATCAACAGTGTGGCACGGGATGGCTTTCGGGGGGACGTTTGGCTTGTGTGAATCGTGCGCATTTTCGGTGAAAACGCGGGTGTAAATCGTGGTCACTCACAGGCCTTTCGTACCAAATGGGTTGCAGACGGGAAGACGGGCATTCACACCGTGTAACGGAGGGTTATAAAACCCGATAAAGGCTATGTCTATTTGGGATAGGCTCTTGAATATATGCAATTATTTTCATTTGATTTTTCAGCTTGTCTGCGTAACCTGAGCGAGATTTCGGGTGCAGGCACGTGGCGTGAAAACAGGTCGCCAGCTCATGGGCTTGATGCTTTAGTGCCCGGCTGTGGGCGCTAACGTGTGATCGGTTTTGGGTATTTCCCGGCGCGTTATGGCGGTGTTGTACACGGACAGTGCGTAAATTTGGGATTGAGGTGTCACACCGCACTGTATGCGCGTTGCAAACAACATCAATTGAATGAGGCGCTTGGAAGTTTGAGTGATCGCGCCTGTTAATAAGCTTGCCAACAGGTGTATGTTGCAATGGGGCATACGCTGTATGGGGAGGACATCATGATTGAGGATGATCGTCCAACGATCTTTGCGGTGATGTTTGTCTTGGGGTCAAAAACGGAAAATCGTGAGATGCAACCACCGATGGTTCAGGAAGAGGGAGCACGCCGAGCTCGGGGATGTGAGCATAACGGCCACACATCGCGGTGTAGCGGGCGAAGGCACCGAAAACTGATCTGACTGCCGGAAGGACATTGATAGGAGGGAAAAGGGATGAAGAAGGCGACAAAGCGTATCGGGCTGATGGGTGTCGTCCTGAGTGGGTTGGTGCTGTCCGGGTGTCAAACCATGCCGCAAGCACAAGTGGAGCGTGAAGCGGAAACGCTGCAAGAGACCCATGCACACAGTGTGACCGTATTGAGCGATCAGTTGGATTTCTATTTGAGCCAACGCAGCCGTGATGTGTTTTTGGAGCAAATGCTCGATGCCTTGGAGTCAGAAAAAGGCAGTGAATGGCAGGGACGCGATCCCCGCACGTACGCGAAATGGATCATCCGTGTCCAGCCGCAAGAATGGCGTACCGTTGAGGTCAAACACCCTTCAGCCGAAGCGGTGAACATTCAGCATGATCTTCAGTTTGTTGACATTCCTTACCATTCCAATGCGAACCTCAATATTCGCAGTGAGCCGGGGCTGAAAGGGGACATCCTGGGGGTACTGCAAAAAGGCGAAGTGTTCCATGCGATGGCGCGTGTGACGGATACCCCTTGGTTGCTGGTGGAGCAAAGAGGGATGATCAAAGGCTATGTGCACAGTGACTATGCGCAAAGTAACGTGATCTCGCGGGATATTCTTTCGACACAGCCTAACTCGCTGGTGTCCTCACTGTTACCGTCAAAAGCGCTGATTGAAGCTGCCAGTACCTTGCCGGAAAAGGATGTGGATGGGGTGTTCACCTGTCGTTATCTCGATTATCAGTTACGCAATGATAACGACGATACCTCCGGAACCTTAAAGGCCTGTCGGAAACAACATAAAGTGTGGTACATCGACACACCGACGGTGCCAGACGACCCATCGAGAACCTGATACAAAAAAGGCCATGGACAGTTCGCTCTCCATGGCCTTTTGGCTTTTCTGCATACTAGAAACTAGAAACTAGAAACTAGAAACTAGAAACTAGAAACTAGGCTCAGTCTTTCATGCTCATGATCAGCACGGCGGCGATCGCCAGAAAGCCCGTCATCATCAAGAACACATCGTTGTAGGCCATGATGGCCGCATCCCGCTGCATAGTAGCCAGTAAGCTGGCTTGCGCCTGTTGCAGCGCAGTATGGGCATCACTGCCCGCCTGAATGAAAAAAGCTTGCTGCTGATGCAACTGCTGCCAGCCATCCACACTCACGCTCGGCAAAGACGTTTTGATGTGCGCCAAGTGCTCGCGGGTTTTGTTATCCAGCAAGGTGGCAATAAACGCGATACTGAATGCCCCGCCCAGGTTACGCATGACGTTGGTCAGGGTGGAAGCATCCGGCGTGTCTTCCAGCTTAATGCTTTTCATCGCCACCAGTGACAGCGGCACCATGATGAACGGACTACCAATGGCGCGCAGGATCATCGACAGGATCATCTGCTGGCCTCCGAAGTCAGCGGTCATGTGGGTGTTGACGTAACAGCTCAGCCCAAACATCACAAAACCAAAAGTCACCAGATACTTGGGTTTAATGTACTGCACCAGTTTGGGCACAATCGGGAACAGGAGCAGTTGCGGAAAGCCCATCCACATCAGTACTTCGCCGATTTCCATCGCGTTGTAGCGCTGAATTTGGGTTAAGTACATCGGCAGCACGTAAATCGAGCCGAGCAGCGCCATCCCCAGGATCAGGTACGCGATACAGGCCATGGCAAACTGGCCGTCACGCAGCAGGCGCAGATTCACCAGTGGTTTTTTGTGCTGCCATTCGTTGATCACAAAATAGACCAAACTGACTGCCGAGATAATGGCCAGCGAGATGATAAAACTGGAACTGAACCATTCTTTGCGGTTGCCTTCTTCCAACACCACTTCCAGACACCCCAAGCCCATGGCCATGGTGACAATGCCAAACCAGTCCGCTTTGCGCAGCAGGCTCAAGTTGAGCGGTTCGTCTTCCAGCCCGTAGCGGATCATGGTGATCACCAGTATGGCCGGCGGAATGTTGATGTAGAAGATGTAATGCCACGACAGATTCTCCGTCAGCCAGCCGCCAAAGGTCGGTCCGATGGACGGGGCAAAGGTGGCGGTGATCCCGAACAGCGCCATCCCGACCGCGCGTTTTTGGATCGGCAGCAACTGTACCACCAGCGAGAACGCCAGTGGAATTAACGCCCCGCCGCTGAAGCCCTGCATGGCGCGAAACACAATCATGGAGGTCATGTTCCACGACAAAGAGCACAGGAAGGACGACAAGGTAAAGATCAGCGTGGTCCACGTCAGGTAACGGCGTTTGCCCAGCGATTTGGACAGCCAGCCACTGAGTGGAATGGCGATCATTTCTGCCACCAGATAGGAGGTGGAAATCCATGAGCTTTCGTCTAGGGTGGCCGATAACGCGCCCTGAATGTCTTTCAGGGAGGAGTTGGTGATCTGAATATCTAAAATGGCCATGAACGCGCCGATCAGGCCGCCAAACAGGGCGATCCAATGGCGGCGAGGCACGGCAAAATCGTCAGCCGGTCGCCCTGCCGAGGCAGTGGCGGGTTGCGCGAGCGTGTTCGCCATGGGTTACCCTCGCGTGTCGACCGTGGCCACCACAGACAGCCCCGGGATCAGACGGCCTTTCAGCGCTTTTTGATCGGGAATGGTGATTTTCACCGGCACGCGCTGAACGATTTTGGTGAAGTTACCGGTTGCATTTTCCGGTGGCAGCAAGGCAAATTTGGCCCCGGTCGCCGGAGAGAAACTCTGCACAATGCCTTCAAGCGGTTGGCCCGGGTAGGCATCAATCTCGACGTTAACGCTTTGGCCTTGGTGGATCCCCGCCAGTTGAGTCTCTTTGAAGTTGGCTTCAATCCAGACATTTTCCGTGGGTACCAAGCTCATCAGCGGCATGCCCGGTTGCACATACAAGCCCACACGCAGGCTGCGTTTGCCGACAATGCCGTCAACTGGCGCATAAATGCGGGTGTAATCAAGATTCAGCTGGGCTTTTTCACATTCCGCTTTGGCTTCTGTCACGGCCGCTTCAGCTTGCTTGATTTGGCTGGCCAATACTGCCAGTTGATCTTTTTGCCCTTGGTAGTTGGCTTGGGCCTCTGCCAGTTGCGCTGCTGTTACTTTTTCATGGGCCAGCATGCTGTCGAGTTCATCTTGTGACGAGTAGTTGCGGGTCAGCAGGCTACGGGTACGGGCTACTTGTTGTTTGGCGCGATCGTATTCGGCTTGGGCGGAGGCAATCTGGCTTTTGGATTGGCTGATTTTGGTACGTTGCAGCTGCTGTTGGGCGATGAAATTGCCGATGGCGGCTTGATTGACAGCCAGGTTGGCTTTGGCCTGATCCAGCGCGGCAATGAAATCGCGATCATCAATTTGTGCCAGTAAATCCCCGGCTTTCACCGCTTGGTTATCAGTGACATAGCTTTGGGTGATGTAACCGGCCACTTTGGGGCTGATATTGGTGATATCCCCGTGTAAGTAGGCATTATCGGTCGATTCAAAGTACTGGCCGTAGCCCCACCAATAGCCGCCACCCAGTGCGCCTAACGAAAGCATGATCAAGGTGGCGATGAGCGGCGCTTTTTTCTTTTGCTTCGGTGTGGTGTGGGACGGATGTGAAGGTTGAGCTGATGGCTGAGCGGTGTCAGCGGCTGGCGTTGTGTGTTCGGCCATGAAGGATCTCTATGTGGTCGGTGACAGGGGTGCTAAAAGTGTTTCAAAGTGTAAATGAAACTCATTGGTTGATAAGATAGGAAAAACAGAAAACACTGTTGCAGAAATTGCGCTAATACAGCCAGAAAGGGCATTGCATGGACTTAAATACCATCGCCATTTTTTCACAAGTTGTTGATTCAGGAAGTTTTACCCAAGCGGCGGAGAATTTAGAGCTCACCAAATCTACCGTGAGCCGCAAAGTGGCGGAGTTGGAGCAGCACCTTGGTGTGCGATTGATCACGCGCTCGACCCGCAGTTTGGTACTGACACAGGAAGGGGAGACCTTTTACCAGTCTTGCTCGCAGATGCTGGAGATCATGAGCCAGGCGGAGTTGGAAGTGTCGGCCAATCAGGATTTGATCCGTGGGCGATTAAATGTGGTGATGCCGGTGGAATTGGGCCATCAGGTACTCGGTCCCACGATTAATGCGTTTTTGAAAGCCTATCCGAACGTGACCATCCATTTGGAACTGACAAACCGGGACGTGGATGTGATTGGCGAGGGGATCGATCTGTACGCACAGGTCGGTGAAGTGGAAGATTCCAGCTTGGTATCGCGACCGTTAACCGCCTCGCAGCGGGTGCTGGTGGCCAGTCCGGCGTATCTTGAGCAGTATGGTATGGTGAACTCGCCCGCTGACCTAGTCCCGCCTCATCACCAGATCAAAGTGCACAACACCGCCGTGAAATTGCCGCAATGGCATTTTATTCAGTCGGGGGATTTAGTGAGTTTGGATCTGCCCTACCGTTTTCGGGTCAATACCATCACCGCTTCACTCAGTGCCTGTTTGGACGGATTGGGGGTCGCGGTGTTGCCTGAATTCATTTGTCGTACCCATTTGGCCGAAGGGCATTTGGTGCAATTGTTGCCGGACTGGGAGATGCCGCTGGTGCCAGTCAGTTTGGTGTATCCGCAACGCAAACTGATGCCCAAGCGGTTACGGGCCTTAATTGATTTTCTGCTGGCACGTTTTGAACGTTAGCTTTTTTAAATGAGCGGATGCGGCGGTGCAAAGTCTCGGTGGCTATTCAAATGTGACCCGATGACGATAGCCCAGCGTAAAGGCAATGTCGGTACTGTTATCCATGTTGAAGACGTTTTCGATCATCGAGATTTCAATGGCCCCTTCGTCTGTGTGGTAGCGATAGCCCAGTAGCACTTCGGTGGAGGGTTCATTGAGATCCGATGTCGCATCGGACGCCCCTTCATACAGGTGGAATTCGGTGATCAGGCGATGGCGCGGCGCAATGGCATATTGGTAACTGATCCCGGAGGAAAAGGCGAAGTGGTTGTAGGGAATATTGGAAAGCACCTCATCATTGTGGCGATACGACAGGCCCAGCAAGGTGTACACTCGGTGTTTACCACTGCGATAACTGTAATTGAGTTGCAGTGCTTGCTCCAGACTGCTGGTTTTAAAAGGGCCACTGCCGACATAGTTGTAGTACAGCGAACCGCCGAGCGACAGACCATGGTGGGTATTTTCTAACACTTGGTAACTGGCATAGATGGTAAACGCATTGCTGAGTGTCTTCCCCTCAAAATCGTGGATCTCCACCCCGTATTGCGGCACCGAAATATCAAATGCGTGTTTGTCGACTTCATCCCGGCCGTTGAGGCCAATGCCAAAGGTGTCATGGAAGGCTTTGGTTAACGTATCAAGCCCGTTGTTGGCAGCAAAGCGCCAAGTGTAATCCATCTCGATCGCCCATTTTTCATTGATCTGGATGTAACTGCCAACGGACAGATCATTTTGATAGTAATCCATCTTGTAGTCATCGGTATTGGCCCACACACTGGCAATGGTGCCGGTGCCATATAATTCCACGGTTTGGGTGGGCAGGCGAAAACCGGATCGCACTTGCGGGGTCAAACTGTTGGATTGTAGCGGCGATTGGGCATAGGTTTTCAGCGGGCCATAGTCATCAAAGGCCTCGCGGGTTTGGGTGGCAGAATTTGTGGCAGACGTTGCGGCAAAAGGCGTGAGTCCAGTCCCAAGCAGTAAGGCCACGCCAGCGCGGTTGAGTGAATATCGAAAAGCACGGTGTGTCGTCATCATATCGCCATCACACTATGAAAATGAAAAAAGAGGGGAGAGTGTGGCGTTATACGTGAATGCGCTGACAGTTGTTGGGTGTGAAAAAAGAGGAGTAGATACAGTCAGGTATGTGAGAACAACGCCTATTCACTGACTGTAGCAAATAGGCGATAGAAGCTTGTCTCAAAAGTGATACGACGGTGAGAGGCGTATCGGTCTTATAAAATAATGTGGGGAATGTAGCGGGACATGTCTTGCGTCACGCGAGAGCGATCCTCCCGAATCGCGATGCCTGCTGGTTTGTCATTCACCAGCCAGCTGCCAATCAAGGTGTACGCATCATTGAATTTTGGCAGCGGATGGTAGGCCTGATAGATCACCCCTTCATCGCCATACGGCCCGTCAATACGCAATGTTTGGCGGCCATTTTCGACGATGGTGATATTGGCCCCTTCGCGGGCAAAAATGGGTTTGATGACGTAATCCTTTAGCTGGCTTAATTCGCGATCATCCGGGAAATAGGCTGGCAGCAGGTTAGGGTGGCCTTTGAATTTTTGCCACAGCATCGGTAACAGAGCCTTGTTACTCAGTACCGATTTCCACATTGGCTCCAGCCAGTTGACCTGCGTGGTCGGCAGGTATTGGGCAAATTCTTCCCGGAACATGAACTCCCACGGGTAGAGTTTGAACATCCAGCGAATGGGGTGATCTTTGAGATCGGTAAACTCTTGTTTGCCATTAATGCCGATATCTTCCACAAACACAAAAGCGGTCGAGAGCCCCGCTTCTTTGGCGCAGTCTTCCAAATACTGCACGGTGCCGCGATCTTCTTCGGTGTCTTTACAACAGGCAAAGTGCAGCGTCTGCCCCGGCTGTTGTTTGGCGAGCTCCTGAAAGCGCGCCATCAGCAATTCTTGCAGCAGGTTGAATTGATCGGCATCACGGCGGATCTGGCCACTTTTTACCATGTCTTCCAGCCACAACCATTGCCAAAAGGCGGTTTCGTACAAAGAGGTCGGGGTGTCGGCATTGTTTTCATACAGCTTGGCCGGGCTTTTACCATCATAAGCAAAGTCTAAACGCGCATAGAGTGACGGTTCACGACTGCGCCAGGAGTCCAGCACCGATTGCCACATCGCCTCAGGGATTTGAAAGCGCTGCAGCCAATATTCGTCTTTCACCACGGTATCGACCACTTCCAGACACATCTGGTGGATCTCTTCGGTGGGATCTTCTAAATCACGCTCAATTTGCTTGAGGGTGAATTGGTAATAGCCGGTTTCGTCCCAGTAGGGCTCGTCGTACATGCTGTGAAAGCCAAACCCAAAGTCTTTCGCCAGTTCGCGCCAGTGAGGGCGTTCCTGGCAATGAAGCCTTAACATACTGCATCCTTGCTGCGTGGTAGAAAGGGAGAGGTAAAGCGGCATTTTTGCACGCATGGTGCGGGTTCGGTAGTCATGAAAGCTGGAAATGGGAGATACGCGGCGCAAAGTGACACAATGAGGAATAGGGAAAAAGGCGTGGTTGAACGACTTTGTTACCTCTGTTTGCATTTTGTTACTACTCGATTAATACTATGGGTAAAAAATGCAGGGAAATTGATGCAGGTCAGGGTGCGTTCATGTTGGCGAGGTATAGTAGCGCCCGTGCTGTTCTGGTTGTCAGCAGCGATGCACCATGGACCAGAAAAGTTCACATCACTACAAGTAATCGTTAGGGTAAGTGGCTGATAAAACGTTAATGTTCACCATTTTCGCGCTGTAACTTGCACGCCCAGTTTATTGCGTTAGCGTTAGGCGGCTTACCCCTTTTTTTCTGTCTTTGTGATGGAGAAAGAGTGTACTTCCCTTCATGTTTCGTCATTTTCTCTCATCTCTCATCTCTCATCTCTCATCTCGCCAAATAAAACAACCCCGGCACAAAGGCACGGGGCTGAGTGGATCGACACGTCGTTATAATGATGAAAATGGACGTCAGTGTGCCGCGTTAGGCGTTAACGACTCTGTGGTTGGCGCTTTCTTAAGGTATTTGATCCCTTTACCGGTGACCGCCCAAATCATCGCAAATACCACACCGGTGTAACACTGAATTGCCCATGGCAGGTAATCCAAGGTGGCGACACCTAATGTAGAGGCCATGAATATACCCGCACTGGTCCAAGGTACCAGCGGTTCAATAATGGTGCCGGCATCTTCGGTGGAGCGTGAGAGGTTGACCGGATCCAGATTCAGCTTACGGTACAGATCACGGAACAATTCAGATGGGATCAACAGGGCCAGTTTGCCGTCACAGGTGGTGCTCACCACAATGATGGTGGTGGCCAGTGTGGCGCCGATCAGGCTAGTGACTGAGTGAATGCCTTTAGCCATTGCCTGCACCACAATGGTCAGGCCGCCAGTGACGGACATCGCACCGGCAAACGAGAAGGCACAGAATACCAGCAGGATCACGCCCATCATGGAGCTAAGACCGCCACGGTTTACCAGTTTGGCGACATCTGGCACGACAGCGCTCGCTTCAATCCCCATGTCTGCATACATTGACACGTTAAAGCCGTTCAGGAATGCGCTGGTGGCTGTGGTTAAGTCAAAGCCTTGGAACAGGACGGCGTTGATCACCGCAATCAAACAGGCGCCCAGCATCAACGGTACCGTTGGCAGTTTTTTGATTGCGCCGCCAAGCACTAACAGTGGTGGCAGTAGTAACAACACATTGAAGCTGTACAGTGCATCCAGATTGGTCAGGATTTCGGTGATCTTCTCTGGTACGCCACCGTCAGCGACTGCCGAGTGGCCCATAAAGAAGAACACCACGCAGCACAGAATGAAGCCGGGAATAGTGGTCCAGAGCAAGTGCTGAATGTGGGAATACAGATCAGTACCTGCGACCACAGGGGCAAAGTTGGTGGTATCGGACAGCGGAGAGATCTTGTCACCAAAATACGCACCAGAGACCACCGCACCCGCAACAGCGGCCAGGTTTGCGTCCATGCCAACGGCAACCCCCATCAACGCCACACCGACGGTGCCCGCACTGCCCCAAGAGGTACCGGTACACACACTGACGACACAGGTGACTAAAAATGCGGTCACGAGCAGGTATTCCGGGCTGATCATTTTCAGGCCGTAGTACACCAGCATCGGGATCGTCCCGCCGGCCATCCAGCTACCGATCAAACCACCGACAATGATCAAAATAAACAGGGCAGGCAGGGTGGTTTTCAGTTTATCAACAATGGCATCTTGAATATCTTGCCAGGTATGGCCCAGATATAACGCAATACCGGCAGAAATGGCTGCTGCGACTAACATCAGTACTTCAATGGATAAACCGAGGAAAGTAAATCCAACGGTTAATAATATTAACATGGAAGCCATTGGCGCGATGGCCAAGGCGATACCGGGAGTTTTCACGCTCATGGGACGTCCTTTTTTTATTATGGGTACGAGACTGAAGCAAAATTTACCTGTCCTGATAATTGGAAAATTCGTGCATTATCACAATAACCAAACAAAATAGTGTGTAACTTACAGTTGTGAATTTCATCACGCTGAGTGTTTATTTATGCCGACGTTAAAAGAAATTGCTGAAATAACCGGTTATTCCATGGCAACGGTTTCCCGTGTGATAAACCGACAAGGTCATGTGAGTGAAAAAACAAAATTACATATTGAAAAAGCCGCCAAAGAAATAGGGTTTACACGAGAAAACAATAACCGCTTGAAAATAAACAGCGGGACACCGTCGATTGGTGTGGTGATTAATCGGATCAGCTCACCGTTTTACAGTTTACTGGCGCAGAGTGTGGAAGAAGTGGGGCGTGAACACAACCGCCATTTGATGCTGTGTTCGTCGGGTTACGATGCCAACGAAGAGCAAAAGGCCATCGATTTTCTTCTGTCACACGGGTGCCGGCATATTGTGTTACACAGTAAGGCACTATCAGACAGTGCGTTGGAAGGGATCTGCCGTCAGCATTCAGATGTGGTACTGATTGGTCGTCATGTAGAAGCGGTACAAGAGCGTTGTGTATGGCTCGATTCTCAGGCAGGTACCTATCAGGCCACCCAGCATTTGATTAACCTCGGTCATCGTCGTATTGGTTTTATCAACCTGGCTTTTGATTGTGACGATAAACATAACCGCTTGGCGGGCTATATAAATGCGATGAAAGACAATGGTTTAATGGTCGAGCCTGATTGGGTGCAAAATGCCGATTGGGTGGAAGTCGGCGGGCGAAATGCCGCCCGTAAACTCTTGTCGCAAGGGCTACCGGTGACAGCGTTATTGGCGTTTAATGATGTGTACGCGGCCAGTGCATTGCGGGAATTTCAGTCGCGCGGGGTTCAGATCCCATCGCAGTTATCCATCATTGGGTTTGATGATGTGATGCCACAATGTTACTTCTCGCCAGCGCTGACTACCTTGAAATACCCCATTGCTGTCATGGCTCGCAAAGCGGCACTTCTGTCGTTAACCGGCAATTATGCGCAGTTTCCACAGGGGCAGTGTTATTACCCGACGCTTATTCATCGTGAATCTGTGGCTCCGTATCAACATGAACATTGCGTCTAACACAACGAAATAAAGAAATAACGCAATATGATAAGTAGAAAATAAAAAAACGTAAGCCATTGCGTGAGTCATTTTTATTGAACGTGGTCAATATTAAAAAAGTGCGTGATAGTGTTGTTCTTTTTTGTCTGGAAAAATAGGCAAGCGATGAAATATCACAATCGCATTATGATATTTCGTTAGTGTGACGTTTATCATGATGAACAAAAAGCAGAGAATAAAAATCCCCAAGTATAAAACGGATGATGCGATCACAAAAAATCAGTGATGAAATAATAAGAATGAGAGGTTAAGCACAATAAACAAATAGGAGAAAACGACGTCTAAAAAATCATAATTGCTGAGCCTGTAAAAAAAAGAAAAGATAACCTCAACAACGACATGCTTCGATTGTGATGCCACCGTAATAACACGGGGTAAAGACAAACAGGCAACGACACACAGGATCAAGGCTATGACTGATTATTTTAAACACATCAATAATATTCAATTTGAAGGCAAAGACACGACTAACCCATTGGCTTTCCGTCACTATGATGCCGACCGCATGATCCTCGGTAAGTCGATGAAAGATCACCTCCGTTTCGCCGCGTGTTACTGGCACAACTTCTGCTGGCCGGGCTCTGATGTGTTCGGTGCGGGCACGTTTGAGCGCCCTTGGCACCACAGCGGTGACGCGATGGAAATGGCACGCATGAAAGCCGATGCGGCGTTTGATTTTTTCACCAAGCTGGGTGTGCCTTATTACTGTTTCCACGATGTCGATGTGGCACCGGAAGGGGCCTCGATCAAAGAATACGTAAACAACTTCGCACAAATGGTGGACGTGCTTGAGCAGAAACAAGCAGAGACCGGCATGAAACTGTTGTGGGGTACCGCTAATGCGTTCTCACACCCTCGTTACATGGCAGGTGCCGGCACCAACCCCGATCCGAAAGTCTTCGCGTATGCGGCGACACAAATTTTTAATGCCATGGGCGCAACACAACGCTTGGGTGGTGAAAACTACGTATTGTGGGGCGGCCGTGAAGGCTACGAAACGCTATTGAATACTGACTTGCGTCAGGAACGCCAGCAGCTAGGCCGTTTGATGCAAATGGTGGTTGAGCATAAACACAAGATCGGTTTTAAAGGCACGATTTTGATTGAGCCAAAACCACAAGAACCGACCAAACATCAGTACGACTACGACACGGCGACCGTATATGGTTTCTTGAAGCAGTTTGGTCTGGAAAAAGAGATCAAAGTGAATATTGAAGCGAACCACGCGACGTTGGCGGGCCACAGCTTCCAGCACGAAGTAGCGACCGCAACCTCACTGGGTATTTTTGGCTCTATCGATGCGAACCGTGGGGATGCACAGTTGGGCTGGGATACCGACCAGTTCCCGAACAGCGTTGAAGAAAACACGCTGGTGATGTACGAAATCCTGAAAGCCGGTGGCTTTACGACGGGTGGCTTTAACTTTGATGCCCGTGTTCGTCGCCCATCGATTGACGCTGAAGATCTGTTCTACGGTCACATTGGCGGAATGGATACCATGGCACTGTCATTAGAGCGTGCAGCAGCAATGATCGAGAACGATCTCTTGTCTCAGAACATCGCGCGCCGTTATGCCGGCTGGAATGAGGATCTGGGTAAGAAGATCCTGGCTGGCGACCATTCTTTGGCTTCACTGGCGCAGTATGCGGTGGACAACGATCTGTCACCAGTGCGTGAGTCTGGTCGCCAGGAGCAATTGGAAAATATCGTAAACGGTTTTATCTACAAGTGATCTGACAGGGGACGAGCAGGGTAGATTTATCCTGTTCGCGCCCGTCACTGAGCCCTACCCCCATATCGCTCCTGAGCGATGCTGCCTGCACATGACGTTAGTGATGTGCGGGCCTTTTTGCGTGCCGTTTATGGCTGCGCCTATGTTGCCAGTGTCTTGGCGGTGAGTGTTTTGGCTGTTTCATGGCGCACTTTGTGATTGCGCGCCTAAAGCATATTTCGCCGAATTTGGGCGTGATGGTAATAGCAAATCTTTGTTATTCCTGGGCGTAAAACGACATCAAATAAAGCCTCTTTTATCCTGATCACAAATTAATCAATAAAACAAAAAACGTAATTCGGTTAGAAAAAACCTTAAATGAACCTGTACGTTTTCTGCTCTACAGTAAGACCAGCGTTATTTCCAAAGCGAGAAAATAACGGCGCAATAATAAAAAGAAACTCCCCTACTTACCCCACGTGAAACGAAAGGATAGAACCATGAAAAAATCACTCTCGATCCTCTGTGCCATGTTACTTGGGCTTGCTGCGACGCCTGCGATAGCGGATACCGTTAAGATCGGTATGGCCATTGATGATTTGCGTTTGGAGCGCTGGCAAAAAGACCGCGATATCTTTGTTGAACGCGCGGAAGCACTGGGCGCTAAAGTGTACGTGCAGTCGGCAAACGGCAATGAACAAACGCAGATTTCACAAGTTGAAAATATGATTTCACGTGGCGTCGATGTGTTGGTGATTATTCCTTACAACGGCGAAGTATTGAGTAACGTGATTGCGGAAGCCAAGCGCGATGGCATTAAGGTGCTGGCATATGACCGCTTGATCAACAATGCGGATTTAGACTTTTATCTCTCTTTTGACAACGAAAAAGTCGGGGAAATGCAGGCGACGGCCATGGTGGATGCCAAGCCAAGCGGTAACTATTTCTTGATGGGCGGCGCACCGACCGATAACAACGCCAAACTGTTCCGCCAAGGACAGATGAACGTGTTGCAGCCAAAGATTGATGCCGGAGAGATCAAGGTGGTGGGCGATCAGTGGGTCGATTCATGGCTTGCTGAAAATGCGTTGAAAATCATGGAGAACGCACTGACGGCCAACAATAACAAGATTGATGTGGTGGTGGCGTCTAACGATGCGACGGCAGGCGGTGCGATTCAGGCGCTGGAAGCACAAGGCTTAGCGGGCAAAGTGGCGATTTCTGGTCAGGATGCGGATCTTGCGGCTATTCGTCGTATTGTGGAAGGCACCCAAACCATGACGGTGTACAAGCCTATTCATGTGTTGGCCTCCCGTGCAGCTGATATCGCCGTAGATTTGGGTAATGACAAAATGCCGGAATCCAACGCCGTACTCAACAATGGTAAGAAAGATGTGCCGGCTTGGTTGCTGTCACCTATCACCGTGAATCATACCAATATCAAGCAAACCTTGGTGGCAGATAATTTCCACTCTGAAAAAGATATCTACCAAAACTGATCGTGCAGTAAGACATCGTTCAGCTAAAGGTCGCGCAAAAAGGAGAGCGGGTGTTTACCGCGTGAATATGTTCGCTCAGTTGCCACGCTCTCTTTTTCCACTCTGCGGCTTAGGAGTGAAAATGAAACCCTTATTAGAAATGAAAAATATCGTCAAATGCTTTGGCCCGGTAAAAGCATTAGACGGCGTCAGTATTACCGTGAATAAAGGGGAAATACTGTCGTTATGTGGTGAAAATGGTTCCGGCAAATCGACATTGATGAAAGTACTGTGTGGCATTTATCCGCATGGGGACTTTGATGGCGAGATCGTGTTTGAGGGGCTGCCGGTAAAAGTCAAAACCATCGCGGAAACGGAAGCCTTGGGCATTGCCATTATTCATCAGGAATTAACCTTAGTTAAAGAGCTCTCGATTTTAGAAAACCTGTTTTTAGGCGCAGAGCTGACGCGTTACGGCATGCTGGATTTTGACCGTATGTATGCGGAATCAGTGGCGCTGCTTAAGAAAGTGAAGTTGGCGATATCACCGGAAACCCGGGTCGGGGATTTAGGGGTAGGGCAGCAACAATTGATTGAAATTGCCAAGGCCTTGTCGAAAAACGCCAAACTATTAGTGTTGGATGAACCGACGGCACCACTTACCGAATCTGAAACGCAAATCTTGTTGGATTTGGTGAAGACCCTCAAAGCGCAAGGCGTGAGCTGCATTTATATCTCTCACAAACTCAATGAAGTGAAGCACATTTCGGATCAGATTTGTGTGATCCGCGATGGGGTACATATCGGTACCCGTTTGGCGAGCACCATGACGACCGATGACATCATCACCATGATGGTGGGACGCGAGATGAAACAACTGTTTCCCCGTGAACCCCATAATATTGGCGAGGTGGTGCTGGAGGTGAAAGGGCTGTCCGCCTGGGATAAAACCAATCCGCATATCCATAAAGTGAACAATGCCAGTTTTGTGTTGCGCAAAGGTGAGATTCTTGGCGTCTCTGGGTTGGTGGGGGCTGGGCGTACCGAGCTGATGGAATGTATTTATGGCTGTTACCAAGGGCGTTATACCGGTGAAGTGATATTGCGTGGCAACACGTTGTCAGTCAACAGCAGTCGTGATGCGCTGACAGCGGGGATCGCCATGGTGCCGGAAGATCGCAAGCGTCACGGTATTGTGCCGATCATGTCGGTGGGCGAAAACATTACCTTGGCCGGCTTGGGGCTGTTTGCTCAACACGGTGTGTTGGATGATGTGCATGAAGCGGCAGAGATCAGTCAGTCGATTCGCGCCCTGACCGTGAAGACCCCCTCGGCCGAGCTGCCGATTAAAAACCTTTCCGGTGGGAACCAGCAAAAAGCCATTCTGGCGCGTTTTCTGTTGGTGAATCCGCAAGTCTTGATCCTGGATGAGCCGACGCGCGGGATCGATGTCGGGGCAAAATACGAGATCTACAAGTTGATCTTCAAGCTGGTCCACCAAGGGATCAGCGTGATCATGGTGTCATCTGAATTACCGGAAGTGCTGGGGATCAGCGATCGGGTATTGGTGATGCATGAAGGCAAAATTAAAGGTGATTTGATTAACGACAACCTGTCACAAGAGCAAATCATGGACTGTGCGCTGACGGAAGGAGTGGCCGCATAATGGAACAGATCAATCCGGTGCCATCAGGCGCACCACAATCACAATGGCGCGAGTGGCTACAAGGCGCCAAACTGCAACTGGTCGTGATGGCGGCAGCTATCGTTATTATCATGCTGTTTTTCAGTGTGATGACCGACTGGAGTTACCTATCACCCCGCAATATTTCCAACTTGTTCCGCCAGACAGCTATCACCGGCATTCTGGCTATCGGCATGGTGTTTGTCATCATCAGTGGGGAAATTGATCTGTCAGTCGGCTCCATGATGGGGCTGCTGGGCGGTGTGGCAGCGATTTTGGATGTGTGGTTTGGCTGGCCGCTGCCATTGACCATTATGCTGACACTGACCGCCGGTTTCTTGTTGGGGCTGTGGAACGGTTGGTGGGTGGCGTACCGCAAAGTGCCGTCATTTATTGTGACCTTGGCGGGCATGTTGGCGTTTCGTGGCATCCTGATTGGGATCACGGACGGTACCACAGTAGCACCGACCTCCGATGCGATGGGGATCATCGGCCAAAGCTATTTACCGAGTATGGTCGGGATGGTGATCGGTGTGGGTGGTCTGGCGCTGTATTTTGGCTGGCAGCAAAAGCGCCGCGCCATGCGTCAGCAGTACGAGTTGCCGGTACCCCCTATGCATACGTCATTGATGAAAAGTGCGGCGATGGGCATTGCGGTGCTGAGTATCATCTTGATCCTTAACGATTACCGAGGTGTACCAACGCCGGTATTGTTACTGGCTACGTTTTTGATCATCGGTACTTTCATTGCCAATAAAACCCAATTTGGTCGCCGTATTTTTGCCATTGGTGGCAACATTGAAGCGAGCCGTTTATCAGGCATCAACGTCGAGAAAACCAAGCTGGCAGTGTATGCCATGAACGGTTTTTTGGTGGCGGTCGCGGCCTTGATCCTGAGCAGCCGTTTGGGTGCAGGCTCGCCGTCTGCCGGTAACATTGCCGAGCTCGATGCCATTGCCGCGTGTATCATCGGTGGCACCAGTATGGCGGGCGGGGTAGGTACCGTTATAGGTGCGGTGATCGGGGCCTTTATCATGGCATCACTGGATAACGGAATGAGCATGATGGACGTCCCAACCTTCTGGCAGTACATCGTTAAAGGCGGGATTTTGTTACTGGCGGTGTGGATGGACAGCGCAACAAAAGCGAAGCGTTAACCACTCGTTTTTGCGCCAGAAAAGGCATTGATAAAGAAGAAAAAACCTCTTTTGTGAAAGAGGTTTTTTTATGCCACTCAACAAGCCGTTATGCACACACGGCGACGCTGTCGCGGTGCTCTTTCGGGGTTTGATTAAGGTTCTTTTTAAATACCGTGTACATGTATTGCAACGACGGGTAGCCACACAGTTCGGCGATTTCTGCAATCGGCAAGGCGGTGGATGTCAGCAGGTTACAGGCTCGTTTGAGCTTGGCATTATGGATTTCCTGATGGATAGAATGGCCATAGGCCTCTTTGAAGCGTGCTTCCATGTTTGAACGAGAGATCCCGACATAGTTAAGCACCTGATCGACCTTAATTCCTTTACAGGCATTCTGGCGAATGAAGTGCATCGCCTGAATGACATAAGGATCTTTCAAGGCGAGAAAATCGGTACTCTGGCGGGCAAACACCTGCGTCGGTGGCACCAAAATACGTGGCAGTGCAGAGGGCCCTGCCTGAGTCGGTGGATGATCAAGCATTTTGTGCAGCAGCTTTGCGGCACGGTAGCCCATTTCTTTACAGCCCTGTCCGACAGAGCTGAGCGAGACACGGGTGAGGTAGCGCGCTAACTCTTCGTTATCAATCCCGATCACCGAGACCTGATCCGGCACCAGAATATTGAGGTGTTCACACACTTGCAGCAGGTGTCGAGCGCGCGAATCGGTGACGGCCACAATCCCCACGGGCGTCGGTAAACGTTGGATCCAGTCGGCCAATCGGTTCATATCATAGTGCCAGGTAGTGGCATTGGTATCGTTACCCTGATAGACCGAAGCGCTGTAGCCTTCTTGTTGGATCACACGGCGAAACGCCTGTTCACGCTCACGGGCCCAGTGTTTGTCGTCATCGTGTGGGGTGCCGTAAAAAGCAAAGTTTTCCAGCCCTTTATCGCGTAAATGCTGAAAAGCCAATTCAACCAATGCTTGGTTGTCCGTCGCCACATACGGCACGGGCGGATAATCTTGTGGGTTTTCGTAAGAGCCCCCCACACCCACCACGGGCAGTGTGGTATCCGCCAGCAAAGCGCGGATCGCCGGATCGTCAAAATCGGCGATCACACCGTCCCCTTGCCAGGCTTTGAAATCGTCTATATGTGTGGTGAAGGTTTCATCGAGAAAAATGTCCCAGTTACACTGAGAGGCTTGCAGATATTCACCAATTCCTTCCATTACCTGACGGTCGTAGACCTTATTAGCATTAAACAACAATGTGATCCGAAATCGTTTATCCATTATGTCCCATAGGCTTGCTGGAGAATGAGCCGAGAGTGTAGCAGCCGTCAAAGATGGACGATGTGATCCTCCGCTCAGTCGTTAAATCCGTGCATCTGAGTGTGAAAAATCGTAATTGTGCGGCCAAACCAGAAGCATAAGATGAAGAAATCGTTAAGGGGCATGAGCAAAAGGAAAAGTGACATGTACATTGGCATAGATTTGGGTACGTCGGGCGTTAAAGTCATTGCGATGATGGATACTGGCGAGATTGTGGCGACACATTCGGTGGGCTTGAGCGTGTCTCGCCCACAGTCATTGTGGTCTGAACAGGCGCCACAAGACTGGTGGTTGGCCACCTGTGAAGCGATGGCCGCGTTGGGCCAGCAAGTGGATTTGCAACAAGTGAAAGCCATCGGTTTATCGGGACAAATGCACGGTGCTACCTTGCTGGATCAACACGGTGATGTGTTGCGCCCGGCGATTTTGTGGAATGACGGACGCTGCGAGCAAGAATGCCAAGCGTTGGAAGCCGCCGTACCAGATAGCCGCGTGATCACCGGCAACATTATGATGCCGGGCTTTACCGCCCCTAAGCTAAAGTGGGTCGCTAACCATGAGCCTGCGGTGTTTGCACAAGTGGCGAAAGTGTTGCTGCCGAAAGATTATCTGCGTTTTAAAATGACCGGTGATTACGCGTCTGATATGTCGGATTCAGCAGGGACGATGTGGCTGGATGTAAACCGCCGTGACTGGGATGACCGTTTATTGGCTGCGACCGGATTAAGCCGTGAACATATGCCTGCGTTATATGAAGGCAGTGACATCACCGGTTATTTGAGTGCCGATATTGCCGCGTTGTGGGGCATGCCAGTCGTGCCAGTGGTCGGTGGTGGGGGCGATAATGCGGCAGGTGCTATCGGCGTGGGGATCAGCCAACCCGGACAGGCCATGTTGTCATTGGGCACATCCGGCGTGTACTTTGCGGTGAGTGATGGCTTCATCTCGAATCCGGCCTCGGCGTTACACAGTTTCTGCCATGCATTGCCCTATACCTGGCATACCATGTCGGTGATGCTGAGCGCGGCATCGTGCCTGCAATGGGTTGCTGAGCTGACCGGTTACACCGAGGTCGGAGAGATGTTGGCGGATGTAGAAGCTCATGCTGATCGTGATTCATCTGTCGTATTTCTGCCGTATTTGTCAGGTGAGCGGACACCGCACAATAACCCCAATGCCAAGGGCGTGTTCTTTGGCATGACGCACGCTACAACCAAGCGCGAACTTGCTCTGGCTGTATTAGAAGGTGTCGGCTTTGCTTTCGCGGATGGGTTTGATGCCCTGCATGTCACCAAGATGATCCCTGATGAAGTCTCATTAATTGGCGGCGGCGCACGCAGCGCGTACTGGCGTCAGATGCTGGCAGATATTGTCGGCATGCCGCTGGTGTATCGCCAAGGCGGCGAAGTTGGCCCAGCCTTGGGTGCCGCCCGTCTAGCGATGTTAGGGGCAAATCCGGGCGCGACCGTGGCAGATATTTGTCCGGTACCACCAGTGGTAGAACGCCATCTGCCTAACGCTGAACATGCGGCGCATTACCAACAAAAACGCGCCATTTTCCAATCTCTGTATCAGCAGTTAAAAGGGCTGTTTTAACCCGTCTAAAGACGCTTGAATTTTTCCTTCGACGCGGCGCTTGAAAGGCGCCGTGTTGTTTATTTGCGATGGCCAGAAAGGCTGCATATCAGAAACGGCACGAAATATCGTCTCTCGCCTTGGACTCACAGAAGAAAATGAGTTGGAATTGAGGTATCGGTTAGAGAAAAGCGTCACTGGCGCGATAGGCAAGGACGGCTTACTGCTGCATGAATATTGCCACTATATCGACCAGCAACGAACGCGAGGGTTAAGTATCAGTCGAAGATTGCTTCATGTAGCTAGAGCATTTTTACTCCCAATTTTTTACTAGCCCGATGGCTAGGTTTTATCATGCCTGAAATTTGAATTTATTAGAGATTTCATGATGTCGACCGAGATATCTGACGGAAGTGTTGGAAGTAAAACCTTGAAGAGTAGATAGTCAATGAATTATGGCAATTAATCTACAATAAGGTTTAGTTACTAAGGTTGGTATCTTATTAATTTCAACTATTACGTTTCCATTGCCTAACTTTAAAAAATTCACTATATCTGTAAATATTACAACATCAATGAATTTTTTACAAAAAATGATAATAAACTCCACGACGAAGGAGAAAGTAGTGTTCATGGTCAAATGTATTTAAAAAACATCATAAACCCTCCTGGATCCTCAATTGTCAAAATAGGATAAATATTGTGATATCAGAATCATACATAAAAGAAATGAAGAAAAAATTAATGATGAACCATTGCTATTTAAATGGGAGTATATTGGTTTTACCGGAGGTAGATATAATGCCAGGGTGAGATCGCGAACAT
>NZ_LDOV01000036.1 GCF_001029435.1 Photobacterium aphoticum | reverse complement strand
TGTGAGAGTTCAAGTCTCTCCTTCCGCACCATTCTCTCCTTGAGAGCAGCTTTGAATAAAGAGCATCTGCAGGTCTATCGCCAAGCGGTAAGGCAACGGGTTTTGATCCCGTCATTCCCTGGTTCGAATCCAGGTAGACCTGCCATTATTCAACTTAACGCTTGATACTGTTCTTGTCGGTAAGTTATGCGGAAGTGGCGAAATTGGTAGACGCACCAGATTTAGGTTCTGGCGCCGCAAGGTGTGAGAGTTCAAGTCTCTCCTTCCGCACCATTCTCTCTTTGAGAGCAGCTTTGAAGAAAAGCAACTTGTAGGTCTATCGCCAAGCGGTAAGGCAACGGGTTTTGATCCCGTCATTCCCTGGTTCGAATCCAGGTAGACCTGCCATTATTTAACTTGACGCTTGATATTGTTCTTGTCGGTAAGTTATGCGGAAGTGGCGAAATTGGTAGACGCACCAGATTTAGGTTCTGGCGCCGCAAGGTGTGAGAGTTCAAGTCTCTCCTTCCGCACCATCATTTAGAAACCCACCTTTTGGTGGGTTTTCTTTTATCTGCGGTTTTATTTTCCACTCTCTTTTTTCTCTCCTTCTGTTTTTCTCGCGACACACGACATACCGACTTCAAATCAAATAACCTTGTTACCTTCATTGCACTTGCCCTCAGGTCAATCACAGGTATAAAAAAAACCGAACACATTCGCATTCGGCTTTTCTTCTGATGGCATGTAAACTCCGCTACCGTTTACACGTACATGCTCATAATCCCATGGCGTACTTCAGTACCTGCTTTTTCAATGGGCCCGCTTGCTCGGCCAGTTTTAAGCCGGCATTACGTAAAAATTTCAGCGGCAGCAGATCATTGCTGAACGTGGTATAGAAGAAATCCATCCCCGATTGCATCAGCAGGTTATCCGGACGGCGACGGCGTTCATAGGCTTGCCATGCCGCTGGCTGATCCCATTGCTCTCCTGCTTTGTCCATTTCACTGAGCAACACATCCACATCTTTAAAACCCAGATTCACCCCTTGGCCCGCCAACGGATTAATGGTGTGCGCCGCATCGCCCAGCAATACCGCACGATCCGCATAATAACGTTGAGCATGACGACGGGTAAGCGGGAAAGCGCCGTGATTCAACACCCTAAACTCGCCCAGCTCTGCCGGGAAATGACGAATGATTTGCTCTGTCAGTTGTGCCGGACTCATGGCTGACAACTGCTTAATACGTTGTGGACTGTCATACCACACCAATGATCCCTGATGCCCCGGTAATGGCAAAAATGAACGCGGCCCGTGTGGGGTGAACTGCTGCCAGGTGATATCTTGCTGTGGCAATGCCATTTCCACATTAATCAGCATACAGTGCTGACGGTAATCCCACGCGGTAATACCGATCCCGGTTTGCTGACGCACTTGCGAGTTCGCCCCATCGGCACCAATGAGTAACTGCGCACGGATCTGCTGGCCGTCATCCAAGGTGATCACACGGCTGTCCGCCTCAACGCGGGTCGACACCATTTTGTTCGGGCAAAACAGCGTCAGGTTCGGGTACTGAGCAAACTGCTCCCACAGAGCCAACTGAATCACGCGGTTTTCCACGATGTAACCCAACTGCTCGACACCCATCTGATCAGCATGAAAACGGGTACGGCACTCCGGGTGCTCCCAGGTTTCTAAACGCTTATACGGACACAGACGCATGGCCTGCATCGCGGGCCACGCCCCCAGACGGGTGAGTAATTCAACCGAATGCGGAGAGATGGCAGAGACGCGCAAGTCCATCGGGGCATCCGCGTCATACGGCGCAGGCGCATGGCCTTCCAGGACTGCCACCCGCTTGCCCTGCTGCGCAAGGCCAATAGCCGTTGCAGCGCCAACCATGCCGCCTCCCGCAACGACGACATCAAATTGTTCCATACCGGTTCTCTTCTGTTATGCTCAAAAATCAGACGTGTTCGTCAAACAAACGTTAAACGTTTGTGCAGATTATCACAGCCTGTGTGCTGTGGGTTATCATAACAAATTCTGCTGTGCTATCCGTGATCTATCATCATGCGCCCGCACGGCACGACGTTGGGATAGCCCACTGCTTTGGAGAGCCTACAACCCGCTATGCTGAGCCGCCTGAAACGCCTGTTACTTCGTCTCATCCTGATCCTGCTGCTGATCCCGCCTGTCTTGGTGGCTGGCGGCTGGGTGATTGACCCGCCGGTCTGGGGCTGGCAAATCCACCGTACCCTGTTTCCGCCTAAGGATTACCCGTCGCGTGCAGCGCACGACTGGGTGCCACTGAGCCAGATCTCCCCCAACATGCAACTGGCTGTGATTGCGTCTGAAGATCAGCACTTCCCGACCCATCACGGGGTAGATATCAATGCCGTACTGACCATCCTCAAACAAACCGGCACGGATGCGCCTGCCCGTGGGGGTAGCACCATCAGCCAGCAAACTGCCAAGAACCTGTTTTTGTTTCCCTCACGCACGTTCCTGCGCAAAGGGGTCGAGCTCTATTTCACTCTGTGGATGGAATTGCTGTGGAGCAAAGCGCGCATTCTTGAAATGTACCTGAACATCGTCGAGTTCGGACCGGGCCTGTATGGCGTGGAAGCGGCCAGCCAAACTTATTTCGGCATCCCCGCCAAACGGCTCAGCGCCCAGCAAGCGGCACAACTGGCGGCAGTCCTGCCCAACCCGTACCGCATGCAACCGGCCCCGATGACGAGCTATATTCGCCAGCGCGCTCGTTGGATCCGCCAACAAATGCGCCAGCTGAGCCTTCAGACCATCAAACAGTTAGGCACCCCGTAACCACTGGCGTTAAACCCACAATTTATTCGGGGTGGTGATGATCTAGTCAGGCAGGGTTTAAAGCAGTACAATACGCGGCTTGCTAACGCTGACGGCCCTGTTTTGGCCTGTTGGCCACCTGAAGCAATGTAGAATGCAATGAATAAACACGACGAGTGAAGAGTTAGACATGGCTAAGAAACTGCTTATTAAAACCTGGGGCTGCCAGATGAACGAATACGATTCATCAAAAATGGCTGATCTTCTTAATGCAGCCAACGGCTTCGAGTTAACAGAGATCCCAGAAGAAGCAGACGTGCTGCTGCTAAACACCTGTTCGATTCGAGAAAAGGCGCAAGAGAAAGTGTTCCACCAGCTAGGTCGCTGGAAAACACTGAAAAATAAAAAGCCGGATCTTGTGATCGGCGTAGGCGGTTGTGTAGCAACGCAAGAAGGCGACTCTATCCGTCAGCGCGCACCGTATGTGGACGTGATCTTTGGCCCACAAACCCTGCACCGCCTGCCGGAGATGATCAAGCAATCTCAATCCAATGATTCACCGGTCATGGATATCTCTTTCCCTGAGATCGAAAAATTCGACAGCATGCCAGAGCCGCGTGCTGAAGGGGCAACAGCGTTCGTTTCTATCATGGAAGGCTGTTCTAAGTACTGTACTTACTGCGTGGTGCCTTACACCCGTGGTGAAGAAGTCAGCCGTCCGATTGATGACGTACTGTTTGAAATTGCTCAACTGGCAGAACAAGGTGTACGTGAAGTTAACCTGCTAGGCCAGAACGTGAATGCGTACCGTGGTCCAACGCACGACGGTGACATTGCGACGTTTGCAGAGCTACTGCGTCTGGTTGCTGCGATTGACGGTATCGACCGTATTCGTTACACCACCAGCCACCCAATTGAGTTCACAGACGACATCATCGACGTGTACAAAGACACGCCAGAGTTGGTTGACTACCTGCACCTGCCGGTACAGAGTGGTTCAGACCGCATCCTGACCATGATGAAGCGTCCGCACACCATCCTTGAGTACAAATCCAAGGTACGTAAGCTACGTAAAGTGCGTCCAAACATCACCATGAGCTCTGACTTCATTGTCGCGTTCCCGGGTGAAACGGATCAGGACTTCCAAGACACCATGAAACTGATCCGCGATATCGATTATGATATCAGCTTCAGCTTCATTTTCTCACCACGTCCGGGCACACCAGCCGCCGATTACCCATGTGATCTGTCTGAAGACGTGAAGAAAGAGCGTCTGTATGAACTGCAGCACCAGCTTAATACACAAGCGATGCGTCATGCACGCCAGATGCTAGGTACTGAGCAGCGCATTCTGGTTGAAGGTCCATCGAAGAAGAACGTGATGGAGCTACGTGGTCGTACGGAAAACAACCGTGTCGTTAACTTCGAAGGTTCACCTGAACTGATCGGTCAGTTTGTTGATGTAAAAATCACTGAAGTGAAAACCAACACACTGCGCGGTGAGCTTGTACGTACCGAAGCCGAAATGAATCTGCGTGTGGCTATGTCACCAAGTGAAGTGATGGAAAAAACGCGCAAAGAAGATGAATTGGGTGTCGGCGTATATACTCCATAGTAAGCGGCTTGTCTGCATAAAGTAGACCCGCCCTGAACCCAAGGCCACCCTGCACGGGGTGGCCCCATTGAGAGGCCAATCTTGAGCAAAGTTATCACTATCGAATTTAACCTGGAACCCGTCGATAACCAGCGTCTTTCCAGCCTTTGTGGCCCTTTCGACGACAACATCAAACAACTCGAACGCCGATTGGGTGTCGAAATTAACCACCGCAGCAGCAGCTTCAGCGTCGTTGGCCAGCCTCACACGGCCCAAGCCGCCGTTGATATCATCAAAACGCTGTATGTGGACACCGCGCCTGTACGCAATACCATTCCTGATATTGAACCCGACCACGTCCACCTAGCAATTAAAGAGTCTGGCGTTCTTGAACAATCGACCGAGTCGAGCATTCCTTACGGCAAAGAAGTGATCATCAAAACCAAAAAAGGGGTGATCAAACCGCGTACGCCAAACCAAGCCCAATACATTGCCAACATGGTACGCCATGACATTACCTTTGGTATTGGTCCTGCTGGTACCGGTAAAACCTACCTGGCGGTCGCTGCGGCGGTTGATGCGTTAGAGCGTCAGGAAATCCGCCGTATTTTGCTGACCCGTCCTGCGGTAGAAGCCGGTGAAAAACTGGGCTTTTTGCCGGGGGATTTAAGCCAGAAGGTCGACCCGTATCTGCGCCCGCTGTACGATGCCCTGTTTGAAATGCTGGGCTTTGAGCGCGTAGAAAAGCTGATTGAACGCAACGTGATTGAAGTCGCGCCACTGGCTTACATGCGTGGCCGTACCTTAAACGATGCCTTCATCATTCTGGATGAAAGCCAGAACACCACGGTCGAGCAGATGAAAATGTTCCTGACCCGTATTGGCTTTAACTCCCGCGCCGTGATCACCGGTGACGTAACCCAGATTGACTTGCCGCGCGGTGCCCGCTCTGGCCTGCGCCACGCGATTGAAGTGCTATCGGATGTCGATGAAATCAGCTTTAACTTCTTCCAGGCCGACGACGTTGTCCGTCACCCTGTAGTGGCACGCATTGTTCAAGCGTATGAAGCGTGGGAAAGCGAAGATCAAAAGCAACGCAAACTGGCTGAACAACGCCGTCGTGAAGAACACACGGCCAAGCTCGCCAACACTGAACCGGAACAAAGTAATTAATGGCTATTTATCTTGATCTGCAAACCGCCACTGAGAACGCGGAAGGCATGCCGACTGAGGCACAATTCCAACAGTGGCTGGATGCAGCAATTACCCTTTTTCAACCTAACGCTGAAGTCACTATCCGTTTAGTGGATGAAGCCGAAAGCCACACCCTGAACCACACTTACCGTGGTAAAGACAAACCAACCAACGTATTGTCTTTCCCGTTTGAGAGCCCACCAGGGATGGAGCTAGATTTACTCGGCGATTTGATTATCTGCCGACAGGTTGTCGAAAAAGAAGCGGTTGAGCAGGATAAACCACTGGATGCCCACTGGGCACATATGGTTGTACATGGCAGCTTGCATCTGCTAGGTTATGACCATATTGAAGATGACGAAGCCGAGGAAATGGAAGGCTTAGAGACAGAAATCATGCAGAAGATGGGCTATGCCGATCCGTATGCGGCTGAAAAACTCTAACCGTCTCCCTCGACCTTGTGTAAACGGGTGCGGTCACCCTACGGTTATCGCACTTTACTTTGTGGCACTTTCGCCACTTAACTGATAGAGAAGAAATTCTTACAAGCAATGAACGAAGATAACTCACAGAATTCTGAAGGTCCGAGTAGAAAGTCCTTCTTTGAACGCATTGGCCAACTTTTCCAAGGCGAGCCACAGAACCGTGAAGACCTGGTAGAGGTTTTCCGAGATTCCGAAGAAAACGATTTGATCGACCACGACACCCGCGACATGCTCGAAGGGGTTATGGAAATTGCCGAGATGCGGGTTCGCGACATCATGATCCCTCGCTCGCAGATGGTCACCATCGAGCGTTCTCAGAAGTTAGAAGATCTGATTGATTTAATTGTTGATGCCCAGCACTCCCGCTACCCGGTGATCAGCGACGACAAAGATCACGTAGAAGGTATCCTTCTGGCGAAAGATCTTTTGCGTTACCTGCAGCCGAACAGCGAACCTTTCGACATGGAAGAAGTCTTGCGTCCTGCTGTGGTAGTGCCAGAAAGTAAGCGTGTAGACCGCTTGCTAAAAGAATTCCGCGAAGAACGCTACCACATGGCGATCGTCGTTGATGAATTCGGCGGGGTATCAGGGGTTATAACCATTGAGGACATCCTGGAACAAATCGTTGGCGAAATCGAAGACGAATTCGATGACGAAGAAGAGCAGGATATCCGTCAGTTAAGTAAGCATACTTATGCGGTAAAAGCCTTGGCGACCATTGAAGACTTCAATGAGATGTTCCATACCCGATTCAGTGACGAAGAAGTCGACACGGTGGGTGGCTTGGTCATGACCAGCTTTGGTCACCTGCCTGCCCGTGGTGAAATCGTTGAATTGGATGGCTACTCATTCAAAGTCACCGCCGCTGATAACCGCCGCGTGATTCAGTTGCAAGTGACCGTGCCTCACGAAGCACATCAAACGACGACTACATCATAACGAATGACAAAAAAAACACTAATGAAGTTGGGACAGCTCTTTGCGGCTGTCCCAGCCGGTGCCTTAGCCACCCTCTCTTTTGCTCCCTATAATTACTGGCCCCTCGCACTCGTCTCCCTGTGCCTTCTGTTTGCCTTATTGCTCCAACAAACGCCTAAGCGCGGCGCGCTGATCGGCTTTTTGTGGGGATTAGGCCTTTTTGGTACCGGGATCAGCTGGGTCCATGTCAGCATCGCCAATTTTGGCGGCATGCCGTGGCTGGCCGGTTGGTCGCTCATGGCGCTGTTGATCGCCTATCTGGCGTTCTACCCTGCCCTTTTCGGTTTCCTGTTCAACCGCTTTAATCGCGGTCGACCGTTCCACCAGCTGATGCTCAGCGGCCCGGTTTTCTGGCTGATCTTAGATTGGATCCGTGGCTGGCTGATGACCGGTTTCCCTTGGCTCTGGATGGGTTACAGCCAAATTGACAGCCCGTACGCCGCCATTGCGCCTATTCTTGGCGTGGAAGGGATCACCCTTGCCCTTGTGCTCACCAGTGCGGCTCTTGTCGCGGCAGCGTATTACCGTAACTGGCGTCCCCTACTGGTGGTTGCGTTAGTCGGTGCGATCAGTCTGCTGGCCGGACAAAAACAATGGGTCGTGCCGAATCCGGATAAAACCGTTGATGTGGCGATGATTCAGGGCAATGTCCCGCAAGAAATCAAATGGTTGCCAAGCCAGCGCTGGCCGACCCTGATGAAATACACCGATCTGACCCGTGAAAACTGGGGCGCTGATCTGATCATCTGGCCGGAAGCGGCGATCCCGGCATTGGAGACGCAAGTACCGACCTTCCTGCAGAATCTGGATGCGGCGGCGCGGAATAATCACAGCACGGTGATCACCGGCATCTTGGATCAAAACGAGAAAGGCCAGTTCTACAACAACATCCTGACGTTAGGGGTAAATGCGGTTGGCCCGTACCAGTACGAACATGCCGAGCGTTACAGCAAGCACCACCTGCTGCCATTTGGGGAATTTGTGCCGTTCGGTGATTTGCTGCGCCCTATCGCGCCGTTCTTCAACCTGCCGATGTCCTCGTTCAGTCGGGGTGATTACATTCAGCCGAACCTGGAAGCGAACGGTTACTCACTGGCACCGGCACTGTGTTACGAAGTGGCCTTCAGCGAGCAAGTGCGTCAGAACGTCGATTACGACACCGAGTTTTTGCTGACCCTGTCTAACGATACGTGGTTTGGTAAGTCGATTGGGCCGTTCCAGCACATGGAAATTGCCCAGATGCGTGCACTGGAATTGGGTAAACCCCTGTTGCGTGCCACCAACAGCGGCTTGACCGGTGTGGTGGATCATCATGGTCAGATCATTGCCTCTATTCCGCAGTTTGAGACCGCAGTATTGCGTACCAAAGTGACGCCAACAGAAGGCATGACGCCGTTTACCTCGCTCGGTAGCTGGCCACTGTATGTGTACGTATTGTGGGCACTCACCCTGTCATGGGTATTGGCACGCCGTCAGCAAGGGCGCTTTCGCGATCAGCAGCCGGAAATCAATTATCACGATTAAGGCTGCATGCATGTTCAACATGCCTGATGCGTGATGCATTCCCAAGAGCCTGAACTTAGGCTGACAATTGAACAAAAAGGTGAAGTTACCCTCTTCGCCTTTTTTTTCATCTTGTTAGTATGAAGGGTATCTATGATCATGCACTCGAGGGAAATGCATCGATGAAAAGCATCCATAAACTCTTCACCATGCTCAGTGCGGTTGCCCTACTGTGTGTGGCCTCCGGCTCGCTGGCCAAAGAAAGTCTTGAAACCCGTGCGGCACTCAACCAATTTCAGGCCGCACCACAAACCCAGCCCTTTTTCCAATCAGCCTATGGCTATGCGGTGTTTCCTTCCGTCGGCAAAGGCGGCTTTTGGATCGGTGGCGCATACGGCACCGGCAGTGTTTATCAAGCCCATCAGCTCACCGGTACGGCCAAATTGTTCCAGCTCTCTTTTGGCTTGCAGTTCGGCGGACAAGCCTACAGTGAATTGATTTTCTTCCAAGACCAACGTGCGTATGAGCGCTTCATCAACGGTAGCTTAGAGCTCGACGCCCAGGCCTCTGCCGTCGCTATCAATGAAGGCGCACAGGCCAAGGCAGGCACGGCGGGCTTCAGTGCCAGCTCCGGGAAAAACAACTATGTGGATGCCAACTACACCAACGGCATTTCTGTCTTTACCTTTGCCAAAGGCGGCGTAATGGTAGAAGCCTCCATTGCCGGACAAACCTTCAGTTTTGAGCCCCTCCATCACCCGACCATGCAAACGGCACCTGTCGCACCCGCATCAACACCGGCAACGTATAACGCCCCAGCGGCAGAGCCTGTCGCAGTCATGGTAGATACCATTGAGCCACCCACTCAGTATGAGTAATAACGGCAGAATCGGGATACGAGTATCTAGGAACTAGGAACTAGGAACTAGGAACTAGGAAAGATAAAACAACAAAAAACGGGCGGCTGCCCGTTTTTTGTCTTTAAATGATAACGCCCGTGACTATGGGGCAAGCGGCTTACGGGTAAAGCGGGTATGACCGCAACGCAGGCAGGGTGAGATGGCTTTCACATGAGTGATCACTTCATCATGGCCACATTGTTCGCACACCAGATGCCCCAAGCCGACCATTTCGCCTGCTTCATACACCCCTTGGTGTTTAAAATCATCCATGACTTCACGCCATTCGATCTGGGTTTTATCAGTGGCTTCCGCCAACCCTTCCCAAATCGTCTCTTTGACTACCCGATAAAACGGGCTGTCCCCGAACGGCTCCGGGCTGCTCTCCACATTGTGGGCAAACTCATTGAGATCCCGTTTCAGGTACGCAGAAATTAACGCCAGTTCGTCTTTGGTCATGTCGCTGGCTGCCTGACGGTACTGCTCAGTAATCGTCGCCCAGTGTTTCAATTCATCCGGGCTGCGTTTCAGGGCTTCCGTCACTTCTTCTAGCAAGTTTTCGTAGTCCTTTTTTTGATCCGCCATAACTCCCCCTTACTGCACCCTGCGACCGCTTGTCATGTGCTGCAGGCCTGTCTGGGCCTATGATCAGGCAACAATTCGCGGCCGAAATGGTTTCAGCTATTGTTGACACCTTTACCTTTAGTTATTCTATGTCGATTATATTGAATGTGTTTGTACTCAACTCACAAAATCCCGGATGCCATCGATGCAAGAACAATATCGTCCACAGGACATTGAACAGAAAGTTCAGGAACTTTGGGACAACAATAAGACCTTTGTTGTAAGTGAAGACCCAAATAAAGAAAAATTCTACTGTCTCTCCATGTTCCCGTACCCAAGTGGCCGTCTGCACATGGGTCACGTACGTAACTACACCATTGGTGATGTGGTATCACGTTACCAGCGCCTACAAGGCAAAAACGTCATGCAGCCAATCGGCTGGGATGCGTTCGGTCTGCCTGCAGAAAACGCAGCGGTGAAAAACAACACTGCACCGGCGCCTTGGACATACGAAAACATTGAATACATGAAGAACCAGCTAAAACTGCTGGGCTTCGGTTACGACTGGAACCGTGAATTCGCAACGTGTACGCCTGAGTACTACCGTTGGGAACAAGAGTTCTTCACTAAGCTGTACAACAAAGGCTTGGTATACAAGAAGACGTCTTCTGTTAACTGGTGTCCGAACGACCAGACCGTACTGGCGAACGAGCAGGTTGAAGACGGTTGCTGCTGGCGTTGTGACACGCCTGTAGAGCAAAAAGAAATCCCACAGTGGTTCATTAAGATCACTGAATACGCACAAGAGCTACTTGACGATCTAGACACCCTAGACGGCTGGCCTGACATGGTAAAAACCATGCAGCGCAACTGGATCGGTCGCTCTGAAGGTGTAGAACTGAAGTTTGCGGTACAAGGTCAGCAAGATCTAGAAGTGTACACAACCCGTCCGGACACCCTAATGGGCGTAACGTACGTGGGTATCGCAGCGGGTCACCCACTGGCGACACTGGCAGCACAGAACAACCCTGAGCTAGCCGCCTTCATCGACGAGTGTAAGAACACGAAAGTCGCTGAAGCAGAACTGGCGACCATGGAGAAGAAAGGCATGGCCACTGGCCTGACTGCCATTCATCCACTAAACGGTCGTGAAGTGCCTGTATACGTGGCGAACTTCGTACTGATGGATTACGGCACAGGCGCGGTAATGGCAGTACCTGCACACGACCAGCGTGACTTTGAATTCGCCACCAAGTACGGCCTGGACATCATCCCTGTGATCAAGCCAGCTGACGGCAGCGAGCTAGATGTCTCTGAAGCGGCTTACACCGAGAAAGGCGTACTGTTCGATTCAGGCGAATTCGACGGCTTGGATTTCCAAGGCGCATTCGATGCGATCGCAGCGAAACTAGAAGCAGAAGGCAAAGGCACGAAGACCGTTAATTTCCGTCTACGTGACTGGGGCGTATCTCGTCAGCGTTACTGGGGTGCACCAATCCCAATGGTAACCACTGAAGATGGCGAAGTGCATCCGGTACCGGCTGACCAGCTACCAGTGATTCTTCCAGAAGACGTGGTAATGGACGGCGTAACCAGCCCAATCAAAGCAGACAAAGAGTGGGCGAAGACCACCTTTAACGGCGAACCAGCACTACGTGAAACAGACACGTTCGATACGTTCATGGAGTCTTCTTGGTACTACGCGCGTTACTGTTCTCCACAGGCTGACGACATTCTAGACCCAGAAAAAGCAAACTACTGGCTACCAGTAGACCAGTACATCGGTGGTATCGAGCACGCGTGTATGCACCTGCTGTACTCTCGCTTCTTCCACAAACTGCTACGTGACGCAGGTTACGTAACCTCTGACGAGCCGTTCAAGCAGCTGCTATGTCAGGGCATGGTACTGGCGGATGCGTTCTACTTCGAAACCGAGAAAGGCGGTAAAGAGTGGGTTGCACCGACTGACGTAACCGTTGAGCGTGACGGTAAAGGCCGCATTACTTCAGCAAAAGACACTGAAGGCCGTGATGTAACACACTCAGGCATGATCAAAATGTCTAAGTCGAAAAACAACGGTATCGACCCACAAGAGATGGTAGACAAATACGGTGCTGACACCGTACGTCTATTCATGATGTTTGCCTCACCTGCAGACATGACCCTTGAGTGGCAAGAGTCTGGCGTTGAAGGCGCTAACCGCTTCCTGAAGCGTGTATGGAAACTGGTGAAAGAGCACACTGAGAAAGGTGCGGTTGAAGCGCTTGACGTGGCAACCCTATCTGGCGATCAGAAAGCCCTACGCCGTGATGTACACAAGACCATCGCAAAAGTCAGCGATGACATCGGCCGTCGTCAGACATTCAACACCGCTATCGCTGCTGTGATGGAGCTGATGAACAAGCTGGCGAAAGCGTCTCAGGACAGCGCACAAGACCGCGCACTACTGGACGAAGCGCTAAAAGCGATCGTACGTATGCTGTACCCAATGACTCCACACATCTGTTTTGAAATGTGGGAAGCGCTGGGCGAAAGCAACATCGACAACGCAGAATGGCCAATCGCTGACGACAAGGCAATGATCGAAGACGAAAAACTGATCATCGTTCAGGTTAACGGCAAACTACGTGCTAAGCTGACTGTGGCTGCAGATGCAACCAAAGAACAAGTAGAAGCACTGGCTATGGCTGATGAAGGCGTAACCAAGTTCACCAACGATGTGACTATTCGTAAAGTGATCTACGTACCAGGTAAACTGTTGAACATCGTCGCAAACTAATTGCCGCGAACTAAAGCACGTACCTGATGCCTAAACCTGTGGCTCCTGCGCTTTTGCACAGGGGCCACAGTTCCTCCGGCTCACTTTTCGACAATCCGTCCCTCTACGTTAGCCGGTCAGTTTTCACTCACTTTTCATGGAGCAGACTCGGTGAAAGCTTTCTTTTCCCTCAAAAGCACCATCCGAACCTTCTTTGTTATCGCCCTGGCACTGGCCACAGCGTCCTGCGGTTTTCACCTTCGTGGTAACTACATGTTGCCAGACGACATCGCCAAACTTTCTCTGACCAGTTTCGACCGCTATGGGCCGCTACAACGTCAGGTGGCTTCCCAGTTCCAATTGCACGGTATTGAACAAGTGCCGCCGTCCAGCACCGTTCCTAACCTGAACCTGATCAGCGAATCGATCAGTGAGCGTACCTTGTCGCTTTACCAAAACGCCCGTGCAGCAGAATACGAACTGACCTATGTGGTGAACTACAGCATTGTGGTACCGAACAAAGGCATTCAGACCTTCACCACGCGTGTTAACCGTACTTTCCTGGATAACCCACTGACTGCATTGGCGAAATCCGTTGAACGCGACATGATTGAAGAAGAGATGCGCCAACAAGCCTCTCGCCAGATCATGCGCCAGCTTGCCCGTTTGACGGCGGTATTTAACCGCATGGAAAAAGAACACTTGGATGCCTTGATCAAAGACAACCAAGAGAAAAATACCTCGGTGAGCACAGAAAACGTCAGCGATGAACACGCGGCGAAGGCCATCTCGTATGAAAAAACACCACATACGCAGGTTGAAACCGCGCAATGAGGATCTACCCGGAACAATTGGCGCAACAGCTGTCTAAAGGGTTGCGCCCTGCTTACCTCTTACTGGGCAATGAGCCCTTGCTCAAGCTCGAATGCAGTGACCAAATCAAACAGGCCGCACAACAACAAGGCTTTGATGAGCGCCACAGCTTCACCGTTGATGCCTCGCTCGACTGGAACTTGATCCTGGACTGCTGTCAGGCTATGAGCCTGTTTTCAGCCCGTCAGATCATTGAACTGGAACTGCCGGACAGTGCCCTGAACGCTCAGCAGGTCAAATCTCTGCAAAGCGTGATTGACTGCCTGCATGAAGACATTTTGCTGCTGATCCAAGGCCCGCGCTTTACCAAAAAACAGGAAAGCGCCAAGTGGTTCAAAACACTGGAAACGCAAGGCTTATACCTGCCCTGCAACACACCAGATAGCCGCCAGCTGCCCCGCTTTATTCAGGGTCGTTGTCAGCAACTGGGGTTGAAACCGGATCACGAATCCGTACAAATGCTGGCTCAGTGGCATGAAGGTAATCTGCTGGCATTAGCGCAAAGCCTGCAAAAGCTGGTGTTGCTCTACCCGGACGGCGAACTGAACGTGGTGCGACTGGAAACGGCATTGAGCCGTCACAACCACTACACCCCGTTCCAGCTGATTGATGCGGTACTGGCCGGGCAAGCCAAACGTAGTCAGCGTGTGTTGCGCCAGTTACAAGGCGAAGGCATTGAAGCGGTGATCATTTTGCGTACCTTACAGCGCGAACTAACTCAGCTGTATAAGATGCAAGAGATGGGGCAAAAAGGCACCTCGCTCAATGTAATTTTTGAAAATTACCGTATCTGGCAAAACCGCCGGGAAATGTACATTGGCGCCCTGCACCGCATGCCACTGTCGGTCATTATCCCGCTGTTACAACGCCTTGCTCAGATTGAAGTGCGGGTCAAAACCGATTTTGACTACCCGCCTTGGGATGATCTGGCTGCCTTGTGTGCTGAGATGTGTGGTATCCGTACCCATCTTCAATAAAGTACAGCCAACACGATGGATGAACGGTAAGCAGGCGCTTACCCTGCGCACGGAAAAGGGAAAGTCATGCTCCCCTTGTCATAAACAAGGACGAGCGTGATATACTGCGCCGCTATTACGTCCTCCGGCCGTATCCGGATGACGGTTTTACAGACCAAACATTGAAACAAGGGGATCCCTTTGCAGGTTCAAGAACTACACGATTTTATTGTTGATAAAGTAGATGACATCAAAGCACAAGACATTGTGACACTGGATGTACGCGGTAAATCAAGCATCACTGACTTCATGGTGGTATGTACTGGTACTTCTACCCGTCACGTGGCGTCAATTGCTGATCACGTTAACAAAGAATCTAAGCTTATTGACTTCCCACCGTTTGGGATCAGCGGTGAAGATGACGCTGAATGGGTGATCGTGGATATGGGCAGCGTGATGCTTCACATTATGCAAGAAGACGCGCGTAACCTGTACCAACTGGAGAAGCTTTGGGGCTAACTGACAATGAAGCTTCAATTGATCGCCGTAGGCACGAAGATGCCAAAGTGGGTAGAGGAAGGCTACAAAGAATACAGCCGCCGCTTCCCGAAAGACATGCCACTGGAACTCGTTGAGATCCCAGCGGGCAAGCGTGGCAAAAATGCCGATATCGCCCGTATTCTGCAAAAAGAAGGCGAAGCGATGCTGGCAGCGGTACCTAAAGGCAACCGCATTGTTACGTTGGATATTCCGGGCAAACGCTGGGATACCGAGCAGTTGGCTGAGCAGCTGGAAAGCTGGAAACTCGATGCCCGTGACGTGTCTATCCTGATTGGCGGACCGGAAGGTCTGTCGCCGGCGTGTAAAGCGGCGGCCGAGCAGAGCTGGTCACTGTCGCCTCTGACCCTGCCGCACCCACTGGTGCGTGTTGTGATGGCTGAAAGTTTGTACCGGGCGTGGAGTATCACGGCCAACCATCCATATCACAGGGAATAAACCGCAATGAGACAAAAGCGAACGCAGATCCGCGATCATCGGGCTGAGTCGGCGCTATTTTTTCGCCGGGCTCTTGTCTCATTTATCGGTATTGTCGTGCTGGTCAGTGTTCTGCTCACCAATCTGTACCATATTCAGATCCGTGAACACGAAGACTACCAGACACGCTCTAACGATAACCGGATCAAAATCGTCCCTGTGGCGCCCAATCGCGGTCTGATCTACGACCGTAACGGCGTGCTGCTGGCAGAAAACCGGCCGGTATACTCGCTGGAAATCACCACCGAAAAAGTCCCGGATCTGGATGACACCTTTGCCCGCTTAAAAACCCTCATGGGCATTACCGATGACCAAATCGCGCGCTTTGATCGCGAGCGTCGTCGTACCCGCCGTTTTAAGTCGGTACCTCTCCTGAATCAGATGACCGAAGAGCAGGTCGCCTTGTTCTCCGTCAATCAGTTCCAATTCCCTGGGGTGGAGGTGAAAGCCTACCTCAAACGCTACTACCCGTACCGTGACGCCCTGACGCACGTGCTGGGCTATGTAGCCAAAATCAATGACCGCGATATCGACCGCCTTGAACGCGAAGACAAAATCAACAACTACAAGGCTACCCGCGATATCGGCAAACTCGGCATTGAAAAATATTATGAAGATCTGCTGCACGGTACTTCCGGCTATCAAGAAGTCGAAGTCAACAGCCGTGGCCGCATTATCCGTACATTGAAATATGTGCCGCCCATTCCGGGCAAAGATATCAAACTGAATATTGATATTGAGCTACAACTGTATGTACAGGAACTGCTGACTGATCGCCATTTAGATCCGGATACCGGAGAAGAAGTGGTGAAACACAAACGGGGCTCCGTGGTGGTGATGGATCCGCGTGATTCGTCGGTGCTGGCGATGGTGTCGAGCCCGAGTTACGACCCGAACCTGTTTGTCCACGGCATTTCCGGAAAAGAATACCGTGCCCTGCTCAATGACAAAAACCGCCCACTGGTAAACCGTGTGACGCTCGGCATTTATCCGCCAGCCTCCACCGTGAAGCCGATGATTGCGGTGGCGGCATTGACCGAAGGGGTGATCACCCCGCGCACCACCCGTAATGACCCGGGTTGGTGGCGCATTCCGAACTCCAACAGTCGCCCGTTCCGAGACTGGCTGCGTTGGGGTCACGGTAAAGTGAACATTTACAAAGCGATTGAAGAATCGGTGGACACCTTCTTCTATCAGGTCGCTTATGACATGGGCATTGATCGCCTGTCAGACTGGATGGGACGTTTCGGTTACGGCGAATACACCGGTATTGATATTCACGAAGAAAGTAAGGCCAACATGCCAACCCGTGAATGGAAGCAGGCCCGTTTCCGCCAGCCGTGGTATCAGGGTGATACCATTCCGGTCGGGATCGGTCAGGGTTACTGGACCGCCACACCGCTACAGATCGCCAAAGCGACCACGGTACTGGTGAACAACGGCCGCGTGCAGGCACCGCACCTGCTTAAAGACGTGATCAACGAAAATGTGGAAACGCCAGCTAAATATGATGATTTCCCGCCGATTGACAATGTCAGTCAGGAAGACTGGGATATCGCCAAAGACGGTATGTACCGCGTACTGTTCGGCCATCGAGGCACCGCACGCCGCGCCTTCTACGGTGCACAATACAAGGCGGGTGGTAAATCCGGTTCGGCACAGGTGTTTGGTCTGGCCGAAGATCAGGAATACAACGCGGATGAGCTGGAAGAGCACTTGCGCGACCACGCCCTGTTTACCGCGTTTGCACCGTTTGAAAAACCGGAAGTGGTGGTCTCTATGGTGCTGGAAAACGCCGGTGGCGGTTCATCTAACGGTGGCCCGGTCGCCCGTAAGATCTTTGACCATATGCTCCTGAAACCGGGCGAACACCCGGATCCGTTGGTCGCCATCGTGGACAGAAAAATGGCGGAGGTCACGCAATGAGTGTGATAGCAGCAACCGGACATAAACGCACCCTGGGCGAGCGCCTGCATTTGGATATCCCCTTGTTATTGGGGATCCTCGCGCTGATGGGCTTTGCCCTGATGGTGATGTACAGCGCCAGCGGTCAGGACTTGGCCATGATGGAACGCCAAGGCATGCGGATGCTGCTGTCGCTGGGGGTAATGATTTTCCTCGCCCAACTGGCCCCACGCCATTATGAGGCGTGGGCGCCCTACCTGTTTGGGGTCGGGTTACTGCTCTTGCTGGGGGTGCTGCTGTTCGGCGAAGTCTCCAAAGGGGCGCAGCGGTGGCTGAATCTCGGCTTTGTCCGGTTTCAGCCCTCTGAGCTCATCAAGCTCGCGGTCCCGTTAATGGTGGCCCGCTTTATCGGTAACCGCCCGCTTCCCCCCAGTTTGAAACATATCGTGATCGCCCTGATCATGGTCTTCGTCCCCACCATCCTGATCGCCAAACAGCCGGATCTCGGCACCTCCATCCTGATCGCCGCCTCCGGCATTTTTGTTCTGTTCCTGTCCGGGATCAGCTGGCGCATCATCAGCGCGTCTGTGGTGCTTGTCGGGGCCTTTATTCCGGTACTCTGGCTGTTCTTGATGCGAGACTACCAACGCACTCGCGTTCTCACTCTGTTCAATCCCGAATCCGATCCGCTCGGTGCGGGTTATCACATCATCCAGTCCAAAATTGCCATCGGCTCTGGCGGTTTATCCGGCAAAGGCTGGATGCAAGGCACCCAATCTCAACTCGAATTTTTGCCTGAGCGCCACACCGACTTCATTTTTGCCGTCATCGCGGAAGAATGGGGCCTTATCGGTGTTATTGGCCTGCTGACCATTTATCTGTTCATCATCGCCCGTGGCCTGATGCTGGCCAGCCGCGCCCAAACCGCCTTTGGCCGCATGATGGCCGGCAGTATCATGCTCAGCTTCTTTGTCTATATTTTCGTGAATATTGGCATGGTCAGTGGCCTATTGCCGGTGGTCGGGGTACCATTACCGCTCGTCAGTTACGGGGGCACCTCGATGGTGACCCTGATGGCCGGTTTCGGCATCCTGATGTCTATCCATACTCATAGAAAAATGTTGTCCAAGGCGACCTAAATGCGCATTACCCCTTTATTCCTTGTCCTGCTATTGGCAGGCTGTAGTTCTGCTCCTCAAACCGATGATCGCTATGCGCTCGCCGACGATGTGGCTCCGACCACGACGCCGTCGCTTGATCATATTGAGGATGCCCAGCCCCGCTATGAACCTTACAGCCTTGCGGGCAACAAAGACTACACTCTGCGTGGCCAGCACTACACCATCGTGCGTGGCAATCAGGCTTTTGTCCAAACCGGTGATGCCTCTTGGTACGGCCAGAAATTCCACGGCCATAAAACCTCTAACGGTGAAATCTACGACATGTACTCCATGACAGCGGCCCACAAAACCCTGCCGCTGCCAAGCTACGTGAAAGTGACCAACACCCGCAACGGCAAGACCGCCATTGTGCGCGTCAACGACCGAGGCCCTTTCCATGAAGGCCGCATCATCGACCTGAGCATGGCTGCTGCAACCAAGCTGGATGTGATCAAGTACGGCACCGCGCCGGTGAAAATTGAACTGATCCGCGTCGATAAACCGGCTAATCCGGATGAATGGCAAAGTGCCAATCCGAACGAGTACTTCGTGCAGTTAGCGGCCGTTACCAACATGGAAAAAGCCCAGCAAACCGCCAAGACACTGGAAAAAGAATTCAATACCCCTATCGATATCAAAAAAGCCGATAACGCGGAAATCTACCGTCTGCGCTTGGGGCCATATATCGACCGTGATGAAGCCATGGCACAGCGCGACAAGGCCAAAAGCGCCCGTTACCCGCAAGCCTTTATCATTACATCGACCCGCGAGTTGGAACCAAAATCGTAAATTCGACTCTCACAAACACCGTGGTTGGTCATCTGTCGTGACCAACCGCACCTTTTTTCACTAATTCATGTCAAAAAATGTCAAGAGTCATCACGCATCGGTGGATATCCTCGGCCAGTGCTGGTCACTTAATGACAATCTGATATGATGTGTGAAGTTTTTTTGCAATCGACAAATTAAGTTACAACCATCATGAAGAAATCTGCTGCACTTATTCGTTCTGTAGCTGTCTCGGCATCCTTGCTGGCTTCAGTCTCTGCTATCGCGGCCCCAGCCGTTGTTCCCGAAGCACCGCAAATTGCGGCCAAGGGTTACGTCCTTATGGACTACCATTCAGGTAAAATCCTGGCGGGTTACAAAGAGTACGATCAAATTCCACCAGCAAGTTTGACCAAGATGATGACAAGTTATGTCATCGGCCAGGAAATCAAACGCGGCAATATCTCTATGGATGATACGGTCGTGGTGAGCAAAAACGCGTGGGCGAAAAACTTCCCGGGCTCATCAAAGATGTTCATCGAAGTGGGCAGCGAAGTGAAGGTGTCGGATCTTAACCGTGGCATCATCATTCAGTCAGGTAACGATGCGTGTGTGGCTATGGCAGAACACGTTGCCGGTTCAACCGACTCTTTCGTTGATCTGATGAACGCATGGGCAAAATCACTGGGCATGAACTCGACCCACTTTGCTAACGTACACGGCCTGGATAACCCGGATCTCTACACCACCCCTTACGACATGGCACTGCTGGCACAAGGCTTGATCCGTGACGTACCGGACGAGTTTGCGATCTACAAAGAAAAATCGTTCACTTACAACGGCATTACCCAGTACAACCGTAACAGCCTGCTTTGGGACAAGAGCCTGAATGTAGACGGTCTGAAAACGGGTCACACTAACAATGCCGGTTACAGCCTGGTAAGTACCGCGACTGAAGGCCAGATGCGTCTGATCTCCGTCGTGATGGGCACCAAGAACCCGAATGCCCGTAAAGCAGAAAGTAAGAAGCTGCTGAACTACGGCTTCCGTTTCTTTGAAACTGTGTCACCACACAAAGCGTACGAAACCTTCGTGACCGAAAAAGTGTGGATGGGTGATGCCAGCGAAGTGTCACTGGGTGTGGCAGAAGATACCTACGTGACCTTGCCACGCGGCCAGACCAAAGACCTGGCAGCCAGCTTCGTACTTGAAAAAGAACTGAAAGCACCAATCAAGAAAGGTGACGTTGTCGGTAAACTTTACTACCGTGTAGGCGATGAAGAAGTGGCGCAATACCCACTGATCGCCCTGAACAACGTGAACGAAGGCAGCTGGTTCAGCCGTCTGATTGATTACGTGATGTTGTTGTTCAAAGGTTGGATGAACTAAGTCAACCTCCCGATATACAACGAAAAGAGGTCGCCTTGTGCGACCTCTTTTATTTCCTGCCGTTTTTCCTGAGCCGGCTTCTCAGCCCTTTCCTCTTACCGCGCCATGTATCATTGCTTGAGAAAAGCGGCCTGAGCCATTAATATGCTCGGCTTATATCGCAAAAGAAAATGCTATACCTCGGAGTTCAGAATGCAGCAACAAGAACAACCAAAACTTAAAGACCTTTTGGAGTTTCCTTGTAAGTTCACTTACAAAGTTATGGGTTATAACAAACCTGAGCTCCCTGATTTGGTGGTCGCTGTGATCCAGCGTCACGCACCAGGCGACTACATCCCTGATGTGAAACCAAGCGGCAAAGGCACTTACAGCGCCGTGTCTGTGACGATCAAAGCAACGTCTATTGAGCAGGTTGAAACCCTGTACAAAGAACTTGGCGAAATCGACATCGTTCGTATGGTACTGTAAGCCAAAGACCCCATGAAATTGGCGGCTGAATTTTCAGCCGCCAAGTTTTATAATACCCAACGGTATCAACACCCATTTGGGGTGTCATCGATCCAGTCTCTGCCAAATGACAATGTGGGTGTGACTTTGCAAAATACAATTATTATTCGGAACCTTGGCCGCCAAGACTATGAACCCGTCTGGCAAGCCATGCACCAGTTCACCGATACACGCGGTGCAGAAACCACCGATGAAATTTGGCTGGTTGAACACAACCCAGTGTTCACCCAAGGTCAAGCCGGTAAAGCCGAGCACTTGCTCAACACAGGGGATATTCCTGTGGTGCAAAGCGATCGCGGCGGCCAAGTCACCTATCATGGCCCCGGCCAGTTGGTGGCCTATATCCTTATTGATTTACGCAAAAAGAAACTCGGTGTGCGCGATCTGGTCACGCATATTGAAAATACAGTAATCAATACCCTCTCCCGCTTTGGGATACCATCAACCGCCCGCCCTGACGCACCTGGCGTGTATGTCGACAATCAGAAGATATGCTCACTGGGCCTGCGCATTAGACGCGGTTGCTCTTTTCACGGTCTGGCACTCAATATCAACATGGATCTGGCACCATTTTTACGCATCAACCCGTGTGGTTATGCAGGGATGGCAATGACCCAAACAGCGTTATTAGATGGGCCATCAGAACTAACGGAAGTTCAGCCTGTACTTGTAGAAGAGCTAGTCAAACTGCTCGATTATCAGAGCATTGAGTGGAAAACGGAAAGCAATTCATGAGTAAACCAATCAAAATTGAAAAAGGTGTCAAGTACCGTGATGCCGACAAAATGGCACTTATTCCAGTGCGCAATGTCGCTGAAGAAGAGCCAAAAGAAGTTCTGCGTAAACCAGAATGGATGAAGATCAAACTGCCGTCTGACAGCAAGCGTATTCAGGACATTAAGTCTGCGATGCGTAAAAACAAGCTGCACTCAGTCTGTGAAGAAGCATCGTGTCCAAACCTGGCGGAATGTTTCAACCACGGTACGGCGACCTTTATGATCCTGGGTGCGATTTGTACCCGTCGTTGCCCATTCTGTGACGTGGCCCACGGTCGTCCGTTGCCACCGAACGCAGAAGAGCCAACGCAATTGGCGAAAACCATCGCAGACATGAAACTGCGCTACGTGGTCGTGACCTCAGTAGACCGTGATGATCTGCGTGACGGTGGTGCACAACACTTTGCTGACTGTACCCGTGAAATTCGCGCCCTGAACCCAGAGATCAAAATCGAAACCTTGGTACCGGACTTCCGTGGCCGTATGGACACCGCATTGGATATCCTGCGTGATAACCCGCCTGATGTGTTCAACCACAACCTAGAAACCGCGCCGCGCCTGTACCGTAAGGCACGCCCGGGTGCAAACTACCAGTGGTCTTTGGATCTGTTGAAGAAATTCAAAGAGATCCACCCTGAAGTACCGACCAAATCAGGTCTGATGATGGGCTTGGGTGAAACCAAAGAAGAGATCATCGAAGTACTGAAAGACTTGCGCGCGCACGGTGTAACCATGCTGACGCTGGGTCAGTACCTGGCTCCAAGCCGTCACCACCTGCCGGTAGAGCGTTACGTACCGCCTGCTGAATTTGACGAGCTAAAAGAGATCGCGCTTGAGTTGGGCTTTACCCACGCAGCGTGTGGTCCATTTGTTCGCTCTTCTTACCATGCCGATATGCAGGCACGTGGCGAAGAAGTGAAATAAGCCAGCAGCAAAACGTTGATATAAAAAAACCGCGTCAGGCTCACCTGATGCGGTTTTTTATTATCTCTTATTGGCTATTGCTGATTGCAAGCTGTGACTGATTTTATTGCTGATTCGAACGTTCAATCACCGCAGACAATACCGGCGCCAGACTGTTCAGCGCTTCTTCCGTTACGGGCTTACCATCGGAATTGGTCACGTTCAGTGAGGTACGGTTGCCCAAGTCACCCAACTGGATGGTGTAAGCACGGCTGTCGAACTGCAACGGTTTGGTGCCGATCTCTTGCCAGAACTCATCATCCATTGGCTTGTATTTCACTTCAACAATACCCTGTGAGCGGTTACGCCCTTCAACGGTAAAGCCAAACTGATCCAACAAGCTTGGTAGACGCTCCCAGAACACATCATACGGTGCACGGGCAATGATCACCGGCAAGCCACTGCGATCCTGTCCCATCGAAATTGGGATCTGTTTCACCAGCTCTTGCGCACGCAAACGCGCCTGTTCACGCACTTGCTCATCGTATTTCGCCGTCACCAGGTTGGTCATCAAAATGCTGTAACGCTCTTTGTTGTCCAGCGTTACTGGCACAGACTGACCGCCTTCACGCCAGTCAACCAACGTAATGTTGAAGGTGTTACGCCCGCTATCGCTGCCTTTCTCAATGAGGTAACGGCTACCAATTTCACCGTCTTCATCCGCATTGTTCCAAGTCACCCAATCGGTCTCAATAGCATTGGCTGTTTGTGCACGTACCCCAATGTTCTGGGTCACGATCAAGTCTTGCACCAAACGCCACACACGGTTGAGCTCCTCTGGCGTTGCCAGTAGCAAGGTCACCCCTTCGTCATCTTTCACCGAGCGCGCACCAGGAATTAACGCCAACACCTGCTGCGGCGGACGAATATCCACCGCCGGTCCTACTCCGCCTGAATACGACTGAGCCGGGATCGCGTACTCCGTGTTTTGCGACGGCTGCGCACCGGCAGGGATCGTCCACGTTTCCAATGGGGTGGTTTCAAGGTAATTGAAATCTTGGTTAGCCTGACGACGGCGGTCCGCACCGTCAGAGCAGCCAGCCAGTGTTACGACAGCTACTGCCGCCGCCACCAGCTTATACTTGTAATTCATTCCGCTTCTGCGCTCCTACGCTCTAGCAAGTTACAGCAGGACGTTGGCATCCTTCAGAGCCGCCATCACTACTGGTTGGGCTGATTCACTCAGCTCGGTCAGCGGTAAGCGCAAATGGCCATGCTGAATCAAACCGAGTTGATGCGCTGCCCATTTTACGGGGATCGGGTTGGATTCAACAAACAATTGCTTATGCAAAGGCATTAAACGTTGATTGATCTCATTCGCCGCAGCGAAATCCCCGGACAGGGCCAGCTTAAACATCGTCGCCATATCGTTCGCGGCAATGTTGGCGGTGACCGAGATCACACCGTGGCCACCTTCTGCGACAAAGTCCAAACCGGTTTCATCGTCGCCGCTAAGTTGGATAAAGTCATCGCCACAAAGTTCCCGCGTTTTCTTCACGCGAGGCAAATCACCGGTGGCATCTTTAATCCCCACAATGTTCTCAATTTTGGCCAAACGTGCCACCGTTTCCGGCTGCAAGTCGACACCGGTACGACCCGGTACATTATAGAGAACCTGAGGCAAATCCGTCGCTTCCGCGATCGCTTTGAAATGCTGGTACAAACCTTCTTGGGTTGGTTTGTTGTAATATGGGGTGACTGTCAGACAGCCGGCAATGCCCGAGCCAGAAAACAGTTTGCTAAAAGTGATGGCTTCATGCGTGGCATTGGCGCCCGTCCCGGCTAGCACTGGAATGCGTCCCTGCGCGTACTCTAATGTTTTGAGTACGACTTTTACGTGCTCATCAACCGTCAATGTGGCTGACTCGCCCGTTGTTCCCATCGCAACAATGGCATCAGTGCCGGCTGCGATATGGTATTCCACAAGTGATGCTAAACTGGCGTAATCCACTTCACCCGCATCATCGAGTGGCGTAATTAGTGCTACCATGCTTCCTGAAAACATGTCCATCTCCCCCTGTATAAACCGATCTTGGCTGCTTTTATAACTATATGGAAAAACCGAATAAATAAGGCTACCAAGTCAAACCATACTACTTTTCAGTTACAGTAAACTCAAGACAGCGTTATGTAAATCCGTGATAACCCTCTGCCTATCAAAAGCTCACTTTTACATCTTAGATTGCTTGGCTCGGTCACTGTCTGTGCTACCATGCTGAAGGTATTCATTAAGTGATGTAATAAAATATGGAACATTATCTCGTCGTTACAGCTGTCGGTACGGATCGCCCGGGGATATCCGATGAAATTACACGACTGGTCACCCATTGCGATTGCAACATTGTTGATAGCCGCCTTGCCATCTTTGGTCGAGAGTTCACGCTGATCATGTTGCTCTCGGGGACAACCAATGCTATTACCCGGGTAGAATCGACATTACCACTGAAAGCACAAGAGCATGATTTGCTCACCATGATGAAGCGGACGAGTAAACACGAGTTCCGTTATTTCCCTTATACAGCGGAGTTTCACATTGAGGCCGACGACAGTCCCGGCCTGATTGAACAATTCACCCGCTTTTTGGCCACCCGTGGAATTGATATCGGCTCGCTCAGCGCCCATACCCACGAGAGTAAAGAGCCCGGCATCCCGAACAAGTTCATGCTGCAGATCAGCACCAACTTGCCAGAAGGGTGCAACCTCATGACATTACAAGAAGAATTTGAGTCACTGTGCCAGAACCTGACGGTAAACGGTAACGTGACCTTTGTCGGCCATAATCAATAAGGATAATTCATGAACACATTAACAGCGGGCACCCCAGCCCCTGCGTTTACGCTGCCCAACCAAGACGGTGACGCGGTCAGCCTGTCTGATTTTAAAGGCAAGAAAGTACTGGCGTATTTCTACCCGAAAGCCATGACTCCGGGCTGTACCGTACAGGCGTGCGGCCTGCGTGACAGCAAAGCCGATCTGGACGCCCACAATGTGGTGGTATTAGGGATCAGTATTGACCCGGTTAAACGCCTGCCTAAGTTCATTGAGCGCGATAACCTGAACTTCACCCTGCTGTCTGACGAAGACCATGCCGTGGCCGAACAATTCGGTGTGTGGGGCGAAAAGAAATTCATGGGCAAGGTGTATGACGGCCTGCACCGCATCAGTTTTCTGATTGATGAGAACGGGGTGATTGAGCACGTGTTCAATAAGTTCAAAACCAAAGATCACCATGAAGTGGTCATGAACTATCTGCAAGCAGCTCAGTAAACACACTCCTGCGTACGCAAAACAAAAAGGCCGCATCATGCGGCCTTTTGTCATTCTGTGCTCAGTGTTTTATGCACCGCTCACTGACATGCGTACTTACAGCGTCACATCCGGTGATTCCTGCGGCTCAGTCGCCCGTAGCGCGTTCCAGACAGCTTTCACCAATGTTGCTAACGGAATCGCAAAGAACACGCCCCAGAAGCCCCACAGGCCGCCAAACACCAATACCGCTACGATGATAGCAACCGGATGCAGGTTAACGGCTTCAGAGAATAGGATCGGCACCAGTACATTGCCATCCAGCGCCTGAATGATGCCGTATGCTACCAACAGCCACCAGAAATCGGGACTGATCCCCCACTGGAACAAGCCGACCATCGCCACGGGCAGTGTCACTGCGGCAGCCCCAATATACGGGATCAACACAGAAAAGCCCACCAGCACACCCAGCAATACCGCATAACGCAGATCCATCACCTCAAACGTGATGTAGCTGACGATGCCGACAATGAAAATCTCGGTCACTTTACCGCGAATGTAGTTGGAGATCTGTTCGTTCATCTCCAGGCCAACTTTACTGGCCAAACGGCGGTTACGTGGCAGCAGGCCGCTTAATGTGGCCAACATTTCTTCTTTGTCTTTCAACAAGAAGAACACCAGCAGCGGCACCAGAATCAAATACACCGCCAACGTTGCCAGGCTCACCAATGAGGCCAACGAGCCTTTCACCGCGCTTTCGCCCATCCCCAGCACTTTGACACGCAAGCCATCCATAAAGGTGCCGACCTGATGCGGCTGGACAAAGTCCGGGTAACGCTCTGGCAGACTCAGGACATATTCTTGCAGGCCGTTAAACATGTTCGGCACATCCGCCAGCAGGTTCCCCACCTGATGCCAGATCGTCGGCACCAGACCGAATACGGCCATCACCATCAAACCGGCAAAGATCAATAAGACCCCCATCACCGACAGCGTACGGGGTAAGCCCAAGCGGGTCAGCTGTACCACCGGCCATTCCAGCAAATACGCCAACACGATCGCCACCAGCAACGGAGCGATCAGATGACCGAAAAAGTAAATCGTCAGGAAGCCACCCAACAAAATAGCTACCAGACTGACCGCATGGGGATCAGAGAATCGACGCTGATACCAGCGGTTAAGCATTTCTAACATAAACCGTTATCGCCCTTTGGTCACAATGATTGCCAATACCTGCGGCGTATCCGCCTGCACCTTAATCTCAAACCCGTGTCGGGTGAGATAACGCGGAATATCTTGTCTCGCGCCTGCGTCAGTCATATGAATTTCCATGTGTTCGCCTCTTTCTAGCGCGTGTGTTGCCCGCTTTGCCAACAACAATGCCATCGGGCAACGTTCTGCAGTCAAATCAAGCATTGCGCCTTCCCTTCCGATATACTGACAATTGACATCCATCAGGTTATTGTAAACAACATCCTAACGACAAAAAAGAAACCTGTCGCAGGTTTCATTGTCAGAACGTCTTGAAATTATTACGCTAGCAACCTCGAAGTCGCACGATATCCAGCATACGAAACAGAAGGCGGTACCCATTACTATGTTTCCCTTTGTTCCTTTTTCATTGAACCGATTTCGCCTTACCCCAGTGCGTGTGCTGCCTGCATGTGCGCTGATCGGCGCGTTGCTGGGCGCGGGCAGTGCTGCGGCGGCCAATACCTCGCATGACTTTAATCAACTGCCAGAGATCGGCACGGCAGCGGCCTCCACGTTAAGCATTGAAAAAGAGATGGAATACGGGGACGCCTACATGCGCATGTTGCGCGCCAGTATGCCCGTCATCAGCGATCCGCTATTAAGCGAATACATTCAAGATTTAGGTCATCGTCTGGTCGCTAACGCCAGCGATGTCCGCACCCCGTTTAATTTCATCCTGATCCAAAACCGTGACATCAATGCCTTTGCCTTCTTTGGCGGCCATGTCGCTATTCACTCCGGCTTGTTCCTGCATGCCCGTAATGAAAGTGAATTGGCCTCTGTTATGGCGCACGAAATTGCCCACGTCACCCAGCGCCACTTGGCGCGCAGTATGGAAGAGCAAGCCAAGAAATCACCGGCCACGCTGGCAGCACTGATTGGCTCGATGATGCTCGCCATTGCCGCACCGGAAGCCGGCATTGCCGCCATCCATGCAACCACCGCCGCGTCTGCGCAGGGGCAAATCAACTACACCCGCAGTAACGAAAAAGAAGCCGACCGCATCGGTATCGCCACACTGGCCAAATCCGGTTTTGATGTACAAGCTATGCCACGCTTTTTTGGCCGCCTGGCCGATCAATACCGTTATGCCAGCAAACCACCGGCCATGCTGCTGACTCACCCGTTACCGGAATCCCGTATTACTGACAGCCGCAGCCGCGCCGCGCAGTACGCACCACACAAGGTCGGCACCTCTGCCCGTTACCAGCTTGCCCGCTCGCGCATTATTGCCCGCTACGCCAACCTGGAAAGTGATGCGGCATTAGACTGGTTTGATCGTGAACTGAAAAAGAACGATCCCACTCGCCGTGACGCACTCAATTACGGTAAAGCACTGGTGTACATCGATGCCGGCCAATACCAGAAAGCCCATGCGTTATTGGATCCGCTGCTCGCTAAAGATCCCACTAACCGTTTCTACATTGATTCGGCGACCGATCTTGACCTGCACCAGAAGCACTATGACAAGGCCATTAACCGCCTGAAATCGGCACTAAAGAGCTATCCTAACCAAAACGTGCTGAACCTGAACTTAGCCAATGCGTTGCAAGAGGCCAATCGTAACAGTGAAAGCATTTCGATCCTGACCCGTTATACCTACGATAACCCGGACGATCCCAATGGCTGGCACCTGTTAGCCCAAGCACAAGCGGCAGTGGGCCGACGTGATGCAGAACTCGCGGCCCGTGCAGAATTGCTCGCGCTACGCGGCGCCTGGGAAAAAGCGATTCAGATGTACATTCAGGCCAGTCAGATAGTCGAAGTGAATTCACTCGATCAGGCCCGTTATGATGCCCGCATCGATCAGCTGCGTCTGGCCCGTCAGCGCTTCTCAAACCTTTGAGGGGCAAGCGTTAATTCGCCCCCTCTTCACCGTAAACACTCGGCAGATCGTTTCTTCTTGATGACAGTTGCTCTACAATGGAGCAACATCATCAAAACACCGGTGGCGACATTCAGCGACCACCGGCTGCATAAAGGAAGTCTGTATGTCTGTCGTGATTTATCACAACCCTCGCTGCTCAAAAAGCCGTGAAACACTGGCACTGCTGGAAGAAAAAGGCATCACGCCAACCATCATCAAATACCTTGATGACACCCCATCGGTAGAACAACTGCACACCCTGCAACAGCAACTGGGCTTTGCCGCTGTGCGTGACATGATGCGCACCAAAGAAGCCCTGTATAAAGAGCTGGCGCTGGGTGAAGCGTCTGTGACAGATGCGCAACTGTTTGAAGCCATGCATGCCAACCCAAAACTGATCGAACGCCCTATCGTGGTTAACGGTGACAAAGCGGCCATGGGTCGTCCACCAGAAAATGTGCTGACCGTACTGTAAGAAGGAGTCCGTCATGCATCGTCTTTTAGTGCTCTACTACAGCCGCCACGGCAGTACCCGTCAATTGGCGCGACACATCGCCCGAGGCATTGAACACGTTGACGGGTGCGAAGCGGTATTGCGCACGGTGGCAGACATTGATAGCCAAGGGCAATGCATGGCAGATGACGGCCTAGATCCCATCGTCACGCAAACGGATTTGGAAACCTGTATCGGCCTGGCGATGGGCAGTCCGGTGCGCTTTGGCAACATGGCCGCGCCGCTCAAGCATTTTATCGACAGCACCAGCGCCCAATGGCTGCAAGGCACGCTGATTGGTAAACCGGCCTGTGTATTTACCGCTTCATCGTCGCTGCATGGCGGGCAAGAAACCACCTTGCAGTCGATGATGCTGCCGCTACTCCATCACGGCATGCTGATTGTCGGCCTGCCGTATTCGGAACCGGCTCTGCACACCACACAAACTGGCGGCACACCTTACGGCCCGTCACACCTCAATCACGGTGCAGGGACAGTGCTGAGCAAGGAAGAAGGCGAACTCGCCCAAGCCTGCGGTAAACGTCTCGCCGAGACCGCCCTGAAACTACTGTAACGATTCTGCCGACGCGCAGAATGCCATCAAGGAGGAGGCATATGTCAGCGATGCAACCGACAACCCGTCTATTACGTTACCTTGCCCTGAGCGCTACACTCGCGCTGATGGGCTGGGTGATCCTGTGGCAAACCACCTTATCCCCCCATCCTCACCTCAACCCGTGGATCATGGCGGGTGCATGGGTGATCCCCCTGCTATTTCCCCTACCGGGCATACTTGCCGGACGGCCGTATACCCATGCCTGGGCCAATTTCATTCTGATGTTTTACTTTCTGCACGGTTTAACCCTGTTGTGGGTCGATGAAGGTGAACGCTGGCTGGCTATCGTTGAGTTGCTGCTCACTACACTGGCGTTTGCGGGGAATATTTTGTTTGCTCGCCATCGTGGGCGGGAATTGGGGATAAAGCTAAAACGCTTGTCGCAAGTGGAAAAAGAAGAGAAAGCCCGACACGAGCCGACCAAACCTTAATGCCGCCTCTCAGTACAAGCCGCTAAACACACACCTTTGCGGACAAAACCCGGTGCGTCAGACATAAAAAAACGGTGGGATCACCCACCGTTTTCAATCTCATTGCCGCTCATTGGCAACGGCATTCAATACGCGTTCTACAGTGCCGCAGCGCTGTCTTGTGCTGTCGTCGAGGTTGAGGTAGACGGTACCACCACCTCAGACGCCGACGTATTCGGCGTCACCGCACGGGCTGGCGCAGGCACAGCCGGCGGATTCCATTCAAACACAGCGGTGTGTTTCACCGGTTGCGTCGCCACTGGTGGTACAGCCAAGCCCTGCGTGGCAGAAACATCCACCTGTGTCGCAGGGATCGCATTCACCAAGCCTTCCGCTGATGTCGCACCATTCTGCCCCTGAGGTGCTGTCGTGTCAGAGATCTCTCCACCAGCAACATTCGATGCAGCAGGAACCGCTGTTTGAGGTTCAACAGCCGGCGTTACCGCCTGAGGTGCCGCGATCGCTTTCGGATCCGCCACCGGCGCTTCACTGCTTTGCCATTCCGGCATCGGCGCGGGAGCAGCAACCGCAGACAAGCGGCTATCCTGACTCAACTCCTGCTTGAACGCCTCTTCAGAGCTCAACAGCTGAACGTTAAACTCGACCTTGTCACCCTGAATCCGGTAAGCGTTCACCGCCGCCACAGACGTCAGGTTCGTCACCATGCGTTCAAGAGTAAAGAAGTCACGGGATGAGGTGATATTACCCACGACCACCGACATCTGATTGCTCGCCTCTGCACCCAATGGCACCGCATATTTGGCTGCAAGCTGATCCGCCACCGCATCCATCATCTGATTAATGGTTGCCACTGTCGCGCCAGATAAGCGACCTTCACTCGGTGCCTGCTGCGACGCCACCAGCGCTTCTGCACGGTTCTTAAACAGCTGCCAGTTAATGCTGATCTCATCCGTGCCCTGCTTACGCACACGGGCCAGTAAAATCGCTTCCGGCTGGTAACGCACACTCGCGGTAGACAATGGCTGTACAAACCCGCCCCACAGATCCGGCGAGCTGATTGCCGTCACATCCTGGAAATCACCAATTGGCACAGACACAGGTACACCGCGACGCTCAGCCGCCTGCTTCATATCCGCAACCAATGCACTGCCCGACTGATCCCACAAGATATTACGGTCACGGCCGTCATCTTCCACCATCCACACGAGTGTGGTTGGACGCTGCTCAGTCCAGAAACTGGCTTTGGCCTGTGCCAGCAAGGTGCGAATTTGGCGCGCATCAAACGTCAGTGCCAATGTGCGCTGTCCGTCTTGATTGCCGTAGCCAAACTGACTGACATACTGTCCGCTTTGCGTCAGGGCTTTGGCCACCACTTCGTTTTTGCCGATCGCGCTTTGACCAGAGACTCTGATCAACACTTGCTCCAACGCTTGTTGACGAGCTACCTGCTCTGACTGCCGGTCAGTATCAGGCAATACTACCTGCGCCTGATACAAGTTGGTCATGGTGGCTGCCTTCAATGGCAAAGCCAGTAACGCCATGAAAAGTAACGTAACACGCAACATAAAAAACTCATTTATCACTTAAGTAAGGTCCGATCATAAATTGAACATATCGTACTCGGCAACTGCTTCCCACACAAAAACAAGCGTTCCCTCGTATTTTTCTGTGGCACACCTGACTAAGACACTGTCTTGACAACATTTTCACAGTCAACCTCTTGTAACAATTTTGCGAATTTCAGTACCTATCTCTAACAAATTCGTGGTTGACGAATTATTTATCGGCAACATTAGGCAATCGATTACTTCCGTGCTAACATCGCTCGATTTTTTTTTAGCCAGGGTGGATATATCACATGTTGCAGGTCTTACAGGGTGCCCAAATGCTGTTTGTTGCGTTTGGTGCGTTAGTTCTCGTGCCGCTACTGACAGGGCTTGATCCCAACGTTGCTTTCTTCGGCGCCGGTATCGGTACTCTCCTTTTCCAAGTTGTCACCAAACGTTCTGTTCCTATCTTCCTCGCTTCTTCTTTTGCTTTCATTGCACCTATTACCTACGGCGTACAAACGTGGGGGATTCCTGCAACCATGGGCGGCCTGATGATGGCGGGTGTGGTGTACGTCTGCATGGGGGCACTGATCAAAGTCCGTGGCGTCGCGATTATTCATAAACTGCTGCCACCTGTAGTGGTGGGCCCGGTGATCATGGTGATCGGTCTGGGTCTGGCACCGTCTGCGGTGAACATGGCACTGGGTAAATCAGGCGATGGCGCGGTACAGTTAGTCAACGGTGATGCCGCACTTTGGATTTCCATTACCTCTCTTTTAGTGACTGTTGGCTTCAGTGTGTTCGCAAAAGGCTTCTTTAAGTTAGTCCCTATCATGGCGGGGATTGTGACCGGTTACGTCATGAGTCTGGCATTTGGTGTGGTGGATTTCACCCCCATTCAGCAAGCCGCCTGGTTTGCGGTGCCAAACTTTACTTTCCCTGAGTTCAACATTAACGCCATTTTGTTCATGATCCCGGTTGCTATCGCACCAGCGGTAGAACACGTGGGCGACATGCTGGCCATTTCTAACGTGACCGGTAAAGACTACCTGAAAAAACCGGGTCTGCACCGCACCATGGCAGGCGACGGTATTGCGACCATGGCTGCTTCTATGTTTGGCGCGCCACCTAACACCACGTACTCTGAAGTCACGGGCGCGGTCATGCTGACCAAAGCCTTTAATCCTGTCATCATGACATGGGCAGCGGTGACTGCATTGGTGCTGGCCTTTGTGGGCAAGTTGGGCGCGGTTCTGCAAACCATTCCGGTACCGGTCATGGGCGGTATTATGATCCTGCTGTTCGGTTCCATTGCGACAGTGGGTCTGAACACTCTGATCAAGAACCAGGTTGACCTGCACAAAGCGCGTAACCTTGTGATTGTGGCGGTAACGCTGGTGTTTGGTATCGGCGGCATGGCATTTGGTATCGGCGGCTTCAGCCTACAGGGCATCAGCCTGTGTGGTATCGTGGCAATCATGCTGAACCTGATCCTGCCTGATGACTTGGGTGAAAACCACGTGGTCGACAACGCACAAATCGATACGTGTAACGACAAGTAATCACACCAAGACAAAAACATTGTATGTTATTCAACAGGGCGGCCTCTCCGCCCTGTTTGTTTATCGGATGTTACTGCCACTCTCTTTCCTTTTTCCCTTTCTTTTCCCTTCAGTGCCTCTCTATTTTCTCCCCCGAGTTCTCCCCTACTCTTTCGCCGTGCTTTTCCCTATTCACCTGACTCGATACGCCTGACATCACAGAATGACTGGCACAAAAAAAGCCGGACAATGTCCGGCTTTCTGTATGTCTGTGTCTTTCTCGACAGAGTCAGGCTTACTTCGTACCGAAGATCTTATCGCCCGCATCGCCCAGACCAGGAACGATGTAACCTTTGTCGTTTAGCTTCTCATCGATAGCCGCAGTGTATAGCTCCACATCTGGGTGCGCTTTTTCAAGTGCTTCGATACCTTCAGGTGCCGCAACCAATACTAGGATCTTGAACTGTGTACAACCGTGCTCTTTTAGCAGGTCGATAGTCGCGATCATTGAACCACCTGTTGCCAACATTGGGTCAACCACCAACGCGATACGCTCATCGATGTTAGACGCCAGCTTGTTGAAGTAAGGTACAGGCTCTAGTGTTTCTTCGTCACGGTAGATACCTACCACGCTGATACGTGCACTTGGCATGTGCTCAAGTACGCCGTCCATCATGCCTAGACCGGCACGTAGAATTGGCACAACGGTTACTTTTTTACCTTTGATCTGATCAATTTCAACTTGACCATTCCAACCTTCAATAGTAACCTTTTCCGTTTCAAAGTCTGAAGTCGCTTCATATGTCAGCAAACTACCAACTTCCGTTGCCAACTCACGGAAACGCTTAGTGCTGATGTCACCTTCGCGCATAAGACCAATCTTATGTTTTACCAGTGGGTGTTTCACCTCAACGACTTTCATCTCTGACTCCTAAGCAAGCTAAATTCTAAAAAATCGCATTATTATATACCATACTCAACGACCTCGGGTAGAGCTTCGCGTTTGTTTGCTTACTAATTCACCACTCAGATTTATTGACGCAAACGTTTTCCTTTCCGCCACGACTGCTGTTATCATACTCTCGCTTTTTTCACTTTAATACGTTGAGGGACCTCCTGTGAGCGGCAATAACTCTTCTCTTAGTTACAAAGATGCTGGTGTTGATATCGATGCAGGTAATGCATTAGTTGATCGTATTAAAGGGGTGGTAAAACGCACACATCGCCCTGAAGTGATGGGGGGCATTGGTGGTTTTGGCGCACTTTGCTCACTGCCAACCAAGTACAAAGAGCCGGTACTGGTATCTGGCACTGACGGTGTCGGCACCAAACTGCGCTTGGCGATGGATTTAAACAAACATGACACCATCGGTATCGATTTGGTGGCCATGTGTGTGAACGACCTGATTGTTCAGGGTGGCGAACCTTTGTTCTTCCTCGATTACTACGCGACCGGCAAACTGGATGTAGACACGGCAGCGGCAGTAGTGGCAGGGATTGGCGAAGGCTGTGTGCAGGCAGGCTGTGCACTGATCGGCGGTGAAACTGCTGAGATGCCAGGGATGTACCACGGTGAAGACTACGACGTCGCAGGCTTTTGTGTCGGCGTGGTAGAGAAAGCGGACATCATCGACGGCAGCAAAGTGAACGCTGGCGATGCCTTGATCGCAGTAGCCTCAAGCGGCCCGCACTCTAACGGCTTCTCTTTGATCCGTAAGATCATTGAAGTATCTCAAGCGGATCTTAACCAAGAACTGGAAGGCAAAACACTGGCCGACCACCTGCTTGAACCAACCAAAATTTACGTGAAATCGACCCTGAAGATGATGGAAAGCTGTGATATCCACGCGATCTCTCATATCACTGGTGGCGGTTTCTGGGAAAACATCCCTCGCGTGTTGCCTGAAGGCACCAAAGCAGTGGTAGACGGCAACAGCTGGCAGTGGCCGGCGGTATTCAACTGGCTACAAACAGCCGGTAACGTGGAAACGTACGAAATGTACCGCACCTTCAACTGTGGTGTTGGCTTGGTGATTGCTCTGCCGCAAGAGCAGGCAGAACACGCCATTGCGATTTTAAAAGAAGAAGGTGAAAACGCGTGGCTATTGGGCCACATTGCTGATGCCGCGCAAGGTGAAGAGCAGGTGGAGATCCAATAAGCGATGAAAAATATCGTCGTTTTGATCTCCGGTAGCGGTTCCAACCTGCAAGCGATCATGAATGCCTGTGAATCAGGCATCATTGCCAATGCAAAAGTCGCCGCCGTGTTCTCCAACAAGGCGGATGCCTATGGGCTGACACGCGCCAAAGAAGCCGGTATTACCACCGAGCATCTGGCTGCCTGCGACTTTACTGATCGTGAAGCCTTTGATCGCGCATTAGCCGAACAGATAGATCAGTATCAGCCTGATTTGGTGATCCTTGCGGGTTACATGCGGATCTTGAGTGGTGAGTTTGTCCGTCATTTTGCCGGGAAGATGATCAACATCCACCCTTCCCTGCTGCCGAAATACACCGGCCTGCACACCCACCAGCGCGCCATTGATGCGGGCGATCGGGAGCACGGCACCAGTGTCCATTTCGTGACGGAAGAGCTCGATGGCGGCCCGGTGATCTTGCAAGCCAAAGTGCCTATCTTCTCGGACGATAACGCCGATGACGTCATGGCCCGGGTGCAAGAGCAAGAACACCGTATCTACCCGCTGGTTGCACACTGGTGCTTACAGCAGCGTGTGGTGATGGAAGGCAACAATGCCTACTTTGATGGCGCTTGCTTACCACCATCCGGCTACGCCAGTGACGATGAGGATGCCGAATAAGGCACACGCTTATCATCCGGCTTATCTCGAGCACACCGCATAAAAAACGCGACCCTGAGGTCGCGTTTTATTTTTCAGCCAATCTGTATCGCCGTCTCTGCCACCATATCGACAACAGACATAACCGGCTATGGCGGGCTTAAGGCACGCGGTTAAATACCGGCTCACCAAAGTGGAACACGGTAAATTCACCCGGTTGCATCTTATGCCACTGCTCATCATTGGTGAGCGGCTGAGTGGCAATCACGGTCACCACATCGTTCGGTGTCGTTTCCTGCTGGAAATCGATCGTCACATCTTCATCAATCAATGACGCTTTACCAAACGGAGCGCGACGGGTGATCCAGTGCAGGTTGTTGGTGCAATAGGTGAGTACATACTCACCATTGGTCAACAACATGTTGTACACCCCCAACTGGCGCAACCTATCACAGCTTTCCGCCATGTAGTTATACACCGCCGTCAAATCATCCGGCATGGTTGGAAACGCACTGTCCAGACGGTTGATCAGCCAACAAAATGCTTTTTCACTGTCCGTATCACCCACCGGGGTATAACGCCCCGTATCCAGCGCTTCATAATCTGTAAGCTGACCGTTGTGCGCAAACGTCCAGTATTTCCCCCACAGCTCACGGGTGAACGGGTGGGTATTTTCCAGACTGACACCGCCACGGTTTGCTTGGCGAATATGACTCACCACTGCACGGCTTTTTATCGGGTAATTCTGTACCAGCTCCGCAATACGCGACTGACAGCTTGGGTTCGGATCTTTAAAGGTACGAAAACCCTTTCCTTCATAAAAGGTGATCCCCCAACCATCACGGTGCGGGCCAGTATTGCCGCCGCGCTGCATCAAGCCGGTAAAACTGAAACAAATATCCGTTGGCACATTGGCACTCATGCCAAGTAGTTCACACATAGTCCTTTATGCCCTTTCTTGTAAGCGGTCACTAACTAACAGTGATTAAGCCGCCATTTCTTTTTCAACCAGCATGATCAAGATATGAATGATCTTGATATGCACTTCCTGAATGCGGTCTGCGTAACCGAAATGCGGCACACGAATTTCCACATCCGCCAAGCCTGCCATCTGACCGCCATCTTTACCGGTCAACGCAATCACTTTCATGCCTTTGGCTTTCGCTGCGTCAATCGCCTTTAGGATATTGCCTGAGTTGCCTGATGTCGACAGGCCGAACAATACATCCCCTTTTGCGCCAACGGCTTCCAGGTAGCGAGAGAACACATACTCGTAACCGAAGTCGTTACTTACACATGACAGGTGGCTCGGATCGGAAATCGCAATGCCCGGGTAACCCGGACGGTTTTCACGGTAACGGCCCGTCAACTCTTCTGCAAAGTGCATGGCGTCACAGTGTGAACCGCCATTACCGCAAGACAACACTTTGCCGCCTTGTTTGAACGCATCAGCCAACAACTTGGCCGCCGCTTCGATATCCGCAATATTCTTCTCATCACTGAGAAAACGGTTCAGTACGTCTGCTGCTTCAGTTAATTCCGCACGGATCAAATCTTGGTACATAAGCTATGCTCTGATTATTTTTTAATAAAAAACGGAGGCCAAGGCCTCCGCTCATTTATGCCTTTAAGGCAGTGTACAAAGAAATGCTTAAAGGTGTCGACTCTTAAGACGATACATTGTGCGCCGTAGAGGCTAAACGCTCACGGAGTGACTGCACAGAATCTACCATCTCAACATTTTCAATCGCCATCACACCGGCAGTGGTCAACTTCGCGGCCACATGCGGGGCCACATCCAGTAAGTACACCGGGTAGTCACGTACGCGATCCAACGCATTTTCAAACGCATGAATCGCTGAAATATCAATGGTGGTCACATCACTGAAATCCATCACCACCGCGCGAGCATCCAAGGTAATACGATCAATCACTGACAACGCTTTTTCACTGGCGGCAAAGAACAACGGACCGTTAATGTCATACACCACCACATCCTCACCCAAATCCAGGTGCGGATGGTTACCTTCCACGCGGTTCACGGAAGTCAGTGAGGCAATACGCTGAATGAACAGCAAGCCGGCCAGCAACAAGCCCACAACCACAGCCACCACCATGTCGAAAACAACGGTCAGGGTGAAACAAGTCAGCAAAACAGCGACGTCACGACGTGGTGCCACTTTGATAGTGTGCACAAAGTGCGGCGCTTCAGACATGTTCCAAGCCACCATGATCAGCAAGCCTGCCAATGCACTCATCGGTACGTAAGACAGCATAGGTGCCAGCGCAATCATCGCCGCCAGTACAAACAACGCGTGCACAATAGCAGAGATTGGTGAGAACGCACCCGCGCGGATATTGGTTGCAGTACGGGCAATCGCCGCTGTCGCAGGAATACCACCGAAGAACGGAACCACCATGTTTGCCAGACCCTGCCCCACCAATTCCGCATTCGGATTGTGTTTAGTGCCTGTCATACCATCGGCAACCACCGCACACAGCAGTGACTCAATACAGCCCAACATCGCAATCGTGAACGCCGCTGGCAGCAGTTCAATCACCAATGACCAAGAGAAGGCATCGTTTTGCCAAGGCATCACAAATTGTGGCAAGACTTGAGGAATACCCTGTCCCACCAAATCACCGATTTGGTAGTGGAATTTTTCACCCAACAAACCAACATGTGCGCCACCCAGGTGGTTCAGCACCAAGGCCACCAGCGTACCCACAACTAACGAAACAACGTGTGCAGGTACTTTGGTTTTCAGCTTCGCCCAGCCAATGAACACACCAATCGTGATAATCCCCACCAGGGCATCAGACAGGTTAATGGTCGGCATCGCCGTTGCGTACGCCACAACTTTTTCAGGAAAATGGATAGGATTTGTCGCAACGCTCAAACCCAATAGGTCTTTAAGTTGTAGGAATGCAATCGTCAGACCGATACCCGCCGTAAAACCGGTGGTCACAGGGTACGGCACGTACGCCACCAACTGGCCTAAACGTAACACACCCATCAGTAGCAGGATCACACCTGACATCATGGTCGCCAGCATCAAGCCGGTCAGGCCGTATTGCTGAGTGATTGGCAACAGGATCACCACAAATGCCGCTGTTGGGCCTGTGATGTTAAAACGGGAGCCACCCAGTAACGCGGCTAACAAGCCAGCCACAATCACGGTGTACAAACCATGCTGCGGTGGTACACCCACGGCAATCGCCAGAGCCATACCCAGAGGAATCGCCACCACGCCCACCGTGATACCGGCAATCACATCAGCCCGTAAGGTCGAAAGAGACATGCCTTCCCGCCATGCCTGTCTTAATGCATTAAATATCAACACGGATAACCCCTTGATTACCGAACGGAAACGCCAAACCCCAAACATAGAACCGTTCGGATTAGTGAAGTAAAAAATTTGAAAAGCTGTCATCCCGAGATGGGGATCCGGCGGGCATGTGTCAGTCGGAGATCGGGAAAGGCAACACGGCATTTAACGGGCATTGCGCCACATATTACGCCTGTATGTACTCACGCCATTGCGCAGTGTTTCTGTCGATAAAAACACCAATGCGTGAACAATGTCACACTATGTTAATACGATGAGAGATTTTCGCAAGTTGAATTTTGGCTCTCGCTGATCTCGATCAAACCACGAATTTACTGCATTTTGTCAGGACATGTTTACGTAACCGCCTCCTTTCAGAACAGAAAATTATTTCACAATCTAGCAAACACTCAGTTACACTTATTACAAGTGGTTAGACCTCTTACCTTGACTGGTTTTTTGCTTAGGTTGTGATTAGGTCTTGCCGTCAGGTCTAGGGAGACAGACCGACAAGTATCATTCCTCATCCGTCGCTTACGCTGCCACAGAAGGAGATGAAACATGGTGACATTTGCGTATCTACTGGGATTGCTGGCCATCATCGGCCTACTGGCTTACCACCGGGTAAACCTGCGAACATTTACCGTGATATTGGCTCTCATACTGACCCTGGGCACCCTGCTGGATGTGGTCGGCCAATACACCTGGTTAGGCTTTTTGCTCATCGCCCTGCCGCTCAACCTCGCTTCTCTGCGCCGCACACTTTTGAGCCGACCGGCTCTGGCCGCCTTTAAAACCCAAATGCCGGAAATGTCGCGAACCGAAAAAGAAGCACTTAATGCCGGTACGGTGTGGTGGGAAGCGGATCTGTTTCGCGGCGCACCGGACTGGCACAAACTGCACGATACCCCGGCGCCTCAACTAAGCGCAGAAGAAAAAGCCTTTTTAGATGGCCCGGTAGAAACGCTATGCCGACAAGTCAACGACTTTCACATTACCCACGAACTGGCCGATCTGCCGCCCGAAGTGTGGCAATACCTTAAAGATCACAAATTCTTCGCGATGATCATCGACAAACAATACGGCGGACTGGCCTTCTCAGCCTATGCACAGTCGCTGGTACTGCAAAAGCTGAGCGGCGTCTCTGGGGTCCTCTCCTCAACGGTTGGGGTACCCAACTCCTTAGGCCCGGCGGAATTGCTGCAACATTACGGCACTGAGACGCAAAAAGCCTATTACCTGCCCCGTCTGGCCGAAGGCAAAGAGATCCCTTGTTTTGCACTTACCAGCCCGGAAGCCGGCTCTGATGCGGGGGCGATCCCCGACTTTGGCACCGTCAAAAAAGGCATGTGGCAAGGGGAAGAAATCCTCGGTATGGAGCTAACGTGGAATAAACGCTACATCACCTTAGCGCCTGTCGCGACGGTGCTCGGGTTGGCGTTTAAACTCTATGACCCTGACCACCTGTTGGGTGATGAAAAAGAGTTAGGGATCACCTGCGCCTTGATCCCCACAGACACCCATGGCGTCAAAATCGGTCGTCGCCATTTCCCGTTAAACGTGCCGTTTCAAAACGGGCCTACGCAGGGTGAAAAGGTATTTGTACCGCTCGATTACATCATCGGGGGACAAGAAAAAGCCGGACAAGGCTGGCAGATGCTGGTTGAATGCTTGTCTGTCGGACGGGGGATCACCCTGCCCGCCAATACCACAGGCGGCCTGAAAACAGCAGCGCTGGCCACCGGTGCTTACGCGCGGATCCGTCGCCAGTTCAAGCTGCCTATCGGCAAAATGGAAGGCATTGAAGAGCCGCTGGCAAGACTGGCCGGCAATGCTTATGTGATGGATGCCGCCAGTGCCCTGACCGTGTCAGGCATTGATGCGGGGGAAAAACCGTCGGTGATCTCTGCCATCGTCAAATACCATTGTACGCATCGAGGCCAACGCAGTGTGATTGACGCCATGGACATCGTTGGCGGCAAAGGCATTTGTCTCGGGCCGAATAACTTCCTCGCACGAGGCTACCAAGGTGCGCCAATAGCCGTCACCGTAGAAGGGGCCAATATTCTCACCCGCTCGATGATCATCTTTGGTCAGGGGGCGATCCGCTGTCATCCGTTTGTACTGACCGAAATGCAGGCCGCTTACCATGACGATCCGGATCAAGCCCTCACCGAGTTTGATCATGCCTTGTTTGGTCATCTCGGCTTTGTCTTCAGTAACCTGATCCGCACTTTCTGGCTCGGCCTGACCGACGGACGGGGCTCATCGGCCCCCTATCGGGACAGCACCACACGTTATTACCAACAACTGAACCGCTACAGCGCGAATTTAGCACTGCTGGCGGATGTCTCCATGGCACTCTTGGGCGGTTCACTCAAACGCAAAGAGCGCCTGTCAGCCCGCTTGGGGGATGTGCTCAGTCAGCTCTATCTGGCATCAGCAACCTTAAAGCGTTTCAGCGATGAAGGCCGCCAGCACAATGATCTCCCACTGGTTCACTGGGGACTGCAAGATGCACTTTATCAAACCGAAGAAGCACTGGATGCCTTCTTGCGTAACTTCCCACATCGTTGGGCTGCGACGTTGTTGCGCCCACTGATCTTCCCGTTTGGGCTGCGCCGGCACCGCCCAAGTGATCGTCTGGATCACAAACTGGCGCGTCTACTGCAAACCCCCAGTGACACACGCAGCCGCATTGGTCGCCATCAATACCTGACGGCCGACGACACCAATCCGGTCGGCATGATAGAAGCGACGCTGAAAGACATTCTGGCGGCAGAGCCCATTTACGATCGTGTTTGTCAGGCGGCAGGCAAGAAAATTCCGTTTATGCAGTTAGACAAGGTGGCTGAACGTGGCTTGGCACTGAATGCCATCAATCCTGAAGAGGCTGACTTATTACGTCGTGCTGAAGTGGGCCGTCTGCGCACCATCAATGTGGATGACTTTGCTCCTGAGGTGCTCGCAGCACACTCGCCAGCCGCAAAATCGGGCAATAAAGGCAGTGACATCGCCGCCTAGCCGAACAATCATCGTCCTCAAAACACAGGCAAAAAAAGAGGGAGAAAGCGCAGGCCTTCTCCCTCTGTTTATTCGTTGATTCCTGAATATCGCGTTAGCGCTCAGCGGCCGGTTACGACTCTGGCACCTCGAGCCCGGCGCGATCCAGCATGTGCTTCACACGACGCTTACGCCACCACACGATGCCGCCAATCACCACAATCAGCACCACAATATTCAACCCGATAATGATCTTCACCGCTTTTGATCGGGCCGCTTCACGTTCAGCTTCAATCCGCGCATATTCGGCTAATCGCGCCTTTTCCGCCTGCTGCTCTCTGAAATAATTCAGATTACGATCCAGCTGCAATTCTGCCATCACGGCAAAGTGACTTTCTGGCAAACGGAAGACCAACTCACGTCCGGTCATATTGTCGGTGGCATACAACCAGCCCGACCAGGTATAGCGACCAGGCAACTCACCGTTCGGCAGCCACACTTTTAGCGTGATCTCATCCGGTAATGCCGCTTGCTCACTGATGGTGGTGGTACCGTCTGCGCTGACCTGCGTAATATGCGCTGCCAATGAACCGGGCTTGATCGCCCCTTCTTCGGCGGTCACAACAACCTGATGCTGCTCATCCTGTCCGCGCCCCTGAATAAAACTGGCATTAAGCGGCGGCGGATACACCAGCACGACCTGCTCTTGGGTGCGCAGGAAAATTCCGTTACCGGAGCTGATCCGTACGCGGTATTTGCCCGGCGGTAAGTCCACTTGCATCGCCACCGTAAACACCCCATCCCCGGGATGTTCATCAAACTGGCGGCCGTCATCCGAAAACTCGCCTTGCGAAATCGGCACCGGTAAGGCTTCTTTCGGTAAGGTGTCCGGGTGCTCAACGTACTCGTAAAACACCACCGATAATTTCACGCGATCGAGAAAATCACGCAACGTGAGTGGTTTGCCGTCTTGTGACAAACGGGCAGTAAACTTGATGGTTTCAGATTGGTAAATACGATCCGGCAGTGTATCGACAGACAACGCTAAGTCCGACAGTATCACAACCTTATTTTTCGGCGTCACACTGCCAATGGCCTGCCACGGCCCCGGCATCGGATTATCAATGGAGATAATGTCGATCCCCGGCTCTTCATACCACGCGACATGGTCGGGATGGCGCCACGCATAATATTTATGGCCGTCCGGACGCACGATAACCACCGAATTGCTCTTGGTATCGCGTTTAACCACGAAGGAGACTTGCTTCACCGTGGGATCCACACGAAAACGGTTATCGAGCCACGCGCTTTCGGTCATGGTGCTTGCCCATGACCACAGCGGCAGCAGCATGACCAGCCACCATAATCGCTTCATCGTTCTCCTACAGACGCCAGAGGACGTCATCCTTCTTACCAATCAAATCCAATCGCGCATCATGCGCTTGTATTTCATCGGCAGAAGCACGGATAACCTTTAGTGCTTTTCTTCCTGTTGCCAAACGGCGGATTGCGTTCTCCGCCCCGCTGTCGCCTTCTTCACTGGCCATACTCAGTGCCAATGACGTCTGGCCACCTGTCATCATCAGGTAGACATCAGCCAGGATCTCGGCATCGAGCAATGCCCCGTGGAGGGTACGGTGTGAGTTATCAATACCGTAACGGGAACACAAGACGTCCAAGTTATTACGTTTTCCCGGGAACAGGCGTTTAGCCATGTCCAGGGTATCGGTCACCTTACAAAAGTCTTCCGTCTTGCCGATGTTGGCATTGATCTTGGAAAACTCGTAATCCATGAAGCCGATATCGAAGGGCGCGTTATGGGCAACCAGCTCGGCTCCCTGAATAAACGCCATGAATTCTTCATGCACTTCTCGGTACGTCGGCTTATCACGCAAGAATTCATCAGTGATACCGTGTACTTCAATCGCTTCTGGATCAATCAGGCGATCCGGTTTGATGTACACATGGAAACTGTTGCCTGTCAGCTTACGGTTGATGATTTCAACCGCACCGATTTCAACAATACAGTGGCCTTCATAGTGTGGGCCGGTCATATTCATACCGGTTGTTTCAGTATCGAATACGATTATGCGTTCATTAGTGGCTTTCATAGTAGCGATTGTGTCAGACTAAAGTTTTCAACTAAGGCGAATACTACCAAATATGACCAAGCAGGTAGAAATTTTCACAGACGGATCGTGCCTCGGAAATCCGGGGCCGGGTGGCTATGGTACCGTGTTACGGTATAAACAGCATGAAAAAGAATTGAGTGACGGCTTTTTTATGACCACCAATAACCGCATGGAGCTATTAGCCGCGATTAAGGGGCTGGCAAGCCTGAAAGAGCCTTGCAAGGTTGATTTGACCACCGACAGCCAGTATGTCCGCCAAGGGATCACCCAGTGGATCCATAACTGGAAAAAACGTGGCTGGAAAACGGCCGATAAAAAGCCGGTGAAAAATGCCGATTTGTGGCAACAACTCGATACCGAGACACAGCGCCATCAGGTCACCTGGCACTGGGTAAAAGGCCATGCCGGCCACCCGGAAAATGAACGCTGTGATGAATTAGCACGTACAGCTGCCGAGTCACCAAAACACGAAGACACCGGCTACATCCCAAGCTAACCGGCGGGATAGGCCAATGGTGCGAAACGCCTTCGCATCAACGCACTTATTGTGCTTTCAGCATTGACGCTTCTCTGTCGCATTCGTGCGGCAGTTCACGCCTAACGGAGCCAATTGACGCCGTATCTTCCAGGTCGGTTTAATTGGCTTTAACGGCACCGTGCGCTTACGGGCCACAATGAGATACATGCTGCCAATCGATGAGCAGGTCTCGGATAACATCCCTTCCGCCCATGCCGAGCAGGCCTGATGATGAGTCGCGGGCACAATGGCAAAATTCTCGTGAAACACCACTTCGTAATTCAGCACACCTAGCCAGTCTTTTACCCGCATCGGCATAAACATCCGCCCCAGCCATGGGTAGCGCTTACGGTTCCACGGCAACCACCCGCGTAATCCCAACAAGCTGACCGGGTTTGAACCGCTGATCAACATATAGCCGTCATCAACCGTGACCCGATCCAACTCCCGCAATAAACGGTGCGGATCCGCACAGTAATCCAACTGATGGGCAATGACACAAGCATCAAAGGATTTTTCGATAAACGGCAAGGCAAATGGATCGGCCACGACGTTATGCAGAGGGTTGAACTTATCAATGCAAATTTGGTGCTGGATGTTACAATGGCCGCTGGCTAACTCACAACTTAAACCGCCCAGCTTCAACATGTGGTAACCAAATAGCTTTGGCCACCACTCATCAAGCTGTGCCTGCAGCAATTCTGCTGCCCATGCACCATTTGTCACTTGTGACCAGGTGTATGGAGGGTCAATTTGTTTTAATATGCGGGCTGGCTTCATAGCAATTCCATGTAAAATCAATGCTCAACGAAATGAAAGCTGGAGAACAAACTATGCTGACTGTCCAAAGCATACCCGCATTTAATGACAATTACATCTGGCTGATTCACAGTCCGGATAACCGTTGTGTGGTCGTCGACCCCGGCGATGCTGCGCCAGTCATCGAGGTGTTGGAATCCCAGCAGCTTAAGCTCGAAGCCATTCTCATCACGCATCATCACCATGACCATATTGGCGGGATCAGCGAGCTGAAACGCCGCTACCCCCACATCAATATTGTTGCCCCAGCCGCCGAGCCAATCCCAGGCGTATCACAGTCTGTTGAAGACGGTGATCAGGTGGAGATTTTCGATGAGCGCTTTATGGTCATTGGCGTACCTGGGCATACCGCCGGCCACGTCGCGTACGTGGGTGACGAGAAGCTGTTCTGTGGTGATACCTTGTTCTCCGCCGGGTGTGGTCGCCTTTTTGAAGGTACTGCCGCCCAAATGTATCACTCACTACAAAAGCTAGCCGCCCTACCGGACGAAACCGAAGTGTACTGCGCCCACGAATACACCAGCAGTAATTTGGCCTTTGCTCTGGTCGCAGAGCAGGACAATCCTCACCTGCAGCGCTACCGCGAAGAGGTCAGCCGCCTGCGTGCTAAAGGGATCAGCACCATTCCTAGCACATTGAAACAAGAAAAATTGATCAACCCGTTCTTGCGCTGTGATCAACCGAGTATCAAAAAATCCGTTGTAAACAGAGCAGTAGATGACAGCGATGTCGAGACCTTCGCTGCCCTGCGCCGCTGGAAAGACGAATTTTGACCTAGGTCACTTGTAACCAAGGTAGTTGGGCAAGTATTATCTCCCACTATTTTGGCTATAGGCTAGACACATGAAATCTCGATTTTTTTTGGCGAGTGCGCTACTACTGGCTGGTTGCCAAATTAACAATACAACGAAAACGGTCGATGCGCCGACAAACACACCTCCTAAGGAAGTGCCTGCGGCGCCTGTGACCCCTTCAACGCCCCCTGCTGTCGTCACACCTCAACCACAAGCTGTCGTGGTTGCCCCTGTGAAACTGCCTACGCCACAAGAACAAGAAAACCTTTGGCAACGCATCAGCATGCAGTTAACCGCTGAGGTACCGGATAACAAGTCCGTCAATTACTACCGTAACTGGTACCTGCGCCATCCGGGCCATCTACAAACGGTCGCTAACCGTGCCCAACCTTTCTTGTTTCTGATCACCGAAGAAATTGAAAAGCGCAACATGCCACTGGAATTAGCCCTGCTGCCTGTGGTTGAAAGCTCCTTCGACCAATTCGCTTACTCCCATGGCCGTGCCGCTGGTTTGTGGCAAATTACCCCGCCAACAGGTCGTACGTTTGGCCTGAAGCAAGACTGGTGGTATGACGGTCGCCGCGACGTGGTGGAATCAACCCGTGCCGCGCTTGATCTGCTGCAATACCTGAACCGTAAATTCGACGGTAACTGGTTACACGCGCTGGCAGCTTACAACACCGGCGAAGGCCGCGTATTCCGCGCAATTCGCAATAACAAAGCGGCTGGCAAACCAACGGACTTCTGGCATCTGGATCTACCAAAAGAAACCAGTGGCTACGTACCAAAACTGCTGGCAGTCGCTGATGTGATCAAAAACCAGCAAAAATATGGCCTTGAATTGCCTGAAATTGCCAACAAACCAGCCGTACAACTGGTGAAACCAGGTACACAGATGGACTTGGCGATGGCGGCACAATTTGCCGGTATCTCACTGGATGAAATGCAAAGCCTGAACCCGGGTTACAACCACTGGGCCACCGCACCGGATGGTCCGAGTCATCTACTTCTGCCTGTTGGCCATGTCGATAACTTCAATACTGCGTTTGCCAAAAATGGCCATCGCGGCATGAAAGTGATCCGTTACAAGGTGCAATCTGGCGACACACTGAGTGTCTTGGCGCGTAAATATAAAACCACGACCAAGCAAATCCAGCGTGCCAATGACATGAGTAACACCAACATCCGTGTTGGCCGCCATATCTTGATCCCGGTGGCGATGAAAGATGGCGATACCATTGCGATGCGCTTAGAAGGCAAAACGCAACGTAGCCACGGTGGCGGTTACCGCACCGACTACATCGTCAAAGGCGGTGACAGCCTGTGGAGCATCGCACGCAGCGAGAAAGTCTCTATCGATGAGCTCACCAAATGGAACGGCTTGAGCAAGAAATCGACCCTGCGTGTCGGCCAAAAGCTGACGCTGTGGAAAGACAACGCCAGCGGCGGCATCATCCGTACGGTTTACTACAAGGTTCGCTCTGGCGATAACCTGAGTGCGATTGCCCAGCGCTATAAAGTGAAAGTGTCTGACGTTGTGAAGTGGAACAAGATCAGCGGCAAAAAATACCTTAAGCCGGGTCAGCAACTGAAACTGTATGTGGATGTAACGAAGGTGAGTGTATGACGCCGTCTCGCAATCCCTTCATCGCGCTTATCGATACATTCCGCTCACCCGTGGACTGTTTCGCAGCAGTGCATCAGCGTCCGAAATGGGCGTTTCTGCCGTACCTGTTGGTGATCTTTGGGCCGTTCTTTTTCTGGGGCGCCTATTTCAACCATGTGGACATGGCTTGGTTGCAGCAGACTTTATTGGCTCAGCTACCAAACGTTGATGCGCAGATCCAAGACGCCTGGCTAACCAAGGAAGTGTTACTGGCTGGGGAAGTGTTCAGTGATATTACCGGCCGTACCGCGTGTATTTTCATGCTGGCACTGTGGCTAAATCTGTCAACCAAAAGCAGCAGCTATAAACATGGCTACGGCAAATGGTTGGCGGCATCGTGCTTTATCATGCTACCCGCGATTGTGGGCGATTTTGCCAGCTATCTGAATGCGGTCTTTAATACCAGCCCGATCCTGCCTAATGCGGCCGATTTGAATAGCCTCAATGGCTTGCTCAAACTGCCATTAAACAGCCCATGGTCAGCGTTTGCGACATCTATTCCGCTGCTGACCCCATGGTATATCGCGCTGAGCTATGCCGTCGTCGGTGCGTGGACCGATTACGATCGCGCTAAATGCATTATCGTGGCCAGCTTGCCTTGGATCATGACGATCCTGCTCTGGCCAATGCTGATCATTGCAGCTTAAACTGTGCGATGATCGGATTATGATCAGAGGCATCCGTTAAGGGTGCCTCTGCTTTCACTAACTGAAGCTCGCGGTAGTACAAATGATCCAACGGCTTACCAAACACCTTAATGCGCTGATCTTCCCTTAACTGTACATCCACTAAGCCTAAGCTCTTGGCAAACTGCGACACCACATCCATCCGCCCCTGACGCCAGGTATTGAAATCTCCTGCCAAAATGATCGGGCCGATATGCTGATCCAATACTTTCTTCAGCTTATTAAATTGCGCTTTGTATTCATCCAGACCTACCGAGAAATTCACCCCGTGCAGGTTGACCACCGCCAGTGTCTGCCCGTTAGACAGGTTAAATTCTGACAGCAACGCCGATTTTGGTAAACGCAACCAAGGCTCAACCGCCAGATACGCACAGGTACTCTTGGCATTCACGCTCGACAGGTTCATCACCCCGGCAGGCGTATTCAAGAAACGAAACGCATTGGCCATCCGAACCTTCCAATGGGCCGTATCCAAATAGTCTTTGAGCGGGACATTCAAGCTGGCTTCCTGCAATAAAACCAGACGGCTGTCTTGCGTAACCTTTTCCAACTCACTGCGCCAATTGTCTTTTTGCTGCTTATAGATATTCCACACCGACACCGTCAGCTCCCCATTATCATCTAGGGGTTGAGCCAACTCGCTATGGATACAGGTATACGAAAACTCCGGTGCCAGCACATTAGCACTCACTTCCGGTACCTCAGAAACATCAAATGACCAATTCAATGCACTGATCCCGAGTGCGCCAGCAATAGCCCCTAAACCGGCAGCCACTTTGGTATAACGCGCCATGCTTTACCTATATTCAATAATCAACAACGAGGGAAACAAACGGAGAGATAACGCCAAGACACGCTTAATAGTGCTGGCCGTTATCGTAATACGCAGAAGGAGTTAACGAAGAGAAAATCACAGCGACATCCAGTTGCGGATCGTCAAACGCATCACGTACTGCAGCGGTGATCACCTGTGCCACTTGATCTTGTACTAGTTGGCCACGATCAAACCACAACACTTCAACAAAAGGATACGCGTCCGAGACATCACCATCCACAATGAAGGTCGTGGAGATATGCTCAAGGGTGAAATCTTCACGCGGGCACGCCATTAGCGGTTGTAAATCATCCACTAACTGCGTGGATAATGCTTTCAGATGGTCAAATTCTACGGCTCGAAAACGAAGATGTGGCATCAGTACGCCCCTTTTTTCTAACGCGGAAAGGCCATACCTTACCACCATCACTCACGTTTATGCAGCCTCTTTTGTTATTTTCCAGTCAATTCCACTGTCAATTTCCGTGTAAACGCACGATTCACCCTCTCTCTTTCTCAGGGTAACCAAATGATTTAGCTTAAAAATTATGAGCAGATTTGTGTGTATATTCCCGCTGACAGGCAAACAAATTAGATTGGACAGCCACCAATGCAAGAAAACCTCAGTATTTCTGCCAGGACTCTCAGTCCGAGGCTTTCAAAGATGGCAGCTGTGGACTGGGCTGGCGCTCCAGAGATTCGACCGGGCTGGCGTTCCAGAGATTCGATAAGCTGACTACCAACGCTTGCTTTTCGAAAACACAAATGCAAAAAAGCCCCTGCATTTCTACCGGGACGCGTAGTCCGAGGCTTTCGAAAGTGGCAGGGGGGACTGGGCTGGCATTCCAGAGATTCGACCGGGCTGGCGTTCCAGGGGGACGCCTAGTTATCCCAACACGCGCTGATGTTCGGTATAGCGGAATCCGCGGCTCTGCCAATGGCCGAAATATTCACCACCACAAAAACACCAAATGCAAAAAAGCCTCGACATTTCTGTCGAGGCTTTCGAAAGTGGCAGGGGTGGAGAGATTCG
>NZ_LDOV01000034.1 GCF_001029435.1 Photobacterium aphoticum | reverse complement strand
GAGAAATCTTTATCTCCGTGTGGAGCGGTAGTTCAGTTGGTTAGAATACCGGCCTGTCACGCCGGGGGTCGCGGGTTCGAGTCCCGTCCGCTCCGCCACTTATTAAGAAACCCTGTCGGTAACGACAGGGTTTTTTGCTATATACCGCTCCCATAGAGCCCTTCGGTCTCTAGGTCGCGGCACTGCCGTGCGCGTTGAGTCCCATCCGCTCCGCCACTTATACTAAGCCCGAGTTGAAAGACTCGGGCTTTTTTACATCTGTATTTTATTGGTTCGCCCTACGGGCGAATGAGTCCCGCTCGGTTGCGAGTCCAATTGAGCGCAAGCCCGGCCGCTCCGCCACTTATTAAGAAGCCTCGCTAGAAATAGCGGGGCTTTTTCGTATTTGAAGTATTTGAATGTCCATTTTCTCCTTCTTTCGAAAGCCCTCACTGGGCGTGCCCGCTGCTTTACCGCTTCTAAAGAAACCCTGTCTTCGGACTGGGTTTTCTCGTTTTTTGCGCCATGTCCTTTGCACTCTTAAGATTTTCGCGTTTATCTTGCGCTCACGGAGGTGGGTTTATGATCGCTGACAAGATGGGTAAGCGTATAGTGTCATATTCTGTTTTATCAGCGTGTTGGTGATATCACCCGTGTTGGGAGTTTCTATACTGTAGTAAAAGTGTGGAGGTATATATGAAAGCCATAGGGTTAATCGCATGTGTTCTGATGGGGTTGGTTGGGTGCAGTAGTTCTCAGGTGGATGCGTATTCTGAGGCACAAGATTGGACGGGTCTTGCACAGTATGATGTGGAAATGGGCCATTATGAACGCAGTGATAGTGCATTGAGTCAACTGGGTGCCGTCGACAGTACGCAGCAAAAAGCGTATCGCGAAGCCTATGCTACACATGTGGAAACGTACTGCGATCCTAAAAATGCTTTTCGAGTGGGCTTACTCGGTAAACCGAAAAATTACGTTTGTATTGATGGTACCGCGCGAGGGAATACCTACGAGAAAAATTGGGAGACAGGGCGTGAAGGTAACAGTATGTAATCGCGGAGCTCTCACAGTGAGGGGATTATCCTGAGGCAGAGACTCGCGCCATGCTTACCTTCAAGGTAAGATACCGGATATGTTATGCCATGTATTATTTGGGAAATAAATGACGTTACCTGCGAATGATTTACCTCAAGTCGACAATGATGTGTTGACGGAAATCGCCATTGCTTATTATCAAGATGGGGCAACCCAGGAGGAAATTTCCCAAAAATTTGGCATGTCGCGTGCGAAGGTAGGCCGTTTATTGCGCCGAGCACGAGATGAAGGCGTGGTGGAAATTACCGTGAAATATCACCCCGTCTTCAGTGAGAAACTTGAGCAGCAGCTGATTGAGCGCTTTGGCTTAAAACGCGCACTGATCGCATTGGATCAGCCGGATGATGAAACACAGCGTCAGCAAGTGGCCAGTTTAGTCTCAACCTATCTGGCGGGGACACTGACGGATGATATGGTGGTGACGGTGGGTCAAGGACGTAATATCGCCTCTATTGCCAGTCATGTGGGTGTGGTGCCACACCGTAAGTGCCGTTTTGTCTGTGGTATTGGCGGGACGCACCGTTCCGGTAATGCGATCAATGCTGACCATATCTGCCGCCTGCTGGCAAAAAAATACGGTGGGATCAGTGAGACCTTGTATGCCCCGGCTTATGTGGAAGACATCAAGGTAAAAGAAGCCATCATGAAAAATGGCACCGTGAAAGAGACGCTTGATCGTGCGCGTCGTGCGGATGTGGCACTCGTCGGAGTGGGAGATATGAATGAGAACAGCCACATGGTGAAACTGGGCTGGTTCACCCCGCAAGAGATCGTCGAAGCACGTATTCGTAAAGGTGTGGTGGGCGATCTGGCGGGCTATGATTTCTTTGACAGCAAAGGCCAACGCGCAGATACCATGATGAGTGATCGTGTCATTGGCTTGAGTATGGATGAATTACGCCACATTCCGACAGTGGTAGTGACAGCCGCTGAAAGCAGTAAAGCGTTAGCCTTGTTGGGCGTATTACGTTCCGGCGTGGTTGATGTTGTGGCGACCAGCGTGAGTAATGCCCTGACCATCCTCAATCTTGATCAGCAGATGAAATAAAACCAAGGCGCCGCCTTAATAGGCGCCTTTGTCGTCTTTTAGGGGAGGCATATTACTCTATCCTCTATCCTCTTCATTCATGTCCACAAGCTTGTATAGCGCTTGCTGAGTGCCTTATCTGGTGTAGATAGAGCCCGATGGCGATCAGTAAGGTTATACCTTCTGCCAGTGGCAGGGCAGCTAATACATGCCAGGAAATCGGCCAGACTGTAAAGAGAAATAGAAACAATAGCGGTAATAACAGCCCACGCAAAAGAGCGATACACGCTGAAGGTTTCGGGCGTTGATGGGCGGTAAAGTAGCCGGAGAAGAGGACATTAAACCCGCTCAGCAGGATACAAGGCCATAGCCAGTTGAGGTATTGATGGGCGAATAAGGCGGCATCGAGCTCCCCAGTACCCAGAAATAGGGTGGTGATCCAGGTTTTACCGATGAATGTGAAGAGAGTGATCCCCCCTCCAATGCACGCAATCGCCAGTGTGGCGAATCGCATGAAGGTATGCGCTCGTTGAGGCTGCCCCGCGCCGAGGTTGTGGCTCAACAGGACATGCTGTGCATCAATGATCCCATAAAACATCATCATGCTGATAAACAGGATGTAGTTGGTGATAGCAAAGCCGGCAATACCTGCTTCACCATGTTGACTTGCAACCTGCCAGTGCACAGCAAAAATAATAATACCCACCGATATTTCATTAATGAACTCAGAGCAACCATTGCGTAGTGCGTGTCCTAAAGTACGAAGAGGCAGCCTATTCAGGCAGAAGGCGAGCCGGCGTTTGGTCTGGAAAAAATAGCGCGATAGCACTACACATTGCAGGCATTGTGCCAGCGTGGTGGCAAGAGCCGCTTCGGCTAAGCCCCAGCGAAAGTAGCCGATGAACAGGGCATCCAGCGCAATGTTACAGGCGGCCCCACACAACAGTGCGGTTGTTCCCAGCCTGGGGAAGCCATCCGTACGGACAAAGTAATAGCAGACCATGGTTGTCAGTTGGATCACCAGACAAAAACTCATCACTGACAAGTATTCTTTCATGAGAGAGAAAAGTGAGGGCGGTGCGCCAAGTAATTGGAATAGATGGATATAAAGCAAATGGCTGAGTAGTGCCATGAGGCATGTAAAAGCCAGCGCACTGAAGAGGGATAGCGTAAAAATCTGGTTGGCTTGTAGTGATTTGTTCTCCCCCAAGTAATGACCCGCCATGACAGATCCCCCAATGGCGATCATTAAGCAAACGGCAAACATGAACGTGATATAGGGCACCAGCAGGTTGATGGCTGCGAGGGCATCGGCACCGAGGTAGTGCCCCACAAAGATCCCGTCAATTATGCTGGCGGTGGAAATGGCTAACAGTCCGAGCAGTGACGGTACCGCATAGGCGATGAAGGTCCGCAATGGTGGACCATGAAGAATTGCGTAATCGTTGTTATCCATGAAATCGCTTCCGTTTGCTCATGGGGGATTATGTGTGAGCGGTACACCTTGGTTGAAGCGATGGGTGATGGCTACGGGGGCTGGCTGAACTCTGAATCACGCTCAACTATTCCTGTAACAATTGTAATTCTTATTGAAATGATAACTATTATCAATACCATTATTGGCCTTGTGTCCGTGAATCAATCATGGCGAGTGAGTGAGGAGAAGGATGGGCGTGATGATCAATACCCCAGCGACAGGCGATAGCACCGAACACATATCGTTGAGTCAGCAGGCATCAGCGTTAGCGGAATATGCCTCATTACAAGCTTTTCTTAATGCATATTTACGTGAAGTAGCGGGGGCCCAGTGGTATGCGGGCAAAGAAACAGAGAACGAAACAACGAGGGTTCTTCCCTGCCTGAAAGGCCACCCAGCGGTTGAAGCTGTTGTCGTGATTACATTAGCAGAGGGAAAGGGAGAGCTAGCGATAGCTGTGTCGTATCGCTCTAAGGTGGGGTGTCACCGTTTTGTTGCGTCGTGGTTTCGTCAACATCCCTTGTGTTGGTCATCGGTTTCTCCGCTGCGCGTGATGCACCTGTTGAGCCGCTCTTTGTATGCACAGCGGGGTAAAGCCTGGGGTGAGGATCCCCGTGAGTATGAATTACAAGCGAGGCTGCAAGAAAGCCATCGTTTAATGTCTTTGTATTTGGTATCGGCCTTGCAACGTCCCCAACCGGTACGCCAATTTTTAGTGGCAGAACAGGCTTTGTATGTGGGGCATTGGTTGCATCCTACCCCGAAAAGCCGCCAAGGAATGCTGGATCATCACCATGCCACTTATGCGCCAGAATGTGGCGGTTGTTTTCAGCTGCATTATTTCCGGGTGCATGCGTCGTTAATTAGCCAGCGTTCGGCCTTAACGGTGACGGCAGAAGAGATGCTCAGTACTGCGCTGGAAACGGAGCGGCTGGCGCGGCCGGGCTATGTGGTACTCCCGATCCATCCGCTGCAGGCTCAATGGTTATTGCATCAAGAAGCCCTTATCCCATGGTTTGCGCAAGGCATGATCGTGGATCTGGGGCGAACGGGACCGTCCTTCTCGGCCACCTCTTCCGTACGTTCACTGTATCACCCTGATTTGCCCTGGATGCTCAAATTTTCTTTACCCGTCAAAATCACCAATTCATTGCGGGTGAATAAACGCCATGAACTCGATGCGGGCGTCGTCATGGCTAATTTGAGCCGTAAACTGCCTTTCTTTGCCGATCACCCCACGTTTCAGCTGGTGACAGATCCTGCTTATATCACGGTAGATTTACCGGGACAGCCGGAGAGTGGGTTTGAAGTTATCGTACGAGAAAACCCTTTTCGACATGGTCTGGAAGAAGAGACCGTCACGGTGGCGGCACTCACGCAAGCGCCACTGCCGGGCCAAGACTCTATGCTCAAACAGTTAATTGATACGTTGACGACCGTATCCTGTCCCGCTGCGGTGGCTGCCAGTAAGTGGTTTGCCCGGTACTGGGATTGTGCGATCGCACCAATGATCCGCCTATACGATGAACACGGCATTGCGTTGGAAGCCCATCAACAAAACAGTGTTGTCACGTTTGAACAGGGTTATCCCAAAACCTACTACTTTCGTGACAATCAAGGGTTTTACCTGTCTGCAGCATACCGGGATGAATTAACGGCTTTTGAGGCGGATACCGGCATGGTACATGACTTGTATTTTGATGATGCGATGATCCGTGATCGGTTTACCTACTACCTCTTTGTCAATCATCTGTTTGCCATCATCGGCCGCCTCGGCGCGGATGGTTTACAACAAGAAGCCGTGTTGTTGGCGTTTGTACGCCAACGGTTGTTGCAGTTGCTGGGGGAGATGAAGGGGGCGGGACGGCCATTTTTGCAGGGGCTGTTAGCCCGCCCCAGTTGGCCATTTAAAGCCAATTTGCTGACCCGGGTCGAGGATATCGATGAACTGCTCACCGATAACGAACAGGCGGTGTATGCGTGGATGCCGAATCCTCTGTTGGCTGTGAGTGATGAGGAGGAAAGCCATGCCCTTGCCGAGTATGTATAGATTGTCGGTTGAGCAGCGTGTCCTAAGGCAGTTGATCGAGTCGCTCTTATTTGAAGGGTATGTCGATGTGCATTTTGTACCGGAACCGGCAATGAATACATTGGAAGCCCGTGCGGTACGAGGTGTGTTTCGCTGGCAGATGGGGGAGCACAATTACCGGGTGGAGGGCTATCGTGGCGGCTTTGATCGGGTGCGGGTTGATATTCAGACCTTACGTATCATGGGGCATCCCTCTGATGTAGCACTGTATCAAGTCTTGGCGGATGTACCGACAGCCGATGCGGTCAGGCAACAGTTGCGAGAGGAGTTGCATCAAACGATTCGGTTATGCCGTTGGAATCAGGCCCACCTGCCAGCGACGCATTCCCGCTATGAGGTGTCTTATTCACAACTGGAATCCTGGGTGGATGAAGGGCATCCCTATCATCCCTCCTTTAAGGCGAGAACCGGATTCAGTGAGCAGGACCATGCTCGTTTTGGGCCTGAAGCCGGGGAGCCTTTTCAGTTGGAATGGCTGGCTGTGAAATTCTCTCATCTCAACATGGCCTTGCCCGTTTGTGCAGACGTTTTTTGGCGCCAAGAGTTAGGAGAGCCGACATGGGCTGAGTTGACCCAGGCTCTGGCACTGCAGGGCGAAGGATGGGACGGGTATGCGTTAATGCCGCTGCATCCTTGGCAGTTTACCCAGCTGTATGGCGAGACATGGACAGCGCGCTCTTCCCGTGATGTTTTGCATCTGGGCTCCGCCGGCGATCATTACGTGGCGACACAGTCCTTACGCACCTTGCGCAATCACACGCATCCTGAGCGGGCACACATCAAATTGCCCCTGAGTTTGGTGAACTCATCATCCGTACGGACCCTAGATCCGTGCTCTGTTTGTCATGCTCCTGCGATATCGCAATGGCTAAAGCTCGTGATAGACAGCGATCCGACGTTGCAATCGGTCGTGATCTTGCAGGAATACGCAGCCGGCTTAGTGTGCCAGGCAGATCCGAATGCGGACCCGGCAGGAGAGGGGCGGATCGGCATGATCATGCGGGAAAGTGTGGAAGGCCAGTTATTACCCGGAGAACAAGCCGTCCCGTTTAATGCCCTGAGTCTGCTCGAACAGGATGGCCGGGCGTTTATTGCTCCCTGGTTATCCCGCTATGGCGTAGAGGTCTGGCTTGAGCGTCTGCTGGAGGTGGCAGTGGTTCCGGTCTGGCACGTGTTGGTTGCCCATGGTCTGGCGTTGGAGGCGCATGGCCAGAACATGGTGCTGGTACATGAAGAGGGATGGCCACAGCGTTTAATGTTGCGTGATTTCCATGAAAGCCTCGAGTTTTATACACCATTCTTGGCTGACGCGGCATTAAAGCCGGACGGGATTGATGGGCTGACTGCGGCGCCATCGGATGCGAACCCCGGCTATTACGGTATTGATTCCGTGGAAGGGCTGCGAGAATTGGTGATGGATACCTTGTTTGTCTACAACCTGACCGAACTGGCGTTACTGCTGGAAACGGAAGCCGGATTGCCTGAAACGCATTTTTGGCAGTGCGTTGCCGATACGTTAACCCATTATGCTCTTGAACATCCGACCCTGACAGATCGTTTAGCCATGTTGGGGTACGCACAGCCGACCATTCAAACAGAATCATTGATCACCCGGAAGTTAAGGCAGTCACCCAGTGAGTGCCACCATACGATTCGGAATCCGTTAGCGCATCCGCAAACCGCGTAACGGCGCGTGAATGACAAGGAAGAAAAAGAGAAAATATGTTTTACGTTAACGATGAACTCATCAGTCAGGATGATATTGCCAGCCGTCATCGCACGTTTGCTGCCGATCCGTTTTTGGCAAAAATCAAAGGCAAGCGACTCGCGGTGTGCTGCGCGGATACTGCCCATCTATTAGCCTTGTGTCTGTATGTCCGTGCGCAAGGCGGATCATTTTATCCGATCCACGCGGATACGCCCCGCTTGGCGGCGAAGCGTTTGGCACAACGTGCACAGTGCCATTACTTGTTGCTTGATACGCAGATCCAGCCACTTGTGTTACCGCAAGAGGGGGAAGAGACAACAGGCGTGTTAGTGCAAACCAGCTCGGGGACAACAGGGGAGCCGAAAGTGATCACCCGAACATGGCAGAGTATCGCCACAGAGGTTGAGGCCTATGTCCGTGCGTTTACCGCGCCTAACCGTATGACCCCTGTTATTGCCTGCCCGATCACCCATTCCTACGGCCTGATTGCGGGGGTACTGGTGGCGCTCGCCCGTGGCCGTGCCCCCGTTATTGTGAATCAATTGAATCCCAAATACTTGCTCAACACGCTGGAGCGGGTGAGCGAGCCATTATTGTACGCCTCGCCGAGTTTATTGGCGGCCGTTCTGCCGCTGTACCCCGAGACGTTGCCACCGCCAGCGGTGATGACATCGGGGACCTTGTTATCCCAGTCTGGTCTGGCGCAATTACACACACGCGGGCATCGGGTCTTCCAGCAGTATGGCTGCTCAGAGGCGGGATGTATTGCGGTCAACCCGGATACGCAGGTGGCCAGTGCTGTGGGGTACCCTTTGCCTCACCTGCATGTGAGAGCCGGCCATTGTGCCAAGCAGCCGCAAGAGATCATTATCGGGGAAGACACCCAGTCGATTCATACGCGCGATCTCGGGTATATCGATGATACCGGTATGCTGCATTTTGTGGCGCGGATCGATGACACCATTAATGTGGCTGGGCTGAATGTGTACCCGCAGGATGTGGAAGAGGCAGTGCGAGAACTGCCGGAGATTGAGGATGCGGTGGTGTTTAAGCGAAGTGATGCCTTGTCTGGTGAGCGAGTGTGCTTACAGTTTTGTGCACAAGAGAAAGTCCCTTCAAGCCGTATTCGTCGTTGGTGTGCCAAGCGTTTAGCCACCTATCAATTACCCGTTGATATTGAGCAGGTTGAGGTCATTGGCCGGTTAGCTAATGGCAAAGTGAATCGAAAGGCCTTGTCACAAACCCGTGCAGCTGTACCTGCGATTGGATAAGGAGTAGTGAAGATGGATACGTTAAAAGAAACACATTCTCAGGCGACATCCCCGCAGGCGGAACCTGTCACTGTGGTGCCGTTAATCTCTGCCGACGCGCTGACATCGGCCATTGAAACGATCTTGCGGGAGACCATGCAAAATCCGCACATGGCCGCTTTTTCGCCACAGGCTCGGCTGAATGAGGATTTGTATCTGGATTCGGTGCTGGTGCTGCAACTGATGCTGCATCTGGAGTTGGATTTAGGTTTACGTCTACCGGACACCCACCTCACCAAGGATGATTATGCGACGGTGGCCAGCTTAGTGGCTTTTTTGCAGCGGACCGAGCAGCAGACAGAGTCTGTGCCGCCCGCGACATCGGCATCTGCGCAGGAGGAATTTGAAGATGTCAAAGTCCATTGCTTTGTCAGTTGTGTCTGTGAGTCGCTTAAGCGGGCAGGGATTGATCATCGGCCGTTTTATTTTGGGGTATGGGATGCCACGTTCACCGTGACAGAAGATCATCATTTGCGTTATCACGCAGAGGACGTGGATCATGCCGATTTCCGTTATTGGTTCAACCGCCTGTTTGGTGTGGCGTTGGTGTCCTGGTATTGCCCAGAGAAGGATAAAGCATCGAACATCGCGACCTTACAACACTTGCTGGCCACGAAGCGTGCAACAGAGCAATTAATGGTGATGCTGGACTTGTTTCAGTTGCCAGAGAGAGAGAATAAATTCAATCAAAACCCGTTTCCGCATTATGTGTTGCTGACACAAGGAACCACCCCTGAGCAGCTCTGGATATCGGATCCGGATTTTCGCTGGGAAGGGGAGCTGGAGACGGCACGGGTTTTACAGGCTGTCGCCCAACCTACGGTGGCGGGAGGATATGTCTTTGATGAGCAACACCTCCATTCGGCGAGCGATGCGGAGGTGAAGGCTTATTTTGATGCCTGCTTCTTTATGGATCGTTATCCGTTGGCAGAGGCCATTGAAACCATTGTAGATGCCCATATGGCGAGTGGGGACGTAGCGATACTGACGCTGGCTCTGAGAGAGATTCGGGTTATCGCGGTACGCAAGTATGCTTATGAGCATGGTTTTGCCTTTTTCTGGCGGGCGCTGGGCCTGCCGGAGGAGGAATTTGAAGCGTGGTGTGAGGTGATTGAAAGTTTGGTGCAAGGGTACTTCAAGGTGCAGTACTTAGTGATGAAATTGGCGGAAACCGGGGTGGAGAGCCTGCAATCAGAGGTGGCACAGCAGTTGGTGCTCGTGGTGGAGACGGAGCGTGAAATTAAGCAGCATTTGCATGAAGTCTACCGTGACTGGTGTGAATTTGCGTTGGCATTCACCCCCGCAAGCGCATAAGGAGGCACAACCGATGCAGCTATCAGTGTGTACGATCTCGTTTCGTCATCAATTGGTTTCTATCGACCATATTGCAAGATGGGCACGTCGCAGTGGGTTTGACGGGATAGAGTTGTGGGGGATCCATGCGCGAGGATTGGCATCACAGCCCCAGTATGACGCGCAGTGGCTCAAGGCGATGGGATTGGAGATTTCCATGCTGAGTGACTATTTGCCTATTGTTGGTGATCGCGTGGTTGCTCGGCAAAAATGCGACCTTATGTATGCGATGGCAAAACATTGGGAGACGCCTAAGTTACGCACGTTTGCCGGGCAGGTGGCCAGTCAATTGGTTTCTCGCCCGGAACGGCTGGCGATGACCCACCGGTTACGTGAAATTTGTCAGGCTGCACAGGGGCATGGATTAGAGGTGCTGGTGGAAACTCATCCGAACACACTCGCGGATACGCCAGCATCGGTGTTGCAACTGCTTGAGGAGGTTGACCATCCTGCACTGAAGTTGAATTTTGACACGTTGCATGTGTGGGAAGCTGGAGTGGATCCCACTTGCTTTCATCGACAGGTGGCGGCATACGTTGCGCATTATCACCTCAAAAACATTCAGTCACGTGAGCAGTTAACCGCCTTTGCGCCAGAGAATGTTTACTCGCCAGCCGGCACTCGGCAGGGCATGGTCTCGCTGTTTGAAGGGGCTCTGGACTACCAAGTCTTCTTAAAGACCCTAATGGGAGATTCGACGAAGTCGGCTTCATTAGAGTGGTTTGGGCATGATGTAAGGGAAACCTTATTGAAAGACAAGGCTCTTTTAGATGACTTACGGTGCCGTGTATACCCGCCAGAAATGGTGTGTTAAGCAGAAAACGCGGAAAGCGAATTACACCAATGTGTAGCATAAAGCTTGAGATGCGTCTCAAAGGTCGGCGTCGCTTTGCGTTTATTTTGTCAGATAAAACGCATGGTGATATTGATAATCACTATCATTTGTTTTGGGTTATTGTATAGTTTGGCAGAAGCATGAGCGTTATCTCTCAAGTCAGTCCCTTCACGGTGACCGTTTTGATCGCGGATCCGAGTGAGACATACGGTCAGTATGTACGTGAGCAGTTTTGGCAAGCCGGGCTGATGATTCGCCGGTGCGTGGCGTCAGAAGATATTTTACAGATCATTGAGCAAGGCGCGGTAGGGATTGTGATCTTATCCATGCAGCTTGCTGACATGCGAGATCTGGCGTTATTAAAGCGTTGCCGAGCGCAGACATCGGTACCGATCATTGTGATTGATGAAGATACACAGATGGCACAAAGCCTCAATTGTTTTTATCACGGTGCCGATGATTATGTTGCTAAGCAGCGTCCTGTGAAAGAATTGTGTTACCGCACTTTGGCGATTCTTCAGCGGGTGTATGGCACCGCAGCACCGATTGAACAGGGGCTGTCTTTGACCTGTGAGCAACTGACATTGGATCGGCAGCAGCAGGTCGTGAGTTTTGCCGGGCACTCCGTCTCAATGACCCCCATTCAATTTAAGTTGCTCTGGACTTTAGTGTCACAGCGGCGTGAGATCCTGACAAAGCCGTATTTATACCAACAAGTGCTGGCCCGGGAATTTAGTCCTTATGACCGTAGTCTTGATATGCATTTAAGCCGGATTCGGAAAAAGCTGGTGGCAGCCGGCATGCCCGCAGAGCGTCTACAAACGGCGCATGGTAAAGGCTATTGTTTCGCATGATGGAGGGTGGAGTAGAGAGATAACCGAGAGATATCACTTTGTATGATATGCCTTTAAAATCATTCGCTTGCAAGCTTGTAACAATTGTAAAAATCGTTTACACCGCATTCAGCAATATAGAGAATAACGCACCATATTGATAATAGTTCTCATTATTGTTGGAAGAGTAGAAATGAAACAAGGACGTACACTTTCCCGTTCCCTGCTTGCTACGGCTGTCGCCGCAGCACTGGTGGCCCCTCTCGTACAGGCTGAGCAAGGTGTGACGGTTGATGAAACCATGGTCGTCACTGGCACGCCGCAAGCATTACCTGATGTCGTGATTGATGCGGCACAACTTGAGAAGCGTCAAGCGACGGATCTGAGTGATATTTTCCGTACCGATCCGGAAGTCACGGTAGGCGGTGGCTCGAGCGTATCACAAAAGATTTATGTGCGAGGGATTGAAGACACCCTGCTGAACGTTACTATCGATGGGGCGACCCAGTCAGGCTATATCTACCACCATCAGGGCCGCCTATCGATTGAGCCCGAACTGATCCGTCAGGTCGAAGTTTCTGCCGGTGCGGGTCGTGCCACAGAAGGGCCGGGCGCATTGGGTGGGGCCATCCGTTTTGTGACCAAAGATCCGCAAGACTTGCTGCAAGGCGATGAGCGCTTTGGTGCTTTGGTCAAAGCGGGCTATTACGACAATACCGAAGGGTATAAAACCAGCCTGAGTGGCTATGGCTACCTCTCTAACCAGTTCAGTGTGCTGGCGACCTTATCGTACAGTGATCAGGATGATTTCACTGACGGCAATGGGGATGAACAACCTTATACGGCTGCAGAAAACAAAGTCGGCTTTGTGAAGTTGGTCGGGGATCTGAGTGATGAGCAGAAGCTAACACTGAGTTACGACCGCCGTGAAGATGAAGCTTACCGATATCATCGCCCACAGTGGGTACCGAGCCGTAAAAATGCGCCGATTAACCAAGAGATGATCCGTGAAACCGTGACCGGTAACTACCAGTTTGATCCGGTGGGGTATGACTGGCTGGGGCTGGATATCACGGCGTACTACACGGAGACATCCTTGGAGCACCTCAATGGTCCTTGGGGAGATTATCTGGGGGAAGCGAAAAGCTACGGTTTTGATTTCCGTAATGTCAGTACCTTCGACCAGCACCTGCTGACGTATGGGGTTGAATACCGCGATGATGAAGGGTATCTGGGCAGCCCTATCTACGGCTCTGACAAGGATGAAGGCCGTGTGGTGGGGGTTTACCTGCAAGGTGATCTGCAACTGACGGATGCTTTCTTGCTAAGTCTTGGCGCACGTTATGATGACTACCAGTTACAAGAGTCTAACAGCGAAGAAATTAATCATGATGGCTTTAGCCCGAACATCAATATCACTTACCAAGTGATGACGGGACTGGATGTGTATGCGGGGTATGCGCAGGCGATCCGGGGTGCGCAGGTACGTGAGATCTTTAAGCTCGATGGGGCGAAAAGTCAGGCGGGTCGTAAAGAAGAGCGTGCTGAAAATACCGAGATTGGTTTCAACTGGTTAACGGGTAACTGGCAAGTGTCCGCGACGGGATACTGGAGTGAAATTAAGGATGTGGTGGGCGAGACCGATGTGCGTCCGCGTGAACTGGCGAACTTGGGCGATCTGAAAACCAAAGGATTTACCGCGCGCGTGGGGTATACCTGGCAAGGTGTGGTCGCAGGATTAAGCTTTAACCACTCCCGTCCAGAACTCAACGGTGAGCCATTGAGTGATGATACGAAAGGGATCGGTACTGCAATCGGCGATACCTGGGTGGCCGATGTCAGCTATCAGGTCTTGGATGACTTAGAGCTAGGGTATGTGGGACGTTATGTGGATCGTCTGACGGATGTGGCGGAAGGCTATGAAGAAAAGCCGGGGTATGCGGTGCATGATATCTATGCCCAGTGGTATCCGCTCAGTGATGATGCATTGGCACTGACCTTTAGTGTGAAGAACCTGTTCGATAAGGCGTATCGCGATCATGCCAGCTACGGTAACAATGGTGAGATTGCCCAAGGAACCTTAGATGCGGGTCGGGATATTCGATTAAATGTGTCTTACGCCTTCTAAACGGTGATAAAAAGCTATAGTTATATAGCGAATCAAACCACGTAAGAGGAGCATTGCTCCTCTTTTTTCGATCCGTTTATGCGCGGTTGAACATGGTTGTAATTTGAGGTTGTCGCTGAGCTTGAAACAGACGAGTAAAGGAGTACCCGTGAAATTAGGCATTGTAATGTTACTGGGCATGTTATGGAGTGTGCCGGTTTGGAGTACCCCGTGGGAGCAGTTTGATTCGCCGAGTGAGGGGGAATCAGAGTCGATCGGCACGTACAACAATGGCTGTCTGGTAGGCGGTGAGTCTTTGCCTTTGGCTGGCAAAGGCTATCAGGTGATGCGTTCATACCGTGGGCGTTATTACGGCCACCCGGATATGATCCAGTTTCTGACCGATCTGTCGCAACAGGCCAATAAACTGGCACTGGGTCAGTTATTGGTGGGGGACATTGCTATGCCACGCGGTGGCCGTTTCTCTTCAGGGCACGCGAGTCATCAGACCGGACTGGATGCCGATATTTGGCTGAAGGTGGTGGATCAGCCGCTCAGTGAGGATGAGTTGATTGATGTGCAGCCGTTGCCGATGGTGCATCTGAAGCAGTACAAAATCAATAAGAAGAACTGGGGGGAATCACAGGCACTGATGATCCAACTGGCTGCTGCCGATGAGCGCGTAGCCCGTATATTTGTGCATCCTGTGATCAAAGAGCAGTTGTGTGCCCGCGAATGGACAGAGCGCGACTGGCTGCGGAAAGTGCGCCCGTGGTGGGGGCATTATTACCATTTCCATGTTCGCCTGAATTGTCCGGCAGGGGACAGCAGCTGTAAAGAGCAGGCGGCACCACCAGAAGGTGACGGCTGCGGGGCTGAATTAGCGTCTTGGAAACCCAAGCCTAAATCTGAGCAAAAGCCGAAAAAGAAAGTCGTGAAGGCGAAGAAGAAAGTGCCGCCACCACCGCCCGCACAATGTTTGGTATTGCTGGAAGGGAGCGGGAAAAAAGACGGCTAACAGAGCGTCAATGGGCGAAAGTCATGTACCGTTTTCAAAGCATAGATCGAAAAAAAGCGCCCTTGGGCGCTTTTTTGTCATTGGCTTTATGGTGAAGCTTATTATGCCAGACCTTGCAGGGTCACGAACTTTTCAAGCAATTCGTCATCGGTTTCGATGTGGTCAGGATCAGTAATGATGCAGTTGGTGATCGGGCAGACCGACTGACAGGTTGGCTTGTCATAGTGGCCTTTGCACTCGGTGCATTTGTCCGGGTCGATCTCATAGATCGCGTCACCCATGGTGATCGCCTCGTTCGGGCACTCCGGATCACACATGTCACAGTTAATGCATTTACTGGTAATGAGCAGTGCCATAACGATTACTGACCGTCTTTTGGTGCGTGTGGGTTACGGGTGTTTTCACCTGAGTTTAGATTACGCATCAGCAGACCGAAATTCAGATCCATGTCTTGTGGGACAGGAATGAACACAAAGTGGCCGTTACCTTTCGCATCATCAATCACTTCAGACTTACGGTTTTCCATTGTCTCAAGTGTGAAGATCACGTTGCCGTTTGGCGTCATCACTTCTAGGCTGTCACCGACCACGAACTTGTTCTTCACTTCGACTTCAGCCAGATCGCCACGGCGTTTACCGGTGAATTCACCCACAAACTGCTGCGCGTCAGAGATAGAGTAGCCGTAGTCGTAGTTCTGGTACGCGTCATGGGTGTGACGACGTAGGAAACCTTCGGTATAGCCACGGTGCGCCAGGCTTTCCAGCGTGCTCATTAGGCTTGGGTCAAACGGCTTACCAGCAACCGCATCGTCGATCGCTTTACGGTACACCTGTGCGGTACGGGCACAGTAGTAGAATGACTTCGTACGGCCTTCGATTTTCAGCGAGTGTACGCCCATCTTGGTCAAACGCTCAACGTGCTGGATAGCGCGCAGATCTTTTGAGTTCATGATGTAAGTGCCGTGCTCGTCTTCAAATGCGGCCATTTTCTCTTCTGGGCGGTGTGCTTCGCTCAGTAGGACAACGTCGTCCGTTGGCTTGCCCAGACCGATAGTGTTGTCAGGACGCTCGTCCTGCACTTCGATCGCTTGTGCCTGGCTTGGGTCAAACTCTTCAACGATCTGACCAGCATCGTTTTCTGTCGCTTTCTCGACTTTGTATTCCCAGCGACATGCGTTGGTGCAGGTACCTTGGTTCGGGTCACGCTTGTTGATGTAACCAGATAGCAGACAACGGCCAGAGTAGGCCATGCACAGTGCGCCGTGAACGAACACTTCGATTTCTGTGTCAGGGCAGTGCTCGCGGATCTCTTCGATTTCTTCCAGAGACAGCTCGCGTGACACGATCACACGTTCAACGCCATTGGCTGCCCAGAATTTTACCGTTGCCCAGTTTACTGCGTTCGCCTGTACAGACAGGTGGATCGGCATTTCTGGGAAGTTTTCGCGTACCATCATGATCAGACCTGGATCAGACATGATCAGGGCGTCAGGGCCCATTTCAACGATAGGCTTAAGATCGCGAATGAAGGTTTTCAGTTTAGAGTTATGTGGCTGAATGTTACATACCACGTAAAGCTTCTTGCCAAGGGCATGGGCTTCATCGATACCGATTTTCAGGTTTTCGAGGTTGAATTCGTTGTTACGAACGCGAAGGCTGTAACGTGGCTGGCCAGCGTAAACCGCATCTGCACCGTAGGCAAACGCGTAACGCATGTTCTTAAGGCTGCCCGCAGGCGATAACAATTCAGGTGTAAACATAGCTCTTATATTCCAGTGTCTGATTGCAAATCAGGCCGTATCGCAGGGATACGGAAGTGAGGCGCGATTTTACTGTGATCCACCACACAAAGGCAATGAAAACGGCACAATGGATGGTGGTTGCGGGGCGTAAGTAAGAAAACAGGCAAGAAAAAGGGAAGCCAGCGCTTCCCTTTTTGTGATGTATTGCCTTGTTTGGCCAGATAATGGGGCGTGATGCCGCGATTACGCTTTTGTTTCCAAACCGCCCAGTACCTCAAACAGGTTAGGCAGGAAGGCAGAGAATTCACCGGCCATCAGCGACAAGTCTGCATCCAGACGTTGCGCCATGTCTTCACGGTCGATGTCGTCGTTTTGATCGCGCAGTTCATCGGCGAACTTCAGGCGTTTCACCGACAAGTCATCACACAAAATGAAGTCGATACGGTCTTGCCAGTTAATCGCCAACTTGGTGACGACTTTATCGGCTTCAATGTGCGCCAGGATTTCATCACAAGACAGATCCTGCTGTTTACAGCGGATCACGCCACCGTCTTCCAGTACCGCTTTGAATTCGGCTTCTTCACCAATGGTGAAGCCTGCTGGCGAGGCGTTTGAACGCACCCATTCCGTCATGGTCAGTTCGGCCGGTTTTTCCGGTGTCACAGGCACAACCGGTAGGCTACCGATAGACTTACGCAGCAGCGCCAGCATATCTTCGGCTTTCTTGAAGCTGCCTGCATCGACCACGATAAAGCCTTCTTTTGGCATGATCAGCGCGTAAGTTTGCTGCTTGCGGCTAAAGGCGCGTGGCAGCAAATCCATCATGATTTCATCTTTGATGGTGTCTTTTTCGCTTTTCTTCAGCTTGCGGCCTTGTTCAGCTTCCATCGCGTCCACTTTCGCGGTCAGTGATTCTTTGATCACAGAAGCCGGTACCATTTTTTCTTCTTTACGCGCGCAGATCAGAATGTTGTCGCCCACCAAGTGCGTGAACATATCGCCGTGCTTGCCTAGCGCGTGCACCCAGCCAAATTTGTGCATGTCTTGGCTGCCGCATGGTGTAAAGCGGAACTCTTCCAGCTGCTTTTCAAGTTGATCGGCATTAAGGTCAATCTCGCGGCTGAAGCGATAAGTGAGTACGTTTTTAAACCACATCATGGCTGTTACAGATCCTAGGTTGTGCATTGGGTTGTCAATCTTATTGCATTGATGGGGCTTTGTCTTAGGTTTTCGCGCTTTTCGCCGAAAGCGCGAAAGCATGACGATTTCGGGAAGGAAAAAGTGCGGTACAATCAAGCCAGTTTCCCTTTGGCATAGAGTGAATTGTCATGAAAATTCTTCACACATCAGACTGGCACCTTGGCCATCAACTGCATGGCTACTCCCGGGATGTGGAGCATCAGGCCTTTTTGGACTGGCTGGCGGACACCTTAGAAGCCGAGCAGGCCGACGCCTTGCTGGTGGCCGGGGATATTTTTGATACCGCCAACCCGCCCGCCAGTGCGTGGCGCATGTTGTACCGCTTTCTGGCCCGTTTAGCCAAAAGCCTGCCACAGCTGGATGTGGTGATGATTGGCGGCAACCACGATTCGCCGAGTAAATTGGATGCCCCGCACGAACTGTTGAAAGCGTTTGATTTGCACATGGTCGGCGGTATTCATCGTCTGGAGAACGGCGCGCTGGATACCGAGCGCATGTTGGTGCCAATCACTAATAAAGAACAACAAACAGCCGCTTATGTATTGGCCGTACCGTTTTTACGCAGCGCGGATTTGCGTACGGAAGGCTTGAATGATGACGATGATCGTCTGATCAAAGGTGTCGAAGTGTTGTACGGCGAAATAACCCAAGCTGCCCGAAAATTGCTTACGCCAGAACAAGCGATGATCGGCATGGGACACGCGTACATGGCATCGGGGCAATTATCTGAAATGTCAGAGCGTCGCGTATTGGGGGGTAACCAGCATGCGCTACCAGCCTCGATTTTTGCCGATGACATCAGTTATGTCGCCCTTGGGCATCTTCACTTGGCGCAGAAAGTGGCAAAGAAAGATCATGTACGTTACAGCGGCTCACCCATTCCGCTATCAATGTCAGAACGTAATTACTCGCATAAAATTCTGGTCGTAGAATTAGAGGGCAGAGAGGTCAAAGCCATTGAAGAAATCAGCATTCCTCGTCGTGTTGATATGCTTAAAGTGCCTGCAAAACCTGCGCCACTGGATGAAGTCTTAGCCGCATTAAAAGCCTTGCCGGATGATGAATTGCCACGAGAGCTACAGCCCTTTTTAGAAGTGCATGTGTTGCTTGATAAGCCTCAAGCCTTATTGCGTGAAAAAGTGCTGCAAGCTTTAGAGGGGAAATCCGTGCGTCTTGCCAAAATTACCCCGCATTACCCTCAGCGCGAGCAACAAGACAGCTGGCAACATCGCCGCTTATCGGATGTGTCACCGCAACAGGTGTTTGCCCTGAGCTGGAATAAAAAATTCGATGGTGAGCCGACTCAAGCCATGGTTGACGCATTTGAAACCCTATTAACGCAAGTTGAAGAACAAGACTAAGAGAGAGAATAACAATGAAAATTCTTGCGCTTCGCGGCGAAAATTTAGCGAGTTTGCAAAGCCTGTTTGAGATTGATTTTGCGGGTGGTCGTTTAGGTGACGCTGGCTTATTTGCGATAACGGGGAAAACGGGGGCGGGTAAATCCACCTTGCTTGATGCGATTTGTTTGGCGTTATTTGATCGTATTCCTCGTTTGCAATCCAACAAAAAGAACGATGCAGAGGTCGGCCGTGAAGACGATGCGGGGCGGATTAAAGCCAATGACGTGCGCAGTATTTTGTCACGGGGTAAAGGCGAAGGTTTTGCAGAAGTCGATTTTGTTGCCAACGACGGCTCTCATTGGCGTGCTCACTGGCATGTTCGTCGTGCACGTGGTCGGGCTGAAGGCAAAATTCAAGCGGCAGAACAATGGTTAGAAAACATTGAAACCGGGCAACGCTTTGCGGGTAAAAAGCAAGAGTTACAAGCGGAAATCGAAAAGCTGATTGGATTGAGTTTCGATCAGTTCCGCCGTGCCGTGATGTTGCCCCAAGGGGAGTTTGCGGCATTTCTAAAAGCCGGCGCGGATGAACGTGCTGCACTGCTAGAGCGTATGACTGGCGGGGAAATTTACGGTCGTTTATCCATTGCTGCCCATGAACGCGCGAAAGACGAAAAACTAAAACTGACGCAGCTTCAAGGCAAGTTAGGTGATATTGCCTTGCTGACCGACGAAGAGCGTGACGCATTACATGCGCAATTAGCGATTGCCCGTGAGCAAGTCAGTCGCCAGCAACAAAAACTTGAGCAACTCAAACAGTACCAAGATGTGTTAGTGAATGCAGAAAAACTGACTCATCGTATTGGTGACAGTGAGCAGCAGTTAGCACACGCCAAGCAAGCGCAACAATTGGCTGAGCCGCGTTATCGTCAACTTAACCAGTATGAACAGGCATTGCCTGCGCGCGGTGATTTCACGCTATTATCGCAAGCTCAACAACAAGTGAGTAAATGGCAGCAGACACTGCAATCGGCCACCACTGAATTAACGGCAAAGCAGCACCAACAAGAACAATTGCACATTCAGGACGCACAAAGCCAGCAGCAATTAGCGCAAAAACAACAGGCATTCAGTGAACTTGAACCCAAGCTAAAACAAGCGGCCAGCATTGAACAAAAACGTGATGGTTTGCTGCAACAAAGCGCGGAGCTAGAACAGCAGTTAGCGAGTTTACATAAAGCATTGACGGCACAACGTGATCAGCTCGCCAGTCAGCAACAACAGCAATATGCCGCCCAATCGCAACAGCAGCAAGTCACGGCAGCGCTGGCGAAAACGCAAGGCGTAAAAGCCCTGGCAGAGCAGCAAAATGCCATCAAAGATAACATCAGTCAGTTCCAACAAGCGCAAAATCACATTGCCCAGTTGCAAGCCGATATGACATTGCGTGAAACAACGTTAGCGACAGTGACGCAGCAGCAGATCCAATTGGATAAACAGCTTTCGGCATTGGATCAGCAAAAACAGCAATTAAGCGAGCAAACGGCTAAGCACGATCTTGCTGCATTAGAGCAATTGCAAGATCAAGAACGCCAACACTATGCGGCCTATCAGCAATTAAGCAGCAAGTTAAAAGAGGGCTTATTTGGCCTCGATAAATGGCAGGGCTTGTTGCAACAACGCGATAAATCTCAGCGTCAGCAGCAAGGTTTAGTCACTAGCATTGCCACCAGTGAGCAGCGTTTAGCGGCATTAGCGCCTGAGTTATTACAACTCGATGCGCAGCATAAAGAAGTGGAATTTCAGCTAAACCAAAGCCGCGCGGTAATGAGCTTAACCGACTATCGCGAGCAGTTGGTTGACGGGGAGCCTTGTCCATTATGTGGTTCAGCCGATCACCCTTATCAGCAGCATAATCCACACGTTGAAAGCATTATTAGCCAGCAACAGCAGCGATTACAGCAATTAGCGCAACAACGACAAGATGCTAACGCCGAGCAGCATCAGTTAACCCAATCTGCCGCGCAAGATAAGCAACGCCAAAGTGAACTTGAGCAAGATATCGCAGGGTTAACTCACACCATTCAAGCGTTCGTCGATCAGCAGCAGTGTCACTGGACAGATCTCATGGCGGTGGATTTGGATGCCATAACGTTAGCGGACATTGTGTTATCGGGTGACAGCGATTTAGCCCAGCTTTCTGATTATCAGGCAAATTGGTCGCAAGCAGTGGACGATGCCAAATCACAAATGCTGCAGATCAAAGAGCAAGGTGAGCAGCGTAAAGTGCTGATTGAAGAGGTGAAGACACAACAGCTTCAGTTACAGCAGTTAACAAAGCAAGAAGCGGAGCTGAAAGAGCAATGTTACCGGTTAACTCAGCAACAAACCCAAGCGCAAGAGCAGTTCAATGCCTTTACCGCACAAGCGAACAACTTGCAAAACGTCGTCGCTGAAAGGCAACAAGCGCTAATGGCTATCTATGGTCATGACGCATGGTTAAACGCATTAGCCCAGCAAGGTAAAGCGGGATTTATTGCGGATTTAGAAGGGCAAATCCTGCAATATCAAAGCAATCTCGAACAGCAACAGCGACTGGATAAACAACTGACAGAGCTTGCGCCAGTGCTCGCGACGTTAACCAATAGCGTTCAGCACGGTGAGCAGCAAGTCAATGAGATCACAGCGAAAGTGACGCGTCTTGCGAAAGAGCAACAGGCTTGTTGGCAACAACGAATTGACCTGATTGGTGAACAACCATTAGATACCATTGAGCGCTCAGCCAAAGCCGATATTGACGCGCAGCAGCAACACTGCCAACAGTTACAAACGCAATTAAGTCAATTAGCAGAAGTGATTGCCGCAGAGCTGACCAAACAGCAGAGCTCAGCCCAACAGTTAGCCGAATATGAAGCGGCGCAACAAAAGCTGCAGCAGGTGTGGCAAGCATGGTTAGAAAAATTCGCGTTAACCGAGGCGGAATTAACGGCGCTGCTGAGTAAAGACGACGCTTGGTTACAGCAAGAGCGCTGTGAACTCAAACAGGTAGAGCAAGCAGTGTCTCAAGGCGAAACCATTGTTAAGGAAAGACAGCAAGCCCAGCAGGATTATCAGCCAACGGTTGCACTTGCCAAGCAGTGGTTGAGTGAGCATAACATCAGTGATGATACGTCAGACCAACAGCAACGATTTACCCAATGGCAGGCGGAAAAGTCACAATTTGATGATCAGGTATTCCAATGCCGTCAGCGTTTAGAGCTGGGCGAACAAGCGGAAAAACAAGCCGGTGATCTTCGTACCGCTTTAGCGACTCAAAAGACGCAAACTGAGTTGTGGATGGAAATGAGTGAGCTGATTGGCTCTGCCACCGGCAACAAATTCCGCACCTTGGCGCAAGGTTTAACCTTGCAGCAGTTGGTGGTGCTGGCCAATCAGCATTTGCAGGATCTGGCGCCACGTTATGCTTTGCAGCCGGTGCCGGGCAGCCCGCTTGCCTTGCAGGTGATTGACCACGATATGGGCGATGAAGTGCGCAGTGTGGAATCCCTGTCGGGCGGCGAGAGCTTCCTGGTGTCACTGGCCTTGGCATTGGCACTGGCGTCACTGGCGGCCGATACCCGTCAGCTGGGCTCGCTGTTTATCGATGAAGGCTTTGGGACGTTAGATCCGGAAAGTCTGGAAATGGCCCTGGCGTGTTTGGATGCCCTGCAAGCGGATGGGCGTCAGATCGGGGTGATTTCCCACGTGGGCACGCTGGTGGAACGGATTGGGGTACAGGTAGCGGTAGAAGCCCAAGGGGGCGGGCGCAGCCGTATTGCCATTCGTGGTTAATGGCGTATGGCATTACGTGGGTGAATAGAAATAAAGACAAGGGTAAAATTCGCCGAAAAGAGAGTGATTTGGCGAATTTTGATGACAAATCAATGAGTGTTTGATTGCATATTGTCGTGATTGGTCACAAAAGTGTCATACTTAACACACATAATGACGCACGACAGACAGTAACCAAAGATAGCAACGAGTAGGTAGAGAACATTATGGTTAGACGGATTCTTGTGGTAGAGGACGAAGCACCAATCCGCGAAATGCTATGTTTCGTTCTTGAGCAGAAAGGCTACCAGCCTATTGAAGCTGAAGATTATGACGATGCCTTGGAAAAAATTTGTGAGCCTTATCCTGAACTGATCCTGATGGATTGGATGTTACCGGGCGGCTCAGGCATTAACCTGATCAAGCATTTAAAACGTGATGAGCTCACTCGTCAGATCCCAGTGGTCATGCTGACGGCGCGTGGTGAGGAAGAAGACAAGGTACGTGGCCTTGAAGTGGGGGCGGATGATTACATCACTAAGCCATTCTCACCGAAAGAGTTAATGGCCCGTCTGAAGGCCGTGATGCGTCGTGTATCACCGACATCGCTGGATGATGTGATTGACGTACAGGGGCTGAAATTGGATCCGGTTTCACACCGTGTGACATCCAATGATGATCCGCTTGAAATGGGCCCGACTGAGTTTAAAATGCTGCACTTCTTCATGACCCACCAAGAGCGTGTGTACAGCCGCGAGCAGCTGCTGAATAACGTGTGGGGCACGAACGTGTATGTAGAAGATCGCACGGTGGACGTTCATATTCGTCGCCTGCGTAAGGCACTGGAGACGGGTGGCCATGATAAATTGGTGCAGACTGTGCGTGGCGCAGGGTACCGATTCTCAACCCGCGTATAGTTTGTAGTTGAAGTGAATAATTGCCGCATCCGGCCGATGCGGTGATGACGGAGTCATTGATGGTAGAGCGGCTTTCGTGGAAAAAATTAGTCTGGGAACTGATGTTTTTCTACTTGCCTTGGATTGTGCTCGGCATGGTTTTTGGCTATATGCCATGGTTTTTATTGATCGCCACCTGGATCCAGTTAATTTGGCATTTCCATAATCAACTGAAAATGTCGAACTGGCTGTGGAAAGAGCGCAGTTTAACCCCGCCATCAGGCTCCGGCAGTTGGGAACCCTTATTCAACGGTATCTATCGCTTACAGCAGCGTAACCGCCGTCGTCGTAAAGAGTTAGCCACCTTGATCCGCCGTTTCCGTAACGGTGCGGAATCCCTGCCCGATGCGGTAGTGGTGTTCCGTAGCGAAGGGAACATTGTGTGGTGTAACAAGTTGGCGCAACACTTGTTGGGGTTCCGCTGGCCGGATGATGCCGGGCAGCCGATCAGCAACCTGCTACGCAGTCCGGATTTTGTCCGTTACCTGACCAAGCAGACGTTTGATGAGCCGCTGGAAATTACCTCGCCATTGAATTACGACCGCACGTTAGAGCTGCGTATCATGCATTACACCGAAGGCGAATACCTGATGGTGGTGCGTGACGTGTCGCAAGTGAAGCAGCTTGAAGGCATGCGTCGTAACTTTTTTGCTAACGTGTCCCATGAGTTGCGTACCCCAATGACCGTGCTGCAAGGGTATTTGGAAATGTCCAAAGATCCGGACATGCTTATCGGCCCGATGTGGGACAAAGCCCACGGCGTGATGACCGAACAGCTATTGCGCATGAACTCCTTGGTGGAGCAGTTGCTGACCTTGTCCAAGATTGAAGCCGCGCCGAATATCGAATTGGAAGAAACCATCGATGTGCCGGCGATGCTGGATGTGTTAGAAAAAGAAGCCGTCTCGCTCAGCGGTGGCGACGAGCATCTGTTCACGTTTGATATCGACAAGTCGCTCAAAGTGCTGGGGGATGAAGATCAACTGCGCAGTGCGATTTCTAATCTTGTCTATAACGCGGTGAAACACACCCCGACCAATGCGGAAGTGACGGTGCGCTGGTTCCGTTCACCGACCGGCCCGCGTCTGGAGGTGATTGACCGTGGGCAGGGCATTGAACCGCAGCATATTCATCGCTTAACCGAGCGTTTCTACCGGGTGGATAAAGCCCGCTCCCGTGAAACCGGGGGCAGTGGTTTAGGACTGGCCATTGTGAAACATGCCTTGAGCCATCACGATTCCCATCTGGAAATTGAAAGTGTGGTAGGGGAAGGCAGTACCTTTGCCTTTACGTTGCCAAAGCGTCTGGTTGCGCATGCCGCATAGACGTAGCATGACATTATTGAGCGGCCCAGTGGGCCGCTTTTGTTGTATCTAAAGGGAGTCAATACGCAGATGAACGGCCGAGTAAATTCGTCACAAGGCGCAGAACAACAGCAGACGGCATGGCGTGCTGTCTGGCGTCATGGCGCGTATGCAGGCTTGTTGGCCCTCGGTATGGTGTGGGCGGCGTCGCCTGTTCATGCCTCACAGGATGTGGCATCACAGAGCTTGGTATCAAAGAGCCAGACACGACAAGAGGTCTTGCCTGAGTATCAAAAGGTCAGTGGTATCTCTGGGAACCTGTCGTCCGTGGGATCCGATACCTTTGCCAACCTGATGACTTACTGGACGGAAGAGTTCAAACGCTACTACCCGAGTGTGAACATTCAGGTGCAGGCGGCGGGATCGTCAACCGCCCCGACGGCGCTGGTGGAAGCGACGGCCCAGTTTGGCCCGATGAGCCGCCGCATGAAAACCAAAGAGATCACGGCGTTTGAAAAAGAGTTCGGCTATAAACCGACAGAAATTCGGGTGGCGATTGATGCGCTAGCCGTGTTTGTGAATCAGGATAACCCGCTGAAGGGGCTGAACTTTGCCCAGTTGGACGCGATTTATTCCCAGACCTTACGCTGTGGCGGCACCCAGTCGATCACTCGCTGGGGGCAACTTGGCCTGACGGGCAGTTGGGCTGCGCGCGATATTCAGTTGTTTGGCCGCAACTCAGTGTCCGGCACCTATGGTTACTTTAAGCAAAAAGCCCTGTGCCACGGGGATTTTCGCAATAACGTGAACGAGCAGCCGGGCTCCGCCTCGGTAGTGCAGTCAGTAGCCAGCTCACTCAATTCTATCGGCTATTCCGGCGTGGGGTATCAAACCACGGGGATCCGCGCCATCCCGATTGCGGAAGAAGGGACCGATTACGTTGAGCCGACGCAGGAAAATGCCGCCAGTGGCCGTTACCCGTTATCCCGTTATCTGTATATCTATATCAACAAGCGACCGAACAAACCGCTGCCGCCCTTGGAAGCGGAATTCATTCGCTTTATTTTGTCGAGTAACGGGCAGGATTTAGTGGCCAAAGATGGCTATGTGCCCTTGCCGGTACATGCGGTGAACACCACGTTGGAAAAACTGGGCCTGTGAGCTGCCATGTTGGACAGAGCGACGAATCGCGACGCGTAAACATCGAATCATGGAAAACAAACAGGCCCACCGCATGGTGAGCCTGTTTTTGTTAGTGTGGCCCTTGGCTGGCGACGTGCGACCAGTTCTTACAGCGTCAGCCTTCTAATAAGGTCAACGTCCAGCCGGCTTTTTGCCAATAGGCTTGCTCTTGCTGTAAGTCAGCAGCCAGCAGGCGGTTGTCGCTTTCCCAGCCAGCAGGCAGGGTGAGCGTCCAGTCTTCTTTATCCGCCTGCACAGTAATGGGCGGGAGCGGTTCGTCACTGCGCTGGCCGTTCAGGGCCACCGCAATGCGTAAGGTGCGGATCAGCGGATACAAATGCTTGCGCTTGTAGATACTGAGCTCCGGCATTTCTTCCAGCTTTAAGCTCTTGCGCTGATAGCGCACTAACGAGGCCAGAACGGTCTGCTGCTCCAGTGTGAACCCCGGCATGGTGCTGTGGCGAAGCAGATACGCTGAATGGCGATGGAATCCCGCATAACTGATGCTCAGCCCTACTTCATGCAGCAGAGCGCCCCATTGCAGCAACGTCGCCAGTTCGGCTTTGGCGAGACCCGGTTGCGGTTCAATCTGGTTATACAGCTTTTCAGCGGTTTCCCGCACGCGCAGGGCTTGATCCGGATCGATGTTGTACTGCTTGGCCATGGCTTCGGCGGTACGGGTGCGAATATCACTGTGGCGAAAACGTTCCTCCATTTCATACAGCAAGCCTTCACGCAGCGCCCCGTCAGAGAAAATCATTTCCTCGATATGGAAGGATTGGAATACCGCATGCAAAATCGCGACCCCTGCGGCAAACACCGGTTTGCGATCATCACTGAGGCCTTCCAATTCCAGATCGTCAGCGTGCTTCACCGCTAAGATAGCCTCGATCAACTGGTTCAGGCGTTTGGCGGTGATGATCCCGTCGCTGTGGCCCAATCCGATCAGCACTTCACGAATGGCTTTGATGGTACCGGATGAACCAATGGCGGTTTGCCAGCCGGTACGGATGTATTTTGTGGCAATGCTTTCGAGTTTTTGCTGCGCGGCTAATTGCGCGGCATTGAAGTGCTTGGCGCTGATTTTACCTTTCGGGAAATACTGTTGGTTATAGCTGACACACCCCATGTGCTTGCTGTAGGTCAGCTGAGTATCAAAGCCCTCACCAATGACAAGCTCGGTACTGCCGCCGCCAATGTCCACCACCAGTGTCTGGCCGGTTTCCGGTTGGGTGTGTGCCACGCCCAGATAAATCAGACGGGCTTCTTCGGTACCGGGAATGATTTCGATCGGGTAAGGCAAAACGTGTTCGGCACGTTGTAAGAACACCGCTGCGTTTTGTGCCTGACGCAAAGTATAAGTCGCGGCAATACGCACGTTATCCGGATCAAACCCCTGCAGGCGTTCACCAAACATCGCCAGACAGTGCAAGCCGCGTTGCATCGCGGCTTGGTCGAGGTGGTGATGCTCATTGAGGCCCGAGGCCAAATGGACGCGCTGTTTGTGGCGGCTGATGATTTGCAGGCTCTGCCCGACCACGCGTGCCACGACCATATGGAAACTGTTTGATCCCAGGTCAATGGCCGCGATTTCTCTTGGGCGTTCGGGTTCCGTCATAGGCACAATCACTCTTTATCGGCTTTCTTTTTCAGCTGCTTTTCTGCATGTTTCAGGTACTCGTAAATCGCGATTTGTGAGCGGATTTTCCGCTTGTTACCGCGCGGCACATATTCATTGGTCATGGCTTTGTTGATGATGCGCGCCTTCACCGTATCAGACAGCTGAATATTCAGGATATCGATGATCTTTTTCTTCAAGGCCGGATCGTAAATCGGGCAACCCACCTCAATGCGGTTGTCGATATTGCGTGTCATCCAGTCGGCCGAAGAAATAAAGACATCGGGATCCCCGTTATTGTCGAACACCACCACACGTGGGTGTTCAAGGAACCGGTCAACGATACTGATGGCGTGGATATTGTCACTGATCCCGGGAATGCCCGGGACAAGCGTACACATACCGCGCACGATCAAATCGACTTTTACACCGGCGCTGCTGGCCTGGTAGAGCATGTTAATCAAGCCCTTATCAACCAGATTGTTCACCTTTAGTGTAATACGTGCTGGCAGGTTTTGCTTGGCGTGGGCAATTTCCCGATCAATCAAATCATACAAGCGTGATCGCGAGTTCTGTGGCGAGACAATCAGGTGCTTAAACTTCACCGGACGGTACGGATTTTGAATGTAGTTAAACACCATGCGGACTTCATCCGTCAGGGCTTTTTCACAAGTCATCAGCGAGAAATCGGTATAAATACGGGCGGTTTTTTCGTGGAAGTTACCGGTCCCGATATGGGCGTAGCGGACTAACTCATCGCCCTCGCGACGGGTGATCAGACACAATTTAGAGTGAATTTTCAGTCCCGGCACCCCAAACACCACCTGTACGCCGGCTTCGGTCAGGCGACGGGCCCACTCGATATTGGCAGATTCATCAAAGCGGGCCTGCAGCTCGACCACCACGGTCACGCGCTTGCCGTTGTTGGCCGCATCAATCATAGATTCGATAATGCGCGAGTTTTTTGCCACGCGGTAGATGTTGATTTTAATGCTGCGCACTTTGGGATCGTAAGCGGCCTGGCGCACCAATTCCGTCATGTGATTGAAGGTGTGGTACGGGTAGTACAGCAGAATGTCTTGCTGTTTCAGGGCCTCAAACGCGTTGCGGGCACTGACAAACTGGTAGCTTTCAATCGGCGGCAGCGGTTTGTTTTCCAGATAGCTGCGCCCCACATTGGGAAAGCCGATGAAGTCTTTGAAGTTATGGTAGCGACCACCGGGAATAATACTGTCGTAGCTGGAGACTTTCAGGAGCCCGCAGAACACCTCAATCATATCGGTTGGCATATTGCGCTGATACACAAAACGCACCGGCATGGCCGTCAGACGCTGGTTCAGCCCCTCTGACATCTGCTCCAGCAGGCTGTGCTCCACTTCCTGACTCAAATCATATTCCGCATCGCGGGTCATTTTCATCGAATAGGCCGCGAGGCTGTCGTAGTCAAAAAAGCCACTGAAAATATCGTCCAGACAGAAGCGAATAATGTTATCGAGCAGGATCAACGTTTTGTGGCGTTTGCCCTTGGCTTCCGGCAGCTGAATAAAGCGCGGTAGTTGATCGGTCGGGATTTCGATCAGGGCATAACGCTTGTGCTCGCCCTGCTGCATTTCAATGGCGAGATACGAATATTCGTCCTTTAAGAATTGCAGCAGGTCGATGTCGTCAGTGACCAGAATAGGGGTGATGTGCGGCAGGATCTGGGTGCGGAAGTGCTTACGTAACCAGATCTTTTGGTTATCGTTGAGCTGCTGTTCATTGACCAGGAAAATATGGCGACGGGCCATCTCCAGCAGGATCTCGTTGTACAGGGTGTCGAAGTCCTGATTGAGTTTCAGTACGCGGCTTTGAATGCGGCTGAGCAGTTGTTTCGGGCTTTCATCGCCGCCTTGCTCTTCGTTGATCAAAATGCGGCGTTTAACATCCGCAAAGCGTACTTTGTAGAACTCATCGGTGTTGCTGGAATAAATCCCCAAAAAGCGGACCCGCTCAATGATCGGGACAGACTTATCTGCCGCTTCTTGCAGTACCCGTTCATTAAACGATAGCCAGCTCAGTTCCTTGTCAATATAAAGCGATTCCGTGCTCATCATTATCCTGCTGTTTGTTTGCGTGTTTATTCGTCTTGGTCGATGTCAATCGTGAGATCATCGGCCAAGTTTTCCAGTGTTTCTTGTACCTGCTCAAGGGTCAGGAAAGCCGGCAGCTCCAGCTGAAAGTCGGCGGTAAAAATGGGGTAGCCCCAGTTCGGCGCGCTGTGGCTGTCGGTTTTGAGTTTATTGATGTTGATCCCGAGCTCGTGCAACTTGGCGGTCACTTCCTTGACGATGCCAGCACGATCGTTACCGGTTACCAGTAAGCCATGCAATGTGGTGTGGGTGGCGGTCGTGGTGGCTTCTTCCACAATCTGTACCTGTAGCCCGTCAATGGTGTTAAGCGCCTGACGAAGGGCAGCACTGTTTTGATCGGCCACTTCTACCTGTACAATCCCGGCAAATTGTCCGGCGAGTTTGCTCAAGCTGCTGGACAACCAATTGCCTTGGTGCTGGTAAACGGTGTCTGAGAGGGTATCGACCAAGCCGGGGCGATCGTTGCCGATCACGGTAATGATGAGATGTTTCATACCTATATCCTTATTCTTGCCACATCAGAGTGTTCATTATGTGACCATCCTGATTAACCTGTCTATACCTGCCGCGCCATATTGTTATGGGGATGTGACGAGAGATGGGCTTATCCGTCCAGCCCCAACCAGGCCAAAAGATTACGTAATGAGCAGGGCGAAGATCTTGCTGAATCGTCGGGTTTGAGAGTGATCTAGCAGTTTACGGTGAGTACAGCCGCTAAAATGGCTCAACCTCTCGCGTTGTCATATAATTGTCATCTTGGAGAAATACTATTAGTAAACGTGTAATTTTATTGAGGTAAGAATGGCAAAGGCCGGCGCATTTTTGATGGGAGAAAGTCCTGGCCGCAAGGTAAAAGACAAACTCACTCGCTTTGGTGTTACCGCAGGCGGGATCTTCGTTCTTCTTACGCTCGTTCTTATTTTTTTCTACCTGTTATATGTGATTTTACCGATCTTCTCTTCGGTGAAAGTCACGCCTCTCCAGACCTTTTCTACGTCTTTTTCGGATCGCACGGCGGTTTTGACGCTAAGTGACCAAAATGATCACGCTTTTCGTCTGTCGACCGATGGCACATTGAGTATCGTGCAATTGGCCGGTCCACACCCGGGCAAGGTGATTGAGCAGCAACGTTTACTGCCCGATGTCACCAGTATTGCGCGCACGTTGCCAGCCGATGGTATTTTTGCGGTGGGTGGGGCACACGGTGACGTCGCAGTCGCCAAGCCAACCTTCACGTTATCTCCGGAAGCGGCCTCCGTTGCGGTGACTTACCCGTTAGATGACACCGTCTTGACGTTGGATCCTGAACGCCAGCCCATCGTCCAGTTAGCGGCCTCCGTGCGTGCAGAGCGCGCGGTGATCATGGGGATGACCCAAGATGGCCGTGTACGTGTATTGCAGGCCAGCCGCAGTGAAACCGGACTCGATACCCCGGTTGCCCATTGGCAAAGTGTGACGTTTGCCATTAACGGCTTACCGCGCACGGTGCAGGATATGGCGGTCACGCCGGATGCCCGCATGGCGTATGTGCTGTCTGATGCCAACTTGTACGTGGTGCATTTGGGTAAGTCGTCCGGTTATGTACGCGAAGTGGTGTCCGTGGCCAAAGAAGGGCAGGCACCGGTGCACTTATCGCTGCTGTCTGGGGCCAACTCGGTATTGATCAGTCATGCTGATGACACGGTGTCGCAATGGTTTGATGTGCTGCGTGATGGGCAACGATCGTTAACGGAAACCCGTACCTTTACCCTGTCAGATAGCCCGATTGTCAATGTGATCCCGGAATATGCCCGCAAAGGCTTTTTTGCGTTGCAGCAAGACGGGCAGTTATCGGCGTTTTACACCACGGTAAAAGGGGCGATTTTCAGTGAGCCGGTGTTTGCGGGCGACTTGCCTGAGCAGTTGGTGATTGCGCCCCGTGCGAACCGTTTATTGGCGGTATCCGGCCATGACTGGCAGCTGTTTGATGTGGATAACCGTCACCCGGAAATCGGTATTGCCTCTTTGTGGCAGGAGATTTGGTATGAAGGGTACCCAGAGCCGGCGTATGTATGGCAGTCCACCTCGGCGAACGATGAATTTGAACCGAAATTGAGTTTGGTGCCGATCGTGTTCGGGACCTTGAAAGCCGCTGTCTACGCCTTGTTCTTTGCCATTCCGATGGCTCTGGCGGGGGCGATTTATACGGCATATTTTATGTCATCCCGTATGCGCCGTGTCGTGAAGCCGACGATTGAATTGATGGAAGCGTTGCCGACGGTTATTTTGGGCTTTTTGGCGGGGATCTGGCTGGCACCGATCATTGAAACCCACTTGATTGGGGTGTTGATGCTGCTGGTATTGCTGCCACTCGGCATGATTGTCGCAGGCGCGGGCTGGATGATTTTGCCGAGCCAGTGGCGACACCGTATTCCCAATGGCTTCCATGTGTTGCTGTTGATGCCGATTTTGGTGTTGATCACGTACGGGGCGTTTTCGCTCAGTACTGTTTTGGAGCAGACCCATTTTGCCGGCGATATTCGCATGTACCTGACCAATGAATGGGGATTGGGGTACGATCAGCGTAATACGCTGGTGGTAGGTATCGCGATGGGCTTTGCGGTGATCCCGACCATATTCTCTATTGCCGAAGATGCCATTTTTTCTGTGCCGGCTCACCTGACCAACGGCTCGCTGGCTTTGGGGGCAACCCACTGGCAGACACTGACACGTGTGGTATTACTGACCGCCAGTCCGGGGATTTTCTCGGCGGTGATGATGGGCTTAGGCCGTGCGGTGGGCGAAACCATGATTGTCCTGATGGCGACGGGCAATACCCCGATCATGGACTGGAATGTGCTGGAAGGGATGCGTACCCTGTCGGCCACCATTGCCATTGAGATGCCGGAAAGTGAAGTGGGCAGCTCGCATTATCGCATTATGTTCTTAGCAGCCTTTGTGCTGTTTGTGTTTACTTTCTTCTTCAATACCATCGCGGAACTGGTGCGCCAGCGTCTACGCGAGAAATACAGCGCGATGTAAGGCCGCGCGGTGACCATGTCCGTGATAACGATAGCTACAACGATGAATAAACGAATTACGATGAAAATGACGCGCCATGATTAAGTGGTTCAAAGCAGGTACGCCGTGGATTTGGTTAACGGCGGGAGCCGTCAGCCTGAGTTTACTGGCGGTATTAGGGCTATTGTTATTGATTGGCTGGAAGGGCTTGAGCTTCTTCTGGCCGGCGCCCGTGTACCAGTTTGACATTGCTCAGCAGGGGCATCACAGCACGGTGATCGGGGAGATTTATCAGCGTCAGTCGGTGCCTGTGACCCAGTTGCACGAAGCGGGCATTGATACCACCGGCTTTAAGGGACCTGCGGTTGATCGCTTGGTGATCAAATCCGGCAACCGTGAATTACGCGGCAGTGATTTTGTCACTGTCTTGCAGCCGCACATCGCCCATCAGGCTCCAGCGGCGGGCGTGATAGTGATTGAACGTCTGAAGAACGGGCGTTTTTATGGCTATCCGGTTGCGTTAATGGATGACGGCAAGCCCTTGCCATTGTCGCAGCTGCCGACACAGTTGGCCCACTCACAAACCATTCGTGATGACATTCGTCACCTTGAGAAAACCGATCTCACCGCATTGAATCGCCAGTTTGAGCGACTGCGTCGTCAGGTTGAACGTCACGGGGAATCGGCAGACACCCAAGCCGAGCGTGTGGCACTCAATGCACACTATGCGGTGTTGGAAGGCAAGTTGCTGCAGCTTCATCGTCATTTGGACAAAGATGCGCTGGTCGTGCGCGACATGAGCGGCGAGGAAGTGACGATCCCAGTCGAGATGATCCTCGATTTCTGGTACCCGAACGAAATGACCTTATGGGGCAAGTTGGGGCATTGGGTGCACCAGCTAGGGAACTTTGTCAGCGAAGCGCCGCGTGAAGCCAATACCGAAGGCGGGGTGTTCCCGGCCATTTTCGGTACCGTGTTAATGGTGCTTCTGATGAGTGTGATTGTGACACCGCTGGGCGTAATGGCAGCGGTGTACCTGCACGAATACGCAGGGAAAAACGCGTTTACCAAATTGATCCGTGTGGCGGTGATTAACCTTGCCGGTGTACCGTCGATTGTGTACGGCGTGTTTGGTTTAGGCTTTTTTGTTTACATGGTCGGGGCGCAAATCGATAACCTGTTCTTTGCTGATCAGCTGCCGTCGCCGACCTTTGGTACACCAGGGATTTTGTGGTCTGCACTGACCTTGGCTATCCTCACTTTGCCGGTGGTGATTGTGTCGACCGAAGAAGGCTTGGCGCGGATCCCGCATTCTATCCGTCACGGGTCGTTGGCATTGGGCGCCACCCAATCTGAAACCTTGTGGAAAATTGTGCTGCCTATGGCCAGCCCTGCCATTATGACCGGTTTGATCCTGGCAGTGGCCCGAGCGGCAGGCGAAGTGGCCCCTTTGATGCTGGTGGGCGTGGTGAAAATGGCCCCGTCATTACCGATCGACAGCCACTTTCCTTACCTGCATTTAGAGCGTAAGTTCATGCACCTGGGTTATCATATTTATGATGTCGGTTTCCAAAGCCCGAATGTGGAAGCGGCGCGTCCGTTGGTGTACGCGACTTCCTTTTTGTTGGTGACGGTGATTGTCGGGTTGAACCTGACCGCCATTGGTATACGTAACCACTTGCGTGAGAAGTTCCGCTCGTTAGAGCAATAATGAGATTCAGGAAAGAGTATGTTTTCAATCAATTCGCCCATTGGCCTGTTTGAGCCCGTCGACCTGTCCAAGCTGTCGGAAGAAAAGACAGCCTTGTCGATTGAGGGACTGGATCTGCATTATGGCCATCACCAAGCCCTGTATAATATCAACATGAAGATTGCCAAGGGGCAGGTGACCGCGTTTATCGGTCCGTCGGGCTGTGGTAAATCGACCTTGCTACGTTGTATCAACCGCATGAATGAGTTGGTGGAAGGCTGTCAGGTCAGCGGGCGGATCATGCTGCACGGGCAGAACATTTATGACAGTCAGGTCGATGTGGCCTCTCTGCGCCGTCGCGTCGGCATGGTGTTTCAGCGTCCGAACCCGTTTCCGAAATCCATTTATGAGAACGTGATTTACGGCTTGCGCCTGCAAGGGATCAAAGATCGCCGTGTGCTGGATGATGCCGTGGAGAACTCATTGCGTGGTGCGGCCTTGTGGGATGAGGTGAAAAACCGCCTGCATGAAAACGCCTTTGGGTTATCCGGCGGTCAGCAGCAGCGTCTGGTGATTGCCCGTGCCATCGCCATTGAGCCGGAAGTCCTTCTGCTGGATGAGCCGACCTCGGCACTGGATCCGATTTCCACCCTGACCATTGAAGAGCTGATCAACGATCTGAAAAACAAATACACCGTGATTATTGTGACCCACAACATGCAGCAAGCGGCGCGGGTATCGGATAATACGGCCTTCATGCACATGGGCGAGCTGGTGGAATACACCAGCACCAATGATATTTTTACCACCCCGAAAGAGAAACGTACCGAAGACTATATTACCGGCCGGTACGGTTAAGGAGCTGTAGATGTTAGATAATTTTAGCCTTGGCCGTCATATTTCCGGTCAGTTCAACGCGGAGCTGGAAAGTATTCGCAGCCACGTACTGGCGATGGGCGGCTTGGTGGAGCAGCAATTGGCGGATGCGCTAAAAGCGATGCACAAGCAAGATGCCGAGCTGGCGCGCCGCGTGATCCGTGATGATCACAAAGTGAATGCAATGGAAGTGGCGATTGATGAAGCGTGTAGCCGCATCATTGCCAAACGTCAGCCAACCGCCAGTGATTTGCGTCTGGTGATTGCCATCATCAAAACCATTACTGATTTGGAACGTATCGGTGATGTGGCAGAAAGTATTGCGAAAGTGGCGTTGGAAAACTTCACCAACAAGCAATACAACCTATTGGTATCACTGGAAGCGCTGGGACAGCACGCGGTGCGTATGCTGCACGAAGTGTTGGATGCCTTTGCCCGTATGGACGTCAAAGCGGCGATTCAGGTTTATCAGGAAGATGACCGTATCGATCGTGAATATGAAGCGATCATCCGTCAATTGATGACTTATATGATGGAAGATCCGCGTTCTATTCCGAATGTCTTGCAAGTGATGTGGTCTGCGCGCTCGATTGAACGCGTCGGTGACCGTTGCCAGAACATTTGTGAGTACATCATCTACTTTGTGAAAGGTAAGGATGTACGCCATACGTCACCGGAAGAAATTGAAGATTTTCTGAAGCTGTAAATCAGGCGCTTATCGCTTATATCGCCTTTTATTTCCCTTCTTTCTCTGCTTCATTCTGTCCTGTTGGCGGCGTTGACGTCGCCAGCAGATCCGCCAGTAACCCTGTCAGCCACTGGGTCAGTGGATCGTTGTGATTCTTGTACGGATAGAACGCCACGATGTCATAGTGTTGTTCGTTACTATCAAGAATGACGTTGATTTTACGGAATGTGTCATGCTCCTGATTAAGGAGATCATGAATGCAAGGAAATAACATGTCTGTGGCCTTGACCACTTCCAGCACGGTGTGGGTGGAGGTCGAACGAAAAGCAATATTGGCCGTTAATTGGTGTTGAGCAAACAGTCGTTCCACATCAGAACGTTGCTCGGTGCGATCCGGAATAATCAAACAGGCAAACGGATAGTCTGCCGCCTCCTTCAAGCCAATCGTCTCGTGCGGATACGGGTGATCTTTGCGAACGTATACCATGGCTTCCCCTGCTTTTAATGTCTTACGTACCAGCTCTTTGCTGGTGGCCGGAATGTCATAGTTCAGGCCGATGGCAATCTCCCCCTGCTGAATATCCACCATGGTGCTTTTTGACCAGTTGATCACTTCCACTTGCAGGTTGGGGGCAGCGTGGTGGATCTGCAAAAACAGTTGGCTGCCGATGGTGGCGAGAAACTGGGGCGAGAGGGCTATACGAATTTTGCCGTCCAGCTTGGCAGGCGAGAAGGTTTCATGATTGTTGATGGTACGCGCCAGATGATCCATGACCGGAGAGAGTTGCGCATAAAGCCGCTCAGCATACGGCGTCGGGCTGAGTCCGGTTCGGGTCTTGGTGAAGAGCTCGTCATCAAAGTGATGGCGCAGACGTTGCAGTGCATGGCTCATGGCGGGCTGAGTGACAAACAGACGGGCAGAAGCCTTACGTAAGTTCTGCTCTTGCGCAATTACCATAAAGGTGCGCAGTAAATTTAAATCCAGATTGGTGAAGCGATCCTTAGCCACGCGTGCATCCTGCCCTGATAAATATCTGTCACTACGTTAGCACATTTTAGGGCGGGGCACAGGCGGCAAAAAAGCCCCAACACAAGCAAGGTGTGGGGCGAGAGTAACCAAACGGGTTAATGATAGAAAAGGCATGTGTATAGGAATTGTTGGGTGGCCGCTCACCCGCTGTGCATCGGTTGTGTACCCGCTTATGTGTTATTTAAAGCTGTACTGTACGCCGACACCGCCTGCCACATCAGAAGAAGAATATTTACCGCTGTTTTCATAGTGGAAGGTGCCTGACACACTCAGTTGAGAGTTAATGCCGTAGGCGCCACCAATCGCCACCGCTTCTTTTGAACCCGCAAACCCGACACCGGCCCCCATGGCAAATTCACCGCTGGTCACAAACGGTCTGGCGTTGGTGACCGCATGCAAACCTGCACGGATCCCGTCCATCTGCTCATCCACTTCGGCAAAACGACGCTGGGTATCTTCGGCAAAGGCGGTAAAGTTTTTCTCCAGTGTATCAATACGGGCAGAATCACCAGACTTTGGTGGCAGGCCAAAGTCAGGATCCACATCCGGCTCAATCGGCAAGGTTGGGGTTTGCTCGATCGGTTGTGTCGGTGTCTGCTCAATTGGCTGTGTTGGGTTCATCGGCAGATCCGGATGGACAGGTTGCTCTTCAATCGGGTGAGACGGTGTCGGTTCGATAGGGTTCACCGGCTTTTCACTTTCAATCGGATGAGATGGCGTTGGTTCAATCGGATTCACCGGCTTTTCAATCTCAATCGGTTGTGTTGGGTTGTTGGCCATCGGTGGGCTGATTTCAGCCGCCATAACGGTGCTTGAGAACAGGCCAGTCAGCGCTAAAGTGATCATCGTCTTTTTCATTTTGGATACTCTCTGGATAAAGGATTGAGGACTTAACTCGTTCATCTATGGTTGAGAACTTCTTTAAAATTAAGTCATTACATTGAGCATCCTGCTCTTCGTTGCCGCTTCCTTGGCGACGAAGAAATAATACGAGTTGACGGTCTGTGACTCTAATGCGTGCTCATAATATCAGCGATAAGTGTCATTGATGAGCAATGCGGAAAGTGGGCGAAAAAAGCAGGTGTTATTCAATGTCATGAATGACACCTGTTTGGGTTCGGAAGCGAGAGTGGGAATAACCGGGGGCGAAAAACCCGCTACTTAAAGCGATCTGGCACGAAGGTTTGTTGATCTTGCGGTGTACGGATATATCCTTCTTTATTGACGTCAGGCAGGTGAATATCAGGGTAGGTCAGCGGTTGGTATTCAATGGAGGAAAGCAGGTGAGAGATGCAGTTAATGCGGGCTTTTTTCTTGTTGTCCGCATCGACCACCCACCATGGACATTGCTTGGTATCCGTGTAGGCAAACATGCGATCTTTCGCTGCCGAGTAAGCCGCCCAGCGGTTGCGGGACTCTAAATCCATCGGGCTGAATTTCCAGCGTTTGATGGGGGTGTTGATGCGTTCGAGAAAGCGTTTCTCTTGTTCTTCATCCGAGACGGAAAACCAGTACTTGAGCAGGATGATCCCCGCCCGTTGCAGCATACGTTCAAACTCCGGGCAAGAACGCAGAAACTCCTCATATTCGTCATCACTGCAAAAGCCCATCACTTTTTCGACCCCGGCGCGGTTATACCAACTGCGGTCAAACAGGACCATCTCGCCAGCAGCGGGCAGATGGGCCACATAGCGTTGGAAATACCATTGGGTGCGTTCTTTTTCAGTGGGTTTAGGCAGGGCCACAACCCGGCACACGCGAGGGTTGAGCTTTTCGGTGATCCGCTTGATGACCCCGCCTTTACCGGCGGCATCACGTCCTTCAAACAGTACGACCACTTTCAGCTCTTGATCTTTGATCCATTCTTGCAGTTTTACCAGTTCGATTTGGAGCCGCTCCAGCTCGTTGTCGTAGTCCTTTTTACTGAGTTTTTCATCGGTCATAACGTATCCATTGCTTGTATTTATGAAGTTGTCCACGAGTAAGGCGAAAGTCAGGTTACCTAACTGTGCTGATAACAAAACATTAACACAAGACGGCGAAGCATGGGGTACAAAAGCCGGAAGTACAGACGTAGGAATATCAGAACGGAAATAGCCGCAAGTCAAAGCTCCGAAGTAAGAGCGCCGAGGTAAAGAGCGCCGAGGTAAAGAGCGCAAAAGAGTAAAGGAAGAACAACGAAAGGGGAGAGCGCACACAGGGAAGATGATCGCCTGCAAGAGAGCAAGGCGATCAGTTAAATGTGATTAGCGCAGTGCTTCAAGTACGGCGGCAATCTTGGCAGGATCGGTCACAGGAATCGCGAAATCATCGACATCCGCACTGCCCATGTACGCCGTGCGAGAGAAACCAGTCATGTGGCTGGCACGGGTACTCTTGCCGGACAGGTGGACTTCGGTCACGCCTGTTTCCTGCACGATACGCGCCACGTTCTGAGCGGTGACGCCAGCGCCAGCCATGATGCTCAAGCGAGGGCCACAGTAGTCCACCATGGTTTTGAGCATAGGAATACCGGCTTCGGCATTGGCTTGCAGGCCAGAGGTCAGTACACGCTCACACCCGTGCTGCATGATAATGTCCAGCGCCGTCATTGGGTCGAGACACTGGTCAATCGCACGGTGGAAGGTGATCCCCATGCCTGATGTGGCTTGGCATTGTTCGCGCAGCAAGTCGTTGTCGATGCTGCTGTCCGCGTTAAGCACTCCCACGACCACCCCAGCCAGACCCGCTTGTTTGGCGGCATGAATGTCGGCCAGCATGATCTCTTTGTCATCGTCAGAGAAGAAGAAATCCCCCTGACGTGGGCGGATCATGGCGTAAACCGGAATACGGCTGTGGCGGGCAGCGAGTTTCATCAGTCCCACATTGGGCGTCAGGCCACCCAGTGCCAGGGATGAGCACAGTTCAATACGGGTCGCACCGCCTTGCTGGGCGTAATGGAGCGATTCGATATTATCGATACAAACTTCGAGATTCTTTAGCATAGGGTCGGGAAAAGTAGTGGATATTGCGCAGAGTGTAATGGATGGTCAGAGCCGAGGCGAGCCGTAAAAGGGGCGAAAAGGCGTGGTTGTTCAATAGTGTGATCTGAGAGAAAAAATAGCGCGGATGAGGTGTGAGCGAGAGGGGAGAAACGCGATTTTTCTGGCGCCAAAACGAAAAAGGGCCCGGTGTGTCCGGGCCTCATTTATTTTTGCTTTGCGCTGACTTCTTGGCTTTACGTTTATACGTTTTGTTGCCATAACACCGTTGAGCGGGGTGTTATTTGTCGGTAATTACTTACCTAGGTCTGCAGTGTGCTCAGATAGGTAGTCTGCAACGCCTTTTGGAGATGCGTCCATACCTGCTTTGCCTTCTTCCCACTGTGCTGGGCAAACTTCACCGTTCTTCTGGTGGAAGTTTAGTGCATCAACCATGCGTAGCATTTCGTCGATGTTACGGCCTAGTGGAAGGTCGTTAACTACCTGGTGACGAACCATGCCGTCTTCGTCGATTAGGAAAGAGCCACGGAATGCAACGCCTGCTTCTGGGTGCTCTACATCGTACGCTTTACAGATTTCGTGTTTCACGTCAGCAACAAGTGGGTATTTCACTTGGCCGATACCGCCGTTCTCAACAGCTGTGTTACGCCATGCGTTGTGAGAGAACTGAGAGTCGATAGAAACACCAATCACTTCTACGCCTTTCGCTTGGAAGTCTTCAAAACGCTTGTCGAAAGCGATTAGCTCTGAAGGACATACGAAAGTGAAGTCTAGTGGGTAGAAGAAAACTACCGCTTTTTTACCTTTTGTGAATTCTGCAAAGTTGAAGTTCTCAACAATTTCACCGTTACCTAGAACAGCTGCAGCAGTAAAATCTGGTGCTTGACGACCTACTAGTACCATGATGGCGCTCCTAAAAATTCGTTAATGCTTATCAGCTCCGATAAGCTCGATGCTTGGGACGAGACAAACTATAGCGAAACTGGTAGATTGAAAAAAGCGGAATAAATAGATTGATACAATCGAAAAATACGATGACCAAATTTCCTTCACTCAAACAGCTTCACTACTTAGTTACTTTATTTGAAACCCGGCATTTTGGCGAAGCCGCAAAGAAATGTTTTGTGAGCCAGTCCACGTTGAGCTCGGGGGTACAGAACCTCGAAGAGCTCATGGGGTGCCAATTAATCGAACGTGATAACAAATCACTGGTCTTTACCTCCACCGGTGAAGACGTGGTGAGCCGCAGCCGAGAGCTGTTGGCACGCAGTCAGGATCTAATGGAATTGGGCAATTGCCAAGGGGACGGCATGGAAGGCCAGCTCAGGGTGGGGTGTATCCCGACCATTGCGCCTTTCTTATTGTGCGATCTCGTGCAAGAGGTGAACCGTTGTTACCCGAAACTGAACCTGCTCTTGCGCGAAGACACCACTACCAATTTACTCGCGGCGCTGCGTAAAGGCGAAATGGATGTCTTAATCCTGGCGTTGCCGGTTGAAATTAACGGTATGCACAGCCAAGTGGTCGGCCGTGATGCGTTCAAGATGGTGATCAGTAAAAATCAGGTGGATAAGGTGACTGTGCCGCTACGATATGCTGATCTGCCGGATGAGTCTGTGTTCTTGCTAGAAAAAGAACACTGTCTGACTGATCACGCGGTGTCGGCATGCCGCTTAACCAGCAAAGAAAAGATAAATCCGTTTACGGCGACCAGTTTACATACCCTGGTACAAATGGTGGCGAACGGATTGGGGACGACGTTTATCCCACAAATGGCGATCGATCACGGTCTGTTGCATAACCAGAATTTGGTGGTGGTTGAGCCGCCAGGTCAGGAAGAAGCGTACCGTGAAATCGGTTTGGTGTGGCGTCCAACCTCCAGTCGAACGCGGACATTTCATCAACTTGCCACTATTGTAGAAGGCCTGTTGTAAGCCTTTCTTTCGTCACTCTGACACGGTGCCAAATGCTCAAGTGAGTATTTGGCACATTATCCCGCTTAAATTACATAGAGTAGTATTTAATCATTTTCACGTCCCGGTGAATGGGCGGCATTTTGTTGATTTATTCTATTTCTCCCCGCAAATAAACAGCGCGATCTACCTCTCGTTATATGCCTTTTCTGTATAAAAATGGCCATAAGCACACAATGAGTGTTTGTTTTTTAACCATTCCTATACCAGTCTTTATTTGCCTGCTGTTTGAAACGCAATTTTATACATGTGTTTGAATGCGTGTATTTGGTAATTAAATTTCGTAAGTCATTACATTTTTTGTGTTTTGAGGCAGGAAAAATGAAAAAACGACAATTTGACTGAAATGGCTGGCAATACAGTGTTTTGCAATCTCCATGGGATATTGCTAATTATCTGAATTTGTTTGTTTTTGTTGTTTTTGCTCGTGGTTTATCAGCGGGTGTGCATTTGCAATTACCCCTCTGCTACGGCAACGTGTTGGCCATGTTTTAGCGTCATGGGTGGCGGTAATCGTTCGGGAATAGTGTGAACAGTCACCTGAAAGTCGTGATTAATTTACAGTCTTAAGGGAGCTAAGCAGAATGGACAGACATCCGTCGAGCCATGAAGTGAAATTATCATTACAGACCCCGCTCAATGCGGAGCAGGCTGAGATCCTCACCGATGATGCCTTCTTGTTTGTCGAGCGATTGGTGCAGCGTTTTGCCGGTCGCGTCCCCGCTTTATTAGCCGCGCGTGAAGCCCGTCAGCAGCGTATTGATGAAGGCGCGTTACCGGACTTTTTACCCGAGACGCAGGCGATTCGTGACAGTGAATGGAAAATCCAGTCGATCCCGGCGGATCTGCAGGATCGTCGCGTGGAAATTACCGGCCCTGTTGAGCGCAAAATGGTGATCAATGCCCTGAACGCAGATGTGAAAGTGTTCATGGCTGACTTTGAAGATTCCTTTGCTCCCGCCTGGCCGGCGGTACTGGACGGTCAACGTAATCTGCGCGATGCAGTCAATGGCACCATTGCCTACACCCAACCGGAAACCGGTAAGCAATATGTGCTAAATGACGACCCGGCGGTATTGATTTGCCGTGTGCGAGGGTTGCATTTACCGGAAAAACATCTGCTGTGGCAGGGAGAGCCTATCCCGGGGTGCTTGCTTGATTTCGCGCTGTACTTCTATCACAACCACAAAGCGTTGCTGGAAAAAGGCAGCGGCCCCTACTTCTACTTGCCGAAATTGCAGGCGCATCAAGAAGCGGCATGGTGGAGTGAGGTGTTCAGTTTTGCAGAAGATGAGTTTGGTTTGGCACGAGGTACCATCAAAGCCACGGTGCTGATTGAGACACTGCCTGCCGTGTTTGAGATGGATGAAATCCTTCATAGCCTTAAAGAGCACATTGTGGGTCTGAACTGTGGCCGTTGGGATTACATCTTCAGTTATATCAAAACCCTGCGAAATCACCCGGATCGCATTTTGCCTGATCGCCAAGTGGTGACCATGGAAAAACCGTTCCTGAATGCCTATTCCCGCTTGTTGGTGAAAACCTGTCACCGCCGTGGCGCGTTTGCCATGGGCGGCATGGCGGCTTTCATTCCCTCCAAAGATCCAGAACGTAACGCGTGGGTGCTGAATAAAATCCAAACCGACAAATCGTTGGAAGCCACCAATGGGCATGATGGCACATGGGTGGCACACCCTGGGTTAGCCGGTACGGCGCGAGCGGTATTTGATGAGGTATTGGGGGAGTGTGCTAATCAGCTCGATATTGACCGCCAGGCGGATGCGCCCATTACCGCTGCCGAATTGCTGGCACCGTGTGATGGGGAGCGTACCGAAGAGGGCATGCGACATAACATTCGTGTGGCGGTGCAATACATTGAAGCGTGGATCAACGGCAACGGGTGTGTGCCCATTTATGGCCTGATGGAAGATGCCGCCACCGCAGAAATTTCCCGCGCCTCCATTTGGCAATGGATCAAACACGGCAAGACCTTGAGCAACGGCCAAGTGGTCACAGCGGCCTTGTTTGAACAGATGCTCAATGAAGAGATGGAAGTCTTAGTCGAAGAGTTGGGACAGGCCACGTTTGACGGCGGACGTTATGAAGAAGCCGCTGCCATGATGTTGCGCCTGACCACCAGTGATGAGCTGGTTAACTTCCTGACTTTGCCGGGCTACGAATATTTGCCTTAACAGCACAGACACTCGGCCTGGTTGTAAAGTGCCGCGTGAACAGAACAACAAAAGCAAAAGTACACCGCCCGCCGCCGCTGCATGTTCGGGTGACGACACCACATGTGGCGCTGAGTGGGCAGGAAAGCAATGCGTTTAATCCAATAATGACAGACGGATCGGTTTATCGCCGAATGACACGAGGGACATCACGATGACATTGACTCGCCAACAACAAATCGAAGCATTGGAAAAAGACTGGGCTGAAAACCCACGTTGGAAACACGTTAAGCGTACTTACACTGCCGAGGAAGTGATTAACTTGCGCGGCTCGTTTGCTCCTGCCAATACCATCGCTCAGCGTGGTGCCGATAAGCTGTGGGATCTGGTCAATGGCGGCGCGAAAAAAGGCTATGTGAACTGCCTCGGTGCCCTGACGGGTGGTCAGGCGGTGCAACAAGCCAAAGCCGGTATTGAAGCCATTTATTTGTCAGGCTGGCAGGTGGCGGCAGATAACAATACCGCCTCAACCATGTACCCGGACCAATCGCTCTATCCGGTGGACTCGGTACCTGCTGTGGTCACCCGTATTAATAACTCGTTCCGCCGGGCAGATCAGATCCAGTGGGCCAACGGCGGCTCACCGGAAGAAGGGACGGATTACTTCCTGCCGATTGTGGCGGATGCCGAAGCCGGCTTTGGTGGGGTGTTAAATGCCTATGAACTGATGCGCAACATGATTGATGCCGGTGCAGCAGGGGTGCACTTTGAAGATCAGCTGGCCTCGGTGAAAAAATGTGGTCACATGGGCGGTAAGGTCTTGGTGCCAACGCAAGAAGCCGTACAAAAGCTGGTGGCAGCCCGCTTGGCGGCTGACGTAGCTGGAACCACCACATTGGTGATTGCCCGTACCGATGCCAACGCGGCTGATCTGCTGACTTCAGATTGTGACCCATACGATAAAGACTTCATTGTCGGTGAGCGTACTTCCGAAGGTTTCTACCGTGTGCGTGCTGGGATTGATCAGGCCATTGCCCGTGGCTTGGCGTACGCGCCGTATGCGGATCTGATTTGGTGTGAAACGGCCACACCGTGTCTGGAAGAAGCCCGTAAGTTTGCCGAAGCGATTCATGCGCAATACCCGGATCAGCTGTTGGCGTACAACTGCTCGCCATCATTCAACTGGGAGAAGAATTTGGATGCCGAGACCATTGCCAAGTTCCAGCAAGAACTGTCGGACATGGGCTATAAGTACCAGTTCATTACGCTGGCGGGGATCCACAACATGTGGTTCAACATGTTTGAACTGGCGCATGCGTATGCGCAAGGTGAGGGCATGCGCCACTATGTAGAGAAAGTGCAGCGTCCTGAGTTTGAAGCGGCAGAAAAAGGCTACACCTTTGTGGCGCATCAGCAGGAAGTGGGAACCGGTTACTTTGATAAGATGACCAACACCATTCAGGGCGGGAATTCATCGGTGACCGCATTGACCGGGTCGACCGAAGAAGATCAGTTCTAGCCAATCCCTTTATTTAGATAATCTAAAGGAGCGCCGGTGTGCGCTCCTTTTATTTGCTCATTTGTCTGAGTTATCAATAAGGTGAGTGAGAAAAAGTAGCATTGATTGCATATGGGTGTGAAGTGTCTCGCTAATGCATCAGTTACTGACCAAGTTTGTCAGGAACTTGCCAAACTCAGCCGATAATATGGTTTAATTCAATGCGTTATCGTAAAGAGTGGGTGTCTATTCGGTGATATACCTGTACAGCAGCAGGTGGCCTGACAGCTTATTCTTGCGCAGGATAGGGCATTGGGGTCAGTGAAGCATGCAAAAAATCAGTTGTTTATTGCTGGCGCTTATCAGCTTGCCGACGCTGGCTGAGACCCATCACTGGCGGGCAAAAGTGGCCAAAGTGAAAAATGCCTCCCCATGGACGGTGACGTTGCAGGTATTGCCAAAAGCACCGACGATCAGCGATTACCGCACGCCAAAAGCAGATAAAGAGCTGGTGTGCGAAAAAATTACCTTTCGTTTTGATATTCAGACCGACTCGCTGGTGGATGCCCTGCGGCATAAGATGACCAAGCTCAATTACAAAACCGAGACCGAGCGGGCGATTTATTTCCTTGAATCTCACTTAGACAGCCAAGCCCCGTTTCATTTCCAAATCTTCCCCAACCAGTCGACCAGCACCCGTTTGATTGGCTGTGAAATTCACTTCAGCCGCCTCAATGTGGATGCTGCTCCGCCTGAAAGCACGGCGCCAGTCCTCACTATCTACAATAACGCGTTATAAACGCATGTATTTATAAAGGCGATGTTTCCAAAAAGTCACGGTTTCGTTGTATTGGCCGAGGGTTGCTGCTGACTGAAGTGCAGCGCTGCGTGCTGAACTTGCGGGTAAATGCGATGAAAGGCCTGCTCAAAGGTGTGATAGTGCTGGTGGATCACCGCCGGACATGCCGCCAGTTGGTGCAAACGTGGGCGCCGTTGTGCCATGCGTGTTAATGCCAGCGTGATGGTGTCGGCATGCTGGTATTGCAACAACCACTGTTGCTGCCACATGCGGGTCATCATGGCGGTAAAGGTGTCGGGGGGCGATTCATCAAAGCGGTGAAACGCGAGCTCGGCGTCATTAACGAAGCGCGGCAGCGGGGACGGATCATACTGCGCCCAATGCTTGGCCAGAAAGTGATCCCAAAGTATATCGAGTGCGATCCCACTGACTCGGCGTGTGTCTGGCGTAAAATGGGTTCGGCACGCCACAACAGCAGGCAGCGCATCAATATAGCTGTCGACAAAGCGGTGCAGGGCGATGCCATTGGCGACGGGGGTACTGTACTGACGATACGGATCGCCGCGCACGAAATCCCCCAGTAAATTGCCCATCAGGTGGCTGTTGCAGTGCTTTGCCACATGCAGGTGAGCCAGAAAGTTCATGCGAGTGACTTTCTGGCTGCCGGTGGATGTGTACAATCTGGTTTAAAACTCTTCGCTCTCATATTCGTCCGGCTCTACCTCTTCTTGGATCTCCAATAAGTTTATCGCGATAGAAACGAAATCGGTATCTGTGATGATCCCCACCAGTTCATTGTGGCTCACAATAGGTAAGCAACCGATGCGGTGTTTTTGCATATAGAGGGCGGCGTCTTTTAAACCGGCCTGCGGACTCACACTGCGTAAATCACGGTGCATGGTGTTGCCTAAAGGGATATCAAGGGCGGTGATCATAGGGCTGGTGGACAGGCGCTCTAGGCTGGATTCTTGCGCCGCCAGAATGTCTCGCTGGCTGATCAGGCCAACTAATGCATTGTCTTTATCAGTGATCGGAATGTGATGGATATGGTGTTTATCCATCAGGTATTTCGCATCAGCCAAGGTGTGGGATGCGCTCAGGGTATACGGGTGAGGGGTCATCATATCAGCAACGGTAAACATATCAGCCTCCTTACTGCCCGCACCTGCAGGCTTCATCATTCTTTCTAATCGTGCGCTGCTTACCTTTTGAATGTAGCGAATCCTATCGCCACAACCTATGACCCCAGTCAAATAATCGACAAGTTATTTTGTCGTGTCTCACTTGTTTCTCAAATGTTAACTTTAAGAATCTGCAATATACTTAATAAATAACATGCCATATAGGAATAAAGATATGCCTAAGCTGTTGTTTATTTTGCTCTGTTGGTCTGCATGGTTACCGTTCACAGCCAGTGCTGAAGAACCGGTGATAGAACCTCGGATCATCGGGGGGATTGAATCGGAAGGGGGCGAGCTGCCGTGGCAAGCCTACATCAATATGACCTTTCGTGATGACAATGGTGATGAGCGCACCTTTATTTGTGGTGGTGTGGTAGTCCGTCAGGATGTGGTGATCACGGCGGCGCATTGTATGCGAAACGGCACGCAAACCGTGTTACCGGAAGATGTCATGGTGTGGGGCGGGATCACCAGTATCTTCAATGCCAGCCGCAGCACTGCCGTGTCAGTTAACCGCGTGATTTTGCATCCCTCCTATAACTCCTCCCGCTTTGCCAATGACATTGCGATTTTGCACTTGCGCGATCCGCTGCCTGAAGAAGCCATGCCGATTGCTATCGCCACCGATGCAGACCAAGCGCGGGTGGATGATGATTTTGCCAATGGCTGGGTCGATAATGCCGAACGTGTGGCGAATCTCTTAGTGTCAGGGTGGGGCAGTACTGAGCCGAGTACCACCAGTTCGGGGTCAACCCGCTTACGGCAAACCTTGCTATCTGGCGTGCCGGATACCCGTTGTGATCAATTGTGGGGGGCTAACATCAATGTGTTGGATTACCCCATTTATGTCTGTGCCGGTTCTGTGGCGCCGGATTTAGCCCGTGACAGCTGTTTTGGTGATTCTGGTGGCCCGCTGGTGTGGCAGGATCCACAAGCCATTGCGGACAGTGATTTTGGTTTGCGTCTTGTCGGGTTAGTCAGCTTTGGTGAAGGCTGTGCTGGTCGTTTACCGGGGGTGTACACCGAAACCGCGACCTATCTGGAGTGGATTGAATCGAATGTCGGGGCGCTGCCTGATCAAGCCTCGACATTCAGCGTGGATCCGTTTTTGTCTGATTACAGCGGTGCCGGGGAGGACATCATTGTGTTCCCTGATGGCTGGAGTGACGGTGACAGCGGCGGCCTGATGGGCTGGCTATCATTACTGTTTTTGAGTGGATTGGCGCACTTACGTCGCCGTCGTTAATCGCAGATTCTTGCATCGGGCCCGGTCAGGTGATCTTTGCTTGATCTTGCAGTGTGGCAGCCTATACTACCTGCTTGCTGTAATTTAGGGCCCTAACGATGCAAGTTTCTGATTTTCATTTTGACCTTCCTGATGAGCTGATTGCTCGTTATCCACAACCTGAGCGTACTGCGAGCCGCTTGCTGCAACTGACCGGTAATACTGGTGAGTTAGCGCATAAAAGCTTCAAAGATGTCCTGGATCTTGTCCAGGCCGGCGATCTGTTGGTATTCAACAATACCCGCGTGATCCCTGCGCGTCTGTTCGGCCAAAAAGCCTCAGGCGGTAAAATTGAAGTGCTGGTTGAGCGCATGGTGGATGACAAAACAATCCTAGCCCACGTACGTGCGTCAAAAGCACCGAAGCCGGGCAATGAATTGTTGTTGGGTGAGCAAGGTGAATATCAGGCGGAAATGGTTGCCCGTCATGATGCGCTGTTTGAAATCCGCTTTAACAGCGACAAAACCGTGCTGGAAATTCTGGAAGATGTGGGCCACATGCCGTTGCCACCTTACATCGACCGTCCTGATGAAGACGCAGATAAAGAGCGCTACCAAACCGTGTACAACGCCAAGCCGGGTGCGGTTGCGGCGCCAACGGCAGGTCTGCACTTTGATGATGCCCTGATGGCAGCGCTGAAAGAAAAAGGCGTGAACTTTGCGTTTGTGACCCTGCACGTGGGGGCGGGTACCTTCCAGCCAGTGCGTGTGGACAATATTCATGATCACCACATGCATGCGGAATACGTCGAAGTACCGGCAGAAGTCGTGGAAGCGATTAACACCACCAAAGCCAACGGGGGCCGTGTGGTGGCAGTGGGTACAACGTCTGTACGCTCACTGGAAAGTGCCGCGCAAGATGCCCTGAAAAAGGGCACAGAATTGAAGCCATTCTTTGGTGATACCGAGATCTTTATCTTCCCGGGCTACCAGTTCCAGCTGGTGGACGTGTTGATCACCAACTTCCACCTACCTGAATCGACGTTGATCATGTTGGTGAGTGCTTTTGCCGGTTACGACCACACCATGAACGCGTACCTGCAAGCGGTTGAAAACCAATACCGTTTCTTCAGTTACGGTGATTCCATGTTCATCACTCGCCAGACGAATTAATCACCAATTACGGGATTAAATTCAGTGAGACTTAAGGCTGCATTTGCTAAAATGCAGCCTTTGTGTTTTTTAGGGGGCGGGGAAAAGCGCATTGGCGTTTTCCGCGTCCTTATGATTCTTCCACTAGGCTTTATACCTAGCGGAAAAAGAACCGATAGATGTGTCTTCATTGAGGCGTTTATTGGTCGTTATTTGCCCTGAGTATTGTGCCCAGGTGCAAGCAGTCTCCCTGAGCGCGGTTGCTTGGGGAGGAGATGTCAGATTGTTTCTCTGGCTGTTGGAGGCTTTGTGAAATTTGAATTAGATAAAACGCAAGGACGTGCCCGTCGTGGTCGTCTGCAGTTTGAACGCGGTACGGTAGAAACGCCTGCGTTCATGCCAGTGGGTACTTACGGTACGGTAAAAGGCATGACGCCGGAAGAAGTGAAAGAGACCGGCGCACAGATCCTGCTAGGTAACACGTTCCACTTGTGGCTACGTCCTGGTCAGGAAGTGATGAAAATGCACGGTGACTTGCATGATTTCATGAACTGGCAAGGTCCTATCCTGACCGATTCAGGCGGCTTCCAGGTATTTAGTTTGGGTGCAATGCGTAAAATCACTGAAGAGGGTGTGCACTTCCGTAACCCTGTAAACGGTGACAAGATTTTCATGGACGCAGAAAAGTCAATGGAAATCCAGTACGACCTAGGCTCTGACGTTGTGATGATCTTCGACGAGTGTACGCCATACCCGGCGACACACGATGAAGCGAAGCAGTCAATGGAGATGTCTTTGCGTTGGGCACAGCGTAGCCGTAACCACTTTGACAAACTTGGTAACAAAAATGCCCTTTTTGGTATCGTCCAAGGTGGTGTATATGAAGACCTACGTGATGTGTCTGTAGATGGCCTGACGAAGATCGGTTTTGACGGCTACGCCGTTGGCGGTCTGGCTGTTGGTGAGCCAAAAGAAGACATGCACCGCATTCTTGAACACACATGTCCACAATTGCCGGTAGATAAGCCACGTTACCTGATGGGTGTGGGTAAACCAGAAGATTTGGTGGAAGGTGTTCGCCGTGGTATCGACATGTTCGACTGCGTAATGCCGACCCGAAATGCCCGTAATGGTCACCTATTTGTGACTGGTGGTGTGATCAAGATCCGTAATGCGAAACATAAAACAGATACAACCCCTCTCGATCCGCACTGTGACTGTTACACTTGTCGAAACTATACGAAGGCGTATCTGTATCACTTAGATAAGTGTAATGAAATCCTTGGTGCGCGATTGAACACAATCCACAACTTGCGTTACTACCAGCGTTTGATGGAAAGTATCCGCAAGGCGATTGACGAAGATCGTTTCGATGCATTTGTAGAAGAATTCTACGCGCGTCGTAACCGTGAAGTTCCACCATTAAATGATAATCAATAATCGAGGACGTTAGTAAATGAGTCTGATTTCTCAAGCACACGCAGCAGCAGAAGGTGCACCACAAGGCGGCGGCATGCAGCTTTTCATCATGCTAGGCCTATTCGCGGTCATTTTCTATTTCATGATTTACCGTCCACAAGCGAAACGCGTTAAAGATCACAAGAACCTGATGTCTTCTATGGGCAAAGGGGACGAAGTGCTAACTAATGGCGGTCTAGTGGGTAAAATCACGAAAGTTTCAGAAGAAAATGACTACATTGTTATCGCGTTAAATGACACAACTGAAGTTACTATCAAGAAAGACTTCGTTTCTGCCGTTTTGCCAAAAGGCACAATGAAGTCTCTGTAACAATTTGCTTTGAAGGATCACAGCAGTGCTAAACCGTTATCCCTTGTGGAAGAATCTGATGGTGGTGTTCACACTGATCATCGGTTTGCTTTATGCACTTCCCAATGTTTACGGTGAAGATCCAGCGATACAAATCTCCGGGGCGCGTGGCGCCTCGGCAGATATGTCGACGTTGGATGCCGTCACCGAAGATTTAAAACAAAACAACATTTCCTACAAATCTGTCGCTTTCGAAAACGGTACTGTACTGGTCCGATTCAACGACACTGATACCCAGATCAGTGCCCGCGATATTCTTAATGAAGAGCTGGGCGATAAATTCGTTGTTGCTCTGAACTTGGCGCCGTCTACGCCGAAATGGCTGCAGTCAATTGGCGCATCTCCAATGAAACTGGGTCTTGACCTTCGTGGTGGGGTGCACTTCCTGATGGAAGTGGACATGGATGCTGCGATGGAAAAACTACTGAGTCAGCAGGAAGAAACTTTCCGTACTGAACTCCGTGAAGCCAAAATTCGTTACGGTGCGATCAGCAAAACCAAAGATGCCGTTGAAGTGCGTCTGCGCGATGCTGAGCAGCTTAACGAAGCAGAAAAAGCGCTGGAAAAACTTCATCCAGACATGATTTTCGTCGAGAAGCGCAACAATGTGCTTTCTGCGACATTCACCGATGCCCGTTTGCAAGAGATCCGCAACTACGCTGTGGATCAGAACATCACCATTTTACGTAATCGTGTGAATGAATTAGGTGTGGCTGAGCCACTGGTACAGCGTCAGGGTGCAAACCGCATCGTGGTGGAACTACCAGGTGTTCAGGATACCGCGCGTGCGAAAGAAATCTTGGGTGCAACAGCGACACTGGAATTCCGTGAAGTCGACAGCAATGCCGACCTAGGCGCCGCCGCAGCAGGTCGTGTACCGGCTGGCAGCGAAGTGAAATACACCCGTGATGAGGTACCTGTGGTACTGAAAAAACGTGTGATCCTAGCGGGTTCTCATATCACTGATGCAAGCTCAAGTGCTGATGAATACGGTCGTCCACAGGTTAACATCTCGCTAGACAGCGAAGGTGGTAGCAAGATGACAGCCTTCTCACGTAACAACGTGGGTAAGCTGATGGCGACAGTCTTTACCGAATATAAAGACAGCGGTAAGCGTGAAGAAAGCGGTAAAGTGATTCTGGAAAAACACGAAGAAGTGATCAACCAGGCGACCATTCAAACGGCGCTGGGTCGTAACTTCCGTATTACCGGTATTGATTCACAAGCAGAAGCGCACAACCTGGCATTGCTACTGCGTGCCGGTGCACTGATTGCGCCTATCTCTATTGTAGAAGAGCGTACCATCGGTCCATCTATGGGTCAGCAGAACATCGACATGGGTCTACAGGCAATGATGTGGGGCATGTTAGCCGTTATGTTGTTTACCCTGTTCTACTACCGTCGATTTGGTCTGTTTGCCAACGTGGCACTGATGATGAACCTGGTGTTAATCATTGGTGTGATGTCGATGATCCCTGGCGCGACCATGACGCTACCGGGTATTGCCGGTATCGTATTGACCGTGGGTATGGCAGTCGATGCAAACGTACTGATTTTCGAGCGTATTCGTGAAGAATTGCGTGAAGGTCGCAGCCCACAGCATGCGATCCAGCAAGGTTACGCGAACGCCTTCAGTACTATTGCCGATGCGAACATCACCACTCTGATCACCGCAATCATTCTGTTTGCCGTGGGTACAGGTGCGGTGAAAGGCTTCGCCGTGACATTGTCTATCGGTATTATCACTTCGATGTTCACTGCCATTATCGGTACTCGTGCGCTGGTTAACCTAGTGTACGGCGGTAAGCGCGTTGACAAGCTATCGATCTAAGGAGACGCTGACATGTTTGAATTAATGAAAGCGGATAAAACGGTCGATTTTATGCGCTGGTCGAAAGGGGCATTCGTCCTTTCTGCCATTATGATCATCCTGGCGATCGGTACTGTGACCACACAGAAGCTGAACTGGGGCCTCGACTTTACGGGCGGTACGTTGATTGAAGTAGGCTTTGAAGAGCCCGCTGATCTGCCGAAAATCCGTGAGTCTTTAGAAGCCGCCGGTTTTGGTGATGCGATTGTACAGAACTTCGGTACAGCCCGTGACGTAATGGTCCGTCTGCAGCCTCGTGAAAATGTGAAAAGTGAAGATTTGGGTAACCAGATCATCGCGGCATTGAAAGAAGGCACAGGCCAAACCGTTGAAATGCGTCGTATCGAATTCGTTGGCCCGAACGTGGGTGACGAGCTGGCAGAAGCCGGTGGTCTAGCGATTCTTGTCTCACTGCTGTGTATTTTGCTGTATGTCTCTATTCGTTTTGAATGGCGTCTGGCGGCAGGTGCGGTATTGGCACTGGCACACGACGTGATCATCACGATCGGTATCTTCTCGTTCACACAGATTGAGATCGACCTGACTATCGTGGCGGCATTGCTGACCGTTGTCGGTTACTCGCTCAACGATACCATCGTGGTGTTCGACCGTATCCGTGAAAACTTCCTGCGCATGCGCCGTGAAGATGCTACGGAAGTGTTGAACAGCTCTATCACGCAAACGCTGAGCCGTACGCTGATCACCTCAGCAACGACCTTGTTCGTGGTTATCGCACTGTTCCTGAAAGGCGGCAGCATGATCCACGGTTTCGCGACAGCCTTGCTGATCGGTATTACCGTGGGTACGTACTCGTCTATCTACGTGGCATCTGCGCTAGCGCTGAAGCTGGGTATCAAGCGTGAACACTTGATGCCAACGCCGGTAGAAAAAGAAGGCGAAGAGTTCGACGCGATGCCATAAGGCACTGTGTTGACCTAACGCAAAATCAAACGGAGCCTCAGGGCTCCGTTTTTGTATATGGGGATAGAGCAGGGACGAGTCATGCTGCGCGTCGAGGGATGAGATCCGAGTAAGAGCGGAAAAGCAAAGACAAAAGCGGCACTATGGTCCTGAGGTTCTATGGGGATAGAGCAGGGGCGAGTCATGCTGCGCGCCGAGGGACGAGATTTGAGTAAGAACGGAAAGCAGAAAATAAAATACGTGTTAAGAGAGGCCATTAAGATCCAATGGTAAGAGCAAAAACGAAATTGCTTGTATTCATTGTTCGATCTGAAATCCTGTCCATAGGTCCATAGGTCCATAGGTCCATAGGTCCATAGGTCCATAGGTCCATAGGTCCATAGGTCCATAGGTCCATAGGTCCACAGGTCCATAGCCTGGGCTCTTTGCCCTTACTCGCTCCTCGTACC
>NZ_LDOV01000033.1 GCF_001029435.1 Photobacterium aphoticum | reverse complement strand
CACAGATTCATGCAGGGATGTCAGGCAGGGAGCGCCATCGTAGCGGGATAGCTGCATGTAAGACCTAAGGGCGCAACGGATGTTGCGCCCGTTCTTTTATCGGGCTATTTTCTCGCATCTCGCATCTCGCATCTCGCATCTCGCATCTCGCATCTCGCATCTCGCATCTCGCATCTCGCATCTCGTACCCCCTGTTTTATTTCCCACTTTTTGCGGCTGTAGTGCACTATTTGTGTGCTTTTTGTCTCCTCTTTTTATTCTGCGTATTACGCCCTTTTTAGTGTGATATCCCATCTGTCCCGATGGCTTGTGCGAGATCTCTCACAAGCGTGTGGGATATTCTCTCTTTTAACTACTGATATTTCTCTCTTTAATCATGTAAAGCTCTGTTTTAAAAGGTTTTGTGTATGTGTGATGTGAGTGGTAATGACAAGATGTGAAAAAGTTTTCTTTTTCTGTCTTTTTTCTGCGAGGGAAAAGCGTAATCTTATTGGTGTCGGAAGGAACTGACGGAACGGAACAGGAAAGCCCCAAGGATGTGGGGAGTCTCAGGATGAGACCGGTGTACTAGGATGGTATATCGAACATGGACTGTGAAGGGATGGCCGAGGAACGGCTAAGCAGTAAACAGGATGTTTACGCGTCAGGATGACACAAGGACCACTTCAGGAAGAAGGAAGTCAGGGACACCGCCAGGAAGGTCGAAGAGAGTCAGGACAGGATGCACTGACGGGTCAGGAAGGCCAATGGAACACTTCAGGATGAAGTAAAAAAGGACGATGCTGAAGGATGTCAGCTGTCAACGGAATGATGCAGGGAGCACCATCGTAGCGGGATTGCTGCATGTAAGACCTAAGGGCGCAACGCAAGTTGCGCCCGTTCTTTTATGGGCCTAAAACACCTCACGCCCGTCTCTTCTTTCTTCCTCTTTGTTTTTATTCGCCACGCAGCTTAAGCCCCTCTGTGTCGATGATCACTCCGGCATGCGATGTGGCGGAATATGCCAACTGGCTGGTCGAAAGCCGCGCATCACCAAATGCCCTTGATAGGCATCAATCCCATCGGCGGAAAATTCGAACCAATATAAGGTATGCCAATACCAGCGGCCTTGCGCATCACGCCATTGATGGGCGCCACGGGCGGTATTTAGCAGTTGCAGACCCATCTGCTGACAGCGTTGATGGATAAAGGCTTGTGCAAGCTCCGTTTGTCGTCGCTGTTGCCAGAACAGGTAGCCCGCAATGGCTAACAGTAAAATGCCGAACAGGTTTTCCATGTCGAGATGTTTTCCTTTTATTGCATGCGCTGACGGTCAGTGTCACCAGACGCGTGTCTGTGTGAGCCCGTGCCTGACAAGAGGATAAGCAGCGACGGGCTGACACGGGGTTTAGGCTGGCTTATTGTGGGTCTGTTGTTGCAGACGTGCGATGGCCGTCATTAATTCCGGGCTGGCCTGACCATGTAGCACTTGCAACATGATCCCACGCAGGACCGGCAGCATCACCAAATCCGCAAACAGCTGATTAAACAGCGTTTGATCTTGGGTTTGTGCCAAGCGAAGTAAAAACAGGCTGGCCATGTCATTGTCCGCCAAGCCATTCCAGCAACGCCCCGCAATCGCCACCAGTAATTCCGGGTGGCACAGTGACGGTGTGCTTAATACCTTTTTCAGGGTATCACGCAATGTGGCTGTCGGTGCGCCGGACAAGGCTCGGACTAAGGCCGCCAACAAAAACAGATCCGGTGTTTCTACCGCTTGTTCATCGTTCAGACGTTCAACCATACGCTGCGTCAGGCTTTCTGGCAGGGTGCAATGCTCCAAGCAGCCTAACAGTGCATACAGCGGAGTCATCGGCAGATGATTAATGGCTTTGCGCACCAATGTGGTGTTGTTTTCTTGCTTCAGGCGTGCGCACACATCGGCCAAGCCTTGCAGACCCACGCCTTGCCATTGCTCCCAACCTAATGTGCCCGTGAGGTAATGCTGCGCATGCTCGTAGTAGTGACTGGCTGGCAAGTGCAATTGCTGGCGCAACTGAGCGTGGAACATCGCCATCTTGTCGTCGTTGGGTTTGAAGGTGAACGGGTTGGCCGCGAGTTTCTCTTGTTCCGCTTCTGTCGGTGTACGGTTCAGTGTCGCACCCATCGCTTCAATCACATATTGAATAAAGCCACCGACGGCCGCTTGTTTCAACAGGCCGCGTTCATCCAGGGGCAGGCGCAGAAACCAGATCCACGGCGCTTGATCTGCTTGCCAGAACGCAATGGACAGGTTGGCATGTTGTTGCAGAGGCCATGGATACGGCTGGCGATTGTCTTCAACCGCTTTGAATTGGTCGATATCGATCGCGTTAACGCGGCGACCTAAATCGTAAATTTGGTATTGGCAGCCCGCGTTGTCAAGCAACTGGGTCAGCGTGTGAAATGTCTCCATGGGCAGTCTCTTTGCTCCTTACTTCAGGGCTTCAGTATATAACGATCTTTCCGCGTGAAGCCATGCCCGCGCATCGGCCGGGTTGGGAGATGGTCTGCAAGGTGGTATGCTCCGTCGCCACATGCTGCGGTCATCTGTTTTAAATCAGACCCAAGAGGCGCCGACAGCCAATGAATGAGAACCGAAAGGGAGAAGACGGTGGATCGATACCGCCAATGTCAGCAATTGCTGGCACAACTGGAAGCGGTGATGCAGGCGCATGATCTGTGGGAAACCACGCCGCCAAGTCGCGCCGCGTTACAGAGCACAGAACCTTTTGCCATTGATACCTTGTCATGCACGCAATGGTTGCAGTGGATTTTTATTCCGAAAATGGGGCAGCTCGTACAGGCACAGTTGCCGTTACCGGCCGCTTTTTCCATTTCGCCCTATATTGAAGAAGCGATGAAAATGCAGGCGGGGTGCGATAGTGTACTGGCTGTGACCCGTGAAATTGATCAGTTATTTGAGCAGTAAATTTATGGCCAATGAAATCCCTAACGATCTCGACCAGACAGTGGAACAGGCACAGCCTGTGGAACTGGAGATCTTATACCGTGACGCGCATTTAGTGGCCGTCAATAAACCCGCTGGCATGTTGGTACACCGTTCGTGGTTAGACCGTCACGAAACCCGTTTTGTGATGCAGACGCTGCGCGATCAGATCGGTCAGCATGTGTTTCCGCTCCATCGGTTAGATCGCCCGACCTCCGGGGTGTTGTTGTTTGCTTTGTCGAGTGAAACTGCTGCCCTGATGATGCCAAAGTTTGCCGGTCGTGATGTGAAGAAAACCTACCATGCCGTCGTGCGTGGCTGGGTGAAGGAAGCGGCAGTATTGGATTACCCGCTCAAAGAAGAGCTGGACAAAATTGCCGATAAACGCGCAGCTCAGGACAAAGAGGCGCAGCCTGCAGTTACCGCGTACGCGCCGCTGGCCAAAGTCGAAACCGCCATTCCGGTGGGACGCTATGCGACCAGTCGTTACACCTTGGTAGAAATGCAGCCGGAAACCGGCCGTAAGCACCAGTTGCGTCGTCATATGCACCATTTGAGCCACCACATCATTGGCGATGTGAACCACGGTGACGGTCGTCATAACCGTATGTTCCGTGACAATTTTGACTGTCATCGTCTGATGCTGCATGCCTCGCGTTTGCAACTGGCGCACCCAGTGACAGGCGAGACGTTAGATATTCGCGCCTCGGTGGATGATACCTGGCAGCGCGTGATGGCCGCCTTTGACTGGGCACCGTCACTGTTGGTGCCCGCTGACAACATTTAACCACTGGGAACGGGCGTAGGTTGCTGCATCTTTTTGGCAAGCTTACGCCCGAGTTGTATGCCGGGCAGTTCAATGAACTGATAGGTGAAGTGGGAAGTGATGAGGGTGAAGAGCATGGTGAGGGCGATCACCGTTATTTTTCCAGCGAGGGTTGAAATGTCTCCGACGAGTAAAAAGGCAGGGTAAATCAATAACGTGTGGAAGACATAAATGGAGTAGGAACGTTGACCAATATAATGAAACACGCCGAGCTCAAAAAAACGCTTGAGTCGTGAGAACAAAGGATTGGAGAACGTCGCCATCGAAAAGAATAAGAACCAGGTCGCCATGGGAATATTTTTGAGCGTTAAGCAGACAAACAATAAATAGACAGGAATCACGGTTAATTGGTGCTTTTGAATAAAGAGGTACAAATAAAAAGACAAAATACCCACAAGGAAATAATGGATTTGATTAGACAGGAAACCACTGCCCGGTGCGCCATATAGGGCGGCTGAAAATAAAGCGAGTAAGCACAGCGTGCGTAATTTCCTTTGTTGGGCAGCAACAAAAATAACTGGCGCCAATAAATAAAACTGCCACTCAAGAGACAAACTCCAGGCCGGCTCTAAAAATGTAAAATCGCTGGATGGCAGTAATCCATTGAACAGCCCTTGCAGCAGAACCAGATGGGTCAGCAGGTGCGCGGTGAAATCATTCTGTGTATCTGTCAGTGTCATCGCACGCCCTGTCCAATAGCGCCCCTCCGTCGCAAAGGTGCTCCAAAGGTCAATTTGCCAAGACAGGGTGAGGGCGGAAATCGCCAGCGCCACAAGGTACGCCGGAAAAAGACGAAAGGCGCGCCGCGTAATAAATCCCCGGTAGTTTTCTTGGCTATAATGCAGTAATGCAAAAATCACAAAGCCGCTTAAAATAATAAAGACATCGACGGCATAGGTCACATTAACGATTTTATTGATGGAGGCGGGGATATAAATGCCGACGCTCATCAGGGTATGTACCAGAGCCACCCACAGCGCCATTATTCCGCGTAAAGAATCAAAAACCCGAATATGCTGCATCCTGTGTCCTTACAGTAAAAAGCGTATAAATGAGTTTAGCAGTGGAATAATAAAACGGATCATCGGTCGCGGTTCTTGCGCCGTATAAAGACTATGATTATTGCATGTCATCAAGAGGGAGTTGATATGGCTAAAATCGGTATTTTTGTGGGATCGGTATACGGCGGGGCAGAAGATGTGGCCCACGCAGTGGCCGATTATCTGAATGGTGAAGGCCATGAAGTCACCGTGTTTGATATCCCGACTTCGGAAGAGTTTCTCCAGTACCAACAGGATATTGCGCTGGTGATCACGTCAACCACCGGGCAAGGGGAGATCCCGGAGAATGCCTTGCCCATGTTCCAAGCGTTGGAAGACACCTTGCCGCAAGTGCCTAACCTGCGCTTTGGTGTGGTGGGGATGGGCGATTCCAGTTACGGCGAGGAACGCTATTGTGGCGCCGGTCGTCAGTTTGAACGCTTACTGCTTGAACTGCAGGCCAAGCCGCTTGCCCCACGGTTAGATGTGGATGCCTGCGTAAACTTTGATGCGCTGGAAGTGGTGATGCCGTGGGTGCAAACCTGGGCGACCCCGTCGGCGGCGTGATTGTGTCCTAAGCCATTAGCTCATGCCCCATGAGCAGATAAAGAAAAGGCGAGCTCGTGAAGTGGCTCGCCTTTTGTGTTTTTACGACACGGTACTTTTTCGTTACTGCTGTTGTTGTTTTAGCTACTGCTTGATGGCAGGTTATTTCTTGCCGTCTTTTTTGCTGTCCTTGCCCTTGTCGGTGTTTTTATCCTTGTCGAGACGACTGATCAGCGCTTCTCGCAGTTGCACCTGCTGCTCTTCATTGAGTTGTTCACCGGTGCTATTGGTGACAATGAAAAAGTCTTCCGCTCGCTCTCCAATGGTGGTGATTTTCGCGGCTTGTAAGCTGATCCCCTGACGGGCAAACACCGAGCCGACCCGGGCCAGTAGCCCCGGCATGTCTAACGCGACCAACTCAATCATGGTCTTCTTGCCGGATTTGGTCGGCAGGAAGTCCACTGTGGTTTTCACATTGAAATGCTGCAACTTGTGCGGCGCGCGTTTTTTCTTGCGTTCAGACTTCATGTGGGTCAGGGCACTGACTAACGCGCGGCGCACGCTCGGGTGGCGGTTTTCGCTCAGGGCTTTGCCGGACGGGTCAAGCACCATGAAGGTATCCAGCGCATAACCGTCTTTGCTGGTCATGACCTGTGCATCATGCACGCTGAGGTTTTTCTTATCCAGCTCCGACACTACCACGGCAAACAGCTTGGCTTTGTCTTTGCAGTACACAAACACTTCTGTGCCGCCACGGGTCGGTTTTTCACTGAGCAGGATCAGCGGTTTATCGTGATCGTCATGGGTGAGTATTGCCGAGGCATGCCAGGCGATTTGTTTGTGGGTGTGACGCAGGAAGTAATCGGCCTTAAAGCGCTGCCATAACACTTCGATGTCACGTGGCGTAAAGCCTTCACTGCGCAATAAGGCGGAGGCCATGTGCTGGTTGTGGCGAATACGCTCGCGCATATCGGGCGGGTTTTCCAGTCCACGGCGCAGGGCTTTTTGGGTGGAGTAATACAACTCGGCCAGCAAGGTGCGTTTCCAGCTGTTCCACAACTCCTGGTTGGTCGCACAGATGTCTGCCACCGTGAGGCAGATCAGGTGGTCAAGACGCTCTTCATCGCGCACTTCTTTGGCAAAGGCGGTGATCACTTCCGGATCGTAAATATCACGGCGTTGCGCGGTTACGGACATCAGCAAGTGCTGATTGACCAGCCATTTGACCAAATTGGCTTCCGGTTTGGACAGGCCATGTTGCAAACAGAAATCATAGGCATCGACCCCGCCCAGTTCGGAGTGATCGCCCCCTCGGCCTTTGGCAATGTCATGGAAAATGGCCGCCAGGATCAAAATCTCTTTCTTGCTGACGCGCGGGTAGACCTCACAGCAGATCGGGTGACGGTCGCGGTTGGCGGTATCGTTGAACTTGTTGAGGTTTTTGACCAAGCGCACCGTGTGCTCATCGACGGTGTAGACATGGAACAGATCAAACTGCATCTGGCCGACGATCTGGCTCCATTGCGGCAGGTAGGTCGACAGTACGCCGTGGCGGTGCATCAGACGAAACGCGCGCTGCAAACAGTTGGGCTGGCGAACCAGCTGCATGAATTTTTCCCGCGCTTCCGGAATATCGACCAAAAAGCGATTCAGGCGACGGCGGGCCGTGCGCAGTTGACGCAAGGTCGGCGCGGCAATGCCTTCAATCTCAGCATTACGGGCAATGTGCAGGAACATGTCGAGAATGGTTTCCGGACGGGCCTGAAACAATGCGGGTTTCGTGGCTTCGATGAGGGTGCCACGCAGTTGGAAGTCGTCATCCAGCTCAATCGGATCAGGGGCGGCACCTTTGTTGAGAATGGCCTGATCAAACAATTGCAGCAGCATTTTGTTCAGCTCAGCCACGCGGCGCAGGGTGCGGTAGAAATCTTTCATCATGGTTTCTACCGGTCGGTTGCCTTCACCGGTATAACCCAGCAGTTCGGCCACCGAGGCCTGATGACCAAAGGTCAGGCGGTTATCGTAGCGACGCAGCTCACTGTGCAGGGCAAAACGGATGCGCCACAGCGAGTCCTGACATTCCACCAACTCCCGGTATTCCGCATCCGTCAGAAACCCAAAGCGGCTCATTTCCAGCAAGCTGGTGGCCCCGAAATGGCGACGGGCGATCCAACTGAGGGTATGAATGTCACGCAGGCCGCCCGGGCTCGATTTGATGTCCGGCTCAAGGTTATAGGTGGTGTCATGGTAACGGGCATGGCGGGCTTTTTGCTCGTCCATTTTGGCCTGAAAAAAGGTGTCACTCGGCCAGAAGTTACCGTCGTTCAGACGCTCTTCCAATTGCAGGAAGGTGTCGTGATGGCCACACAGCCAGCGGGCTTCTTGTAAATTGGTGGCGACGGTGAGATCGCGCATGCCGATCTCAATGCATTCGTCTAAGGTGCGTACACTGTGGCCGACATCCAGCTTGAGATCCCACAACAAGGTCAGGAAGGTGCTGATCAGGGTGCCGGTCGGCTCATCGACTGGCTCCAGGCTGAGAACCAAGATATCGACGTCCGAGAGCGGATGCAGCTCACCGCGCCCGTAGCCGCCGACCGCCACCAACGCCAGCGTCGGGTGCTGGTCGAGGCCGAAATGCTGCCATAACCGTTCTAATAAACGATCAATATAGTGGGCGCGGGCTTCGACTAATTGGGCAATAGGAATATGGGCCAGAAATTGGCTTTTCTGAACCAGGCTGAAATGGTCAAGCGCCTCACGCAGTTGCTCGGGGGCAAACGGGTCGGAGAGGGCGGTCGAATCGAGGGTCGTCGGTGTGCTCATAGCTGTCCGTGCAGAATCATAAACGCGTGCTATAACCCTAACACGGTTCCGTCAGCTTGGGAGCCATCGAGCAAAAAAAAGCCGGCAACGGCTGCCGGCTTTAGAAGGAGGTTGCGTGAACGCAGTCTTAGTTGTGCATGTGACGAGGAATGGTGTCGTCGCTGCGCAGGGTCAATACTTCACAACCGGTGTCTGTTACAACGATGGTGTGCTCGTACTGCGCCGATTTCTTGCCATCTGCGGTGTACACCGTCCAGTCATCCGCTGAATCTACGGTACAGCCAAAGCGGCCCGCGTTGATCATCGGCTCGATGGTGAAACACATGCCGGCTTTTAGCTTGGTGCGGTCGCTGTTGCGGTAGTGCACCACTTGTGGCTCTTCGTGGAACTCAAAACCAATGCCGTGGCCACAGAAATCTTTCACGATAGAGTATTTCTGTAGTGGGTTTTTCTTGTTGTTGGCTTTGATGAATTTTTCAATCGCGGTACCGATATCACCCACGGTTGCACCTGGTTTCACCTGACGCATACCTTCGTAAAGGGCATCTTGGGTCACGCGGCACAGACGTTTGTCAGCTGGAGATACTTCGCCTACGAAGAACATCTTAGAGGTATCACCGTGGTAACCTTCCGGACGCACGCTCAGATCGGCGTTTGGATCGTTCGGGATGATCACTGTGATATCGACGTTGATGATGTCACCGTTCTTCAGTACAGCTGGCTTGGTCATGCCGTGGCTGCCCATCTCATCTTGCTCAGCCGGAATACCGTGACAAATGATGTGGTTGATCGAGGTACAGATAGATTTCGGGAAGCCGTGATAATCAAGCGGTGCGGAGTAAGCCCCTTTCTCTAGGGTAAACTCGTGACAGATTTTGTTTAGCTCTTCCGTCGTCACGCCCTCTTTGATGTGCGGTTCAATCATTTCCAGCACTTCAGCTGCCAAACGACCCGCAGCGCGCATTTTTTCAATTTCTTCAGCCGTTTTGATCTTGATGCTCATTCAATCTTCTCTGCATTGACGGTTTTATCTTGCTTATATGGTAACAGTGAGGGCGCAAGATGGAAACTGGGTTTGATCTGTGTGCAACGAATTGGACTGGATTTCAGTTAACGAAATATGGTATAAAGCGCGCCGTAATTGGGTAATTGGGTTTCGATTCAGTTATTCATATTACAACTAAACTTTTATTAATCACTCACACATATCGGCACATCTTCCGGGGTGCTCGGCAATCTTTCGCGAGGTTGTACGGGTCGGTAAGGTGGGATATGTGGACGCCTAACCCCATAGAGGAATATTCAATGGCAACTGTATCAATGCGCGACATGCTTAAGGCTGGTGTACACTTTGGTCACCAAACTCGTTACTGGAACCCAAAGATGAAGCCATTCATCTTCGGTGCTCGTAACCGCGTACACATCATCAACCTTGAGCAAACTGTACCAATGTTCAACGAAGCGCTAGCTGAAATCAACAAGATTGCAGCTCGCAAAGGTAAAGTACTTTTCGTTGGTACTAAGCGTGCAGCCAGCGAATCAATCAAAGAAGCAGCAGTAAGCTGTGATCAGTACTACGTAAACAACCGTTGGTTGGGTGGTATGCTGACTAACTGGAAAACTGTTCGCCAGTCAATCAAGCGTCTAAAAGATCTTGAAGTTCAGTCTACTGACGGTACTTTCGACAAGCTAACCAAGAAAGAAGCGCTAATGCGCACTCGTGAAATGGAAAAGCTTGAGAAGTCTCTTGGCGGTATCAAGAACATGGGCGGCCTACCAGACGCTATGTTCGTAATCGATGCTGATCACGAGCACATTGCAATTAAAGAAGCTAACAACCTGGGTATCCCAGTATTTGCAGTAGTAGATACTAACTCTAACCCAGACGGCGTTGACTTCGTTATCCCAGGTAACGATGACGCAATCCGTGCAATCCAGCTTTACACTGGTGCTGTAGCTCAAACTGTAACTGAAGCTCGTAACCAAGACATCGTTGCTCAAGCTGAGCAAGACGGTTTCGTAGAAGCTGAATAATAGCCGGCTCCTTCGAGCATCTTAAGTTACCTTGTGTAAACTAAGAATGGTTACCAGGGGCCGATCATGGCCCCTGATTTTTACACCAAGTATTCAAAACTGAGGATATAACAATGGCAACAGTTACAGCTGCCCTAGTTAAAGAACTGCGTGAACGTACTGGCGCAGGCATGATGGAATGTAAAAAAGCGCTTGTTGAAGCGAACGCTGACATCGAGCTAGCGATCGAAAACATGCGTAAGAGCGGTGCTGCTAAAGCTGCTAAGAAAGCAGGCAACGTAGCTGCTGAAGGCGCAATCTTCATTAAAGAAGGTCAAGGTGTAACTGCACTTCTAGAAGTTAACTGCCAGACAGACTTCGTTGCTAAAGACGGTAACTTCGTTGCATTCGCAACTGAAGTTGCAGAATACGCTGTAGCAAACAAAGTTGAGATCGAAGCACTTCAAGCTCACTTCGAAGAAGCACGTGTTGCTCTTGTATCTAAGATCGGTGAGAACATCTCTATCCGTCGCGTACAGTACGTTGCAGGTGAGCAGGTTGCTACTTACCGTCACGGCGAGCGTATCGGTGTAGTTGTTGCTGGTAACGGCGACGCAGAAACTCTGAAGCACATCGCTATGCACGTAGCTGCTTCTAAGCCAGAATACGTAAACCCATCTGACGTTCCAGCTGAAGTTGTTGCTAAAGAGCGCGAAGTTCAGGTTGAGATCGCGATGAACGAAGGCAAGCCTCAAGAAATCGCTGAGAAGATGGTTGAAGGCCGCATGAAGAAGTTCACTGGCGAAGTTTCTCTAACTGGTCAGCCATTCATCATGGAACCTAAGAAAACTGTTGGTGACGTACTTAAAGAAGCTGGCGCTTCTGTTTCTACTTTCGTTCGCCTAGAAGTTGGTGAAGGTATCGAGAAACAAGCAGGCCTAAGCTTTGCTGAAGAAGTAGCACTTGCGCAGAAAGGTTAATCCTTAGCGAATTGCTCTCAGAAGACCGTGGCCTAGGCTGCGGTCTTTTTACAACTCCATATCCTAAAGTAAGCCTGGAAGGTATCACTAATGACCACAAATCCTAAACCGACTTATCAACGTATTCTGCTTAAACTCAGTGGGGAAGCACTGCAGGGCAGTGAAGGTTTTGGTATTGACGCACAAGTTCTTGACCGTATGGCTCAAGAAATCAAAGAATTGATTGAACTCGGTGTACAGGTAGGCCTGGTTATCGGTGGCGGTAACTTGTTCCGCGGTGCTGGCCTGGCAGAAGCAGGTATGAACCGAGTTGTGGGCGACCACATGGGTATGCTAGCAACCGTAATGAACGGTTTGGCAATGCGTGATGCGCTACACCGTGCCTATGTGAACGCTCGAGTGATGTCTGCAATTCCGCTAAACGGCGTGTGTGATAACTACAACTGGGCAGACGCGATCAGTCAGCTTCGCCAAGGTCGTGTAGTGATTTTCTCTGCAGGTACCGGTAACCCATTCTTCACGACGGACTCTGCAGCGTGTCTACGCGGTATCGAGATCGAAGCGGACGTGGTACTAAAAGCAACGAAAGTTGATGGCGTGTTCACAGAAGATCCAGTTAAAAACCCAGACGCAACGCTTTATGATAAGCTTAGCTATCAAGATGTTCTTGAAAAAGAACTGAAGGTAATGGACCTTGCAGCATTTACCTTGGCTCGTGACCATGGTATGCCTATTCGCGTGTTCAACATGAACAAGCCTGGCTCACTTCGCCGCGTGGTGATGGGTGAGCAAGAAGGCACGCTGATCGCAAACTAAGTTTTGTAGAGCCGGCCTCATTGGCGGGCTCTAAACGGGATCCTATCCCGCATTTACCGAATGATTAAGGGTATTTATCGTGATTAATACAATTAAACAAGATGCGCAGGAGCGCATGGGCAAAAGCGTTGAAGCGCTAAAAAACCAGCTGGCTAAAGTACGTACTGGCCGTGCACACCCAAGCCTACTTGACACTATCTACGTTGAGTACTATGGCGCAAACACGCCACTTAAGCAGCTTGCAAACGTGGTAGCAGAAGATGCACGTACACTGGCAATCACTGTATTCGATAAAGAGCTAACGCCAAAAATCGAAAAAGCGATCATGATGTCTGACCTTGGCCTAAACCCAATGTCTACCGGTACCGTTATTCGCGTTCCATTGCCACCGCTAACAGAAGAGCGTCGTCGCGATCTTGTTAAGATCGTACGTGCAGAAGCGGAGCAGGGCCGTGTTGCTATCCGTAACATCCGTCGTGACGCGAACAGCGACCTGAAAGGTCTGCTAAAAGACAAAGAAATCTCTGAAGATGACGATCGTCGTGCACAGGACGACATCCAGAAACTGACTGATGCAGCAGTGAAGGAAATCGACGTTATCCTAGAAGTGAAAGAAAAAGAGCTAATGGAAGTGTAAGGTTCGCCTTACCGTGCTAAAAGCTTAATGAGATTCAGGGCGCTGTGCGTGCAGCACAGCGCTTTTTTTTGAGGGAGAGGTATGGCAGATACGATCGATTCTGCACTTTGCGCGGAGAGCTTACCTAAACATGTTGCCATCATTATGGATGGAAACGGTCGGTGGGCAAAAGCCAAAGGCAAGCCTCGAGTGTTTGGCCACAAAGCCGGTGTAGAAGCTGTACGTAAAGCCGTTTCTACAGCGAACCGCCTAGGGATTAAGGTGGTGACCTTGTTTGCGTTCAGTAGTGAAAACTGGCGCCGTCCTGAAGCTGAAGTTTCCCTATTGATGGAGCTCTTCATGACAGTACTGGGTCGCGAAGTGAAGCGTCTGCACAAGAATAATATCCGTTTGCGCATTATTGGTGATACCGCTCGTTTCAGTTCTCGCTTACAGCAGAAAATTGCGGAAGCTGAAGCACTGACCGCCGACAATACCGGCATGGTACTCAATGTTGCGGCGAACTACGGTGGCCAGTGGGATATCCTACAAGCGACCAAACGCCTGGCCCAACAAGTGGCCGAGCAAGGCTTAACCGCCTCTGACATTACGGAAGACATGCTGGCTGCAGGCTTAACCACAGCCGATCTCCCTGATGTAGATTTGTTGATCCGCACCAGTGGCGAATGCCGCATCAGTAACTTCATGCTATGGCAAGCCGCTTATGCAGAGTTGTATTTCACTGAGCAGCACTGGCCGGATTTCGATGAGGCTAGCTTTGCCCAAGCTGTCGCCTGGTTTGTTAACCGCGAACGCCGTTTTGGCTGTACGGGCGAGCAAATTCAAGCATTATTAGAACATTAATACCCCGTCAGTCATGACGTTGTGGGATTATTTATTTTGGGGCATCTGACCTTGGTCTTGATGCCTTTTTTGCTGTTTGTCTGGAATGGCAACACTCTGGTTAGAGCTGTGCTTCTGACCGGCAACAGAAGAAAAATCGAGAGGACGCAGTTTGCTTAAGCAACGTATTATCACCGCAGTCATCCTCGCTCCCCTAGTTATTGCAGGAATTTTCTTTCTACCTTTTCCTGCGTTTATTGCCGCATTAGCCGCAATTACCCTGATTGGGTTCTGGGAGTGGACACAATTTGTTGAGGCCAAATCACGCGTTGCCGCGATGATTGTCCCTGTTGTTAGCTTAGCGGCTTCGCTCTGGTTCATGCCAACGGATCCACAAGCCTTGTCGACGCTGGCGACGTCACACCACACCATGCTGATGACCGGCGGTGTCTGGTGGCTTATCGCATCGGCATTGGCGATTACCTACCCACGCAGCGCCACATGGTGGTCAGGGATCTCTCCTCTAAAATACCTGTTCGGTTTACTGACCTTAATCCCATTCTTCTGGAGCGTGCTGATGCTCCGCGCGGTGCATTACCTCGACTCTCCTTATCACGGTGCCAAGTTGGTATTGCTGGTCTGCCTATTGGTTTGGGCGGCCGATACCGGTGCGTATTTCTCCGGTAAACGTTTTGGTAAACACAAAATGGCCCCAGCGGTAAGCCCGAACAAGACCGTTGAAGGTTTAGTGGGCGGTGCCTTGCTGGCCGTGGTGGTGACATGGGGTGGTGCGGCATTGATGGACATTCCTTTCCACAGCGCCGGCAGCTTGTTGCTGATTGCCGTAGTGACTGTCGTGGCTTCGGTATTGGGCGACTTGGTTGAAAGTATGTTCAAGCGTGTGTCTGGCATTAAAGACAGCAGCCACATTTTGCCGGGACACGGTGGTGTCCTTGACCGCATTGATAGCCTGACGGCTGCCCTGCCTGTGTTCGCCCTACTGTATTTGTGGTTGGTCTGATCCTCCCTCGCTTTTCTTGTGCCCTGTCGGGACTGCCGGTCATGACTGACTGGTAGAACCCCGGCAGGGCTGCCATGATCTTATGGTCTGATGAAAAAATTGTTTTGTTAAGTGATAGTATGCGTAAGTTAACGATTCTTGGTGCAACAGGTTCAATCGGAAGTAGCACGCTGGCCGTAGCCGCTCAGAACCCGGATTTGTTTGAAGTTGTCGCCTTGGCGGCAGGCAGCAATAGCCAGAAAATGTTTGAGCTTTGCCAGCAGTGGCAGCCAAAGTATGCCGCGATGGCGTCGGAAAGTGCGGCGCTGGAATTGGCCGCGATGCTCAAGCAGCACCAGATCGCTACCGAAGTGTTAGCCGGTGAAGCGGGCATGTGCCACGTTGCCGCGCTGGACGAAGTGGATACCGTGATGGCTGCCATTGTGGGTGCAGCCGGCTTGCTGCCAACCATGGCGGCGGTGAAAACCGGTAAGCGCATTCTGTTGGCAAACAAAGAAGCCTTGGTGATGTCAGGCCAGATGTTTATCGACGCCTGTCGTGAATACGGCGCGGAATTGCTGCCGGTGGACAGCGAGCACAACGCGATCTTCCAAAGCCTGCCAGCCGACGTGCAGCGCCAGATGGGTTACTGCGACTTGGCGGGTGCGGGCGTTAGCAAAATCTTGCTGACTGGCTCAGGCGGCCCGTTCCGTTACACCGACGTGGCCGAGTTGGCGGCAGTGACGCCGGCGATGGCGATTGCCCACCCGAACTGGTCGATGGGGCCAAAGATTTCGGTCGACTCCGCCACCATGATGAACAAAGGCTTAGAGTACATTGAAGCGCGCTGGTTGTTTAATGCGGCGCGTGAGCAGATGGACGTGATCATTCACCCACAGTCGGTGATCCACTCCATGGTGCAATACAAAGACGGCTCTGTGATTGCGCAGATGGGCTTGCCGGATATGCGTACGCCAATCGCCTGCGCCATGGCCTATCCTGAAAGGGTAGACGCCGGTGTTGCACCGTTAGATTTCAGCCAGGTGGGCGAATTTACCTTCCTTAAGCCAGATTTTAACCGTTATCCTTGCCTTAAATTAGCCATGGATGCTTGTTATAGTGGTCAGGCGGCCACCACCACCTTGAACGCCGCGAATGAAATGGCTGTTGCGGCATTTTTAGACCACCGTCTGGGCTTCACTGACATCGCACGCATTAACAGCGAAGTGTTAGCGCAAGCCAACCTGACCGAGCCAACGGACTTGGCAGGCGTGCTGGAGCTGGATCGCTTAGCACGTATTGCAGCTCAGACCCTGATTCAAAAGGTATCGCTATGATGGGACTATTGTGGAACCTGGGTGCTTTCTTACTGGCCTTGGGGATCCTCATTGCCGTCCATGAATTTGGCCATTTTTGGGTTGCCCGCCGTTGTGGCGTGTTTGTCGAGAAATTCTCGATTGGCTTTGGTAAATCCTTGTGGCGCAAAGTCGGGAAAGACGGCACCGAATACACCATTGCCATGATCCCGCTGGGCGGCTACGTCAAAATGCTGGACGAGCGTGTTGAAGCCGTACCGGCTGAGCGTCGTCACATGGCGTTCAACAACAAAAAACTGTGGCAGCGCAGTGCGATTGTCGCAGCGGGGCCTATCGCGAACTTCTTGTTTGCTATCTTTGCTTACTGGATTGTGTTTCTGGTCGGTCTGCCGGCGGTGAAGCCTGTGATTGGCGAGGTGGCTCCCCAATCGATTGCGGCTGAGGCAGGAATTGTGCCGGGGATGGAACTAAAATCCATATCGGGACTCAAAACTGCAGATTGGGAATCGGTCAACATGGCCATGATTTCCCACATCGGCGATGAAAGCATGTCACTGACTGCGCGTGACCCTCAAAGCGGTATGATTGTCGATCGCACACTGGATTTGGCTCATTGGTCGTTTGATCCGGAAAGCGAGCGTGTCCTGACGACATTGGGGATCACCCCGTTTTACCCGAAATTTACGCTAATCATTTCACAACTTGTGGAAGACGGAGCAGCAATTCGCGCGGGATTACGGTTAAATGACAAGATTGTGGCTGTGGATGACCAACCCGTGACCACGTGGCAGCAAGTGGTGGATAGTGTTCGCTCACACCCAGAGCAGGCACTGACCATCACGGTAAAACGCGGTGAGGAGACAGTCTCACTGCCGTTGACGCCAGCGGCGAAAACCCTCGACAATGGCGAGGTGATTGGTTACGCCGGTTTTGCATCGGCCCGTGACCCGTGGCCGGAAGCGAACTTGATCCATTTGCAATATGGTCCGATAGAGGCCATTGGCAAAGCGGCAGAGCGCACTTGGCAGTTGGTGACCATCACCTTTGATATGGTGACCAAGCTGGTAACCGGCGATGTCGCAATGAAAAACTTAAGTGGCCCAATTTCCATCGCGAAAGGGGCAGGGATGACCGCTGATATCGGTATCTTGTCATTCCTCGGCTTCTTGGCGTTGATCAGTGTGAACTTGGGTATCGTGAATTTATTACCGCTTCCTGTGCTGGACGGTGGACATTTGATGTTCTTCGCCATCGAAGCTGTAACACGTCGTCCTGTTTCTGAACGCGTTCAGGAAATAGGCTTTAGAGTGGGCTCAGCCATTTTGGTTGCGTTAATGGCCGTAGCGCTATTCAATGATTTTACCCGCCTTTAAATAAGAGCGTTTTAGCAAGGAATAATCAGAACAGTAATGGCGATGAAAAAACTGTTGGTCGCATCCCTGCTTTTCGGAAGCAGTGTTGCGCATAGTGCGGATCAATTTGTAGTGGAAGATATCCGCTTTGATGGCCTTCAGCGTGTGACGCTGGGGGCGGCATTGTTAAAAATGCCGGTCAGGGTGGGTGATACAATTGATGATCGCGATGTCTCCGAAATGATCCAGTCGTTGTTTGCCTCCGGCAACTTTGAAGACATCAAAGTCTACCGTGACGGTAACACCTTGGTTGTTGCGGTACAGGAACGCCCGACGATTGCCAGCATTACCTTTTCTGGTAACAAGGCTATCAAGGAAGAGCAGCTCAAAGAAAACCTCGATGCCTCACGCATTCGCGTGGGTGAATCCCTCGATCGTACGACCCTGAGTAAAATCGAAAAAGGGTTGGAAGATTTCTACTACAGCGTCGGTAAATACAACGCATCTGTACAGGCGGTGGTGACCCCATTGCCTCGTAACCGTGCAGACCTGAAGTTCGTGTTTACTGAAGGCGTATCGGCTGAAATCGAGCAGATCAACTTTGTCGGTAACACCGTATTTACGGACGAAGAGTTGCTGGATAAGTTCAACCTGCAAGATGACTTGCCGTGGTGGAACTTCTTTGGTGAGCGTAAGTACCAGAAGCAGGTGCTGGCTGGTGACTTGGAAACCCTGCGTTCAATGTATTTGAACAACGGTTACCTGAAGTACCGTCTGGACGCGACACAGGTCGCGATCTCGCCGGACAAGAAAGGCGTGTACATCACCCTGAAAATCAACGAAGGCGAACAGTACAACGTTGAGAAAGTGCAGCTACGCGGCAACTTGTTGGGCAAAGATACCGAGCTGGAAAGCCTGGTGACCATCAAGTCTGGCGACGTGTACAACGGCGCGCAGGTGACGGCACTGGAAGAAGCTCTGAAGCGTAAGCTGGGCGAGCTGGGTTATGCGTACCCGCAAGTGAACACCCTGCCAGACTTTGACGACGAGAATCAGGAAGTAACCCTGATCGTGAACGTTGAGCCGGGCAAGCGTATTTACGTGCGTGATATTTCGTTCTCCGGTAACACCTCCACCAAAGATGAAGTGTTGCGCCGTGAAATGCGTCAGATGGAAGGCAGCTGGCTGAACTCTCGCATGGTTGAGCGCGGTAAAGAGCGTTTGAACCGTACCGGCTTCTTTGAAACGGTGGACGTACAAACAGTGCGTGTGCCGGGCAGCGATGATCAGGTTGATCTGAAATACACCGTGAAAGAAGCCAACGCCGGTAACATCAACTTTGGTGTCGGCTACGGTACCGAATCAGGCATCAGCTTCCAGGCGGGTATCCAGCAGGATAACTTCTTGGGTACCGGTAACCGTTTCGGCATCAATGCCATGGTGAACGATTACCAGAAGAACCTGAGCTTGGAATACCGTGATCCATACTTCACGCTCGACGGTATCAGTCTGGGCGGGAAGGTGTACTACAACGAGTTTGAAGCCTCTGATGCAAACATCTCGGACTACACCAACCAAAGCTATGGTGCGAGCCTGACATGGGGCTTCCCGTTTGATGAACTGAACTTCTTCGAATTTGGTTTGGGTTACGATCACAACAAGATCTCGAACACCCAAGAGTACTACCAGATCGAGAAATTCAAGGCGATCCACGGCTTTAACCGTGGCGACAATGCCATCGAGCTGGATGACTTCAACTGGTCGATTTCGTGGACCCGAAACAACTTGAACCGTGGTTACTTCCCAACGGCGGGTAACCATCAGCGTGCCTCGTTCCGCATGACGATCCCGGGCTCTGATGCTCAGTTCTTCAAAGCGCAATACGATGTGCGTCAGTACATTCCGATCACCGAGCAGCAGGATTACACCTTGTTGCTGCGTGGCCGCTTAGGCTACGGTAACGGTTATGGTACAACCGATAACGGCAGCGATCAGTTGCTACCGTTTTACGAGAACTACTATGCCGGTGGTTTCTCTACTCTGCGTGGTTTCCGTTCTAACACCGTGGGTCCAAAAGCGGTGTACCTGGATTACACCAATGGCGGTAACAACCCAGAGTTGATCGGTACGGATGATGCGGCCGGTGGTAACGCCGTGGCCTTGGCAAGTATGGAACTGATTGTACCTACGCCATTTGCATCGGAAGAATACCGTAACCAAATTCGTACCAGCTTCTTTGTGGATGCCGGTACCGTGTGGGATACAGAATATGATTTGAGTGAGTCGGACGGTAAATACCTTCACGATTATTCTGATCCTTCTTTGATTCGAGCGTCTTATGGTGCCGCGTTACAGTGGATGTCACCAATGGGGCCGTTAGTATTCTCGGTGGCGAAGCCAATCAAGAAATACGAAGGCGATGATGAAGAATTCTTTACCTTCACCATTGGTCGAACATTCTAAAAAATTTAAGGAGATACCTTTGAAACAGTGGATTAAAGCGGCCGGTCTTGGCCTAATGATTGTGACATCATCTATGTACGCGCAAGCGGCTGAAGCGGCGCAGAAAGTGGGTTATGTGGCAACGGGTCAAGCGATGCAGCAATTGGCGCAGCGCTACAACGTGGCTGAGAAGCTACGTAAAGAGTTTAAAGATCGCATCGACGAATTGCGTGGCATTGAAAGCCGCATGAAAACCAAAGTCGATAAGATGAAGCGTGACGGCGAGCTAATGAGCGCGAGCGATCGTACCAAGCTACAGCGTGAAATGGCCGCACTGGAATCAGACTATAAACTGAAAGCGAAAGCCCTTCAGGAAGATCAGCGTCGTCGTGGTGCAGAAGAAGAGCAGAAGTTAGTGAAGAAAATCCGTACTGCGATTCAGGAAGTATCAAAGCGTGAAGGCTATGATCTGGTTGTGGATGCGAACGCCGTACTATACGCAAATCCAAAAGACGATCTATCGTCTAAAGTGATTTCTGCGGTGAAATAAGGCGTCAGCGCCTTTCTCATTGAGAAACACAAAAGAGAAGTCGAAAGGATGGGGGGGACTTTGGTAAACTCCATACTTTCGACTTGTTTTATATTGGTGTCCGGTAAATTTGACTGGTCTTACCAAGCGGAATGAGATTCGGCCAACGTGGATCACATTGCCGGTTGGTAGGCAATAGGCCGCACTAACAGAAGAATAGATAAAAAGGTGAATAATGGCTGCGATTACTCTTGCTGAACTGGCAGATAAATTGGGTGCAGAGCTACGTGGTGACGGCTCTGTGGAAGTCCACTCTCTAGCTGGTACCGCGAAAGCGGGAGAAGGACAAATCACCTTCCTATCCGACAGTAAGTACCGCAAGATGCTGGCAGAATGTAAAGCCTCTGCCGTGATGCTACGCGCGGGCGATGCAGAATACTTCGCCGGTAATGCGTTGATCGTGAATGACCCTTACGTGTGCTACGCACGCGTGGCACAGTTGCTGGATAGCACGCCAGCGGCGGCCAGCGATATTGCGCCGTCTGCGTTTATCGATCCTACCGCTGTGTTGGGTCAGAACGTGTCAATTGGCCACAATGCCGTGATTGAAGCGGGTGTGCGTCTGGGCGACAACGTGCAAATTGGCGCGGGCTGTTTCATCGGTAAAAACGCAGAGATTGGTGCGAACACCAAACTGTGGGCAAACGTGACCATCTACCACAACGTGGTGCTGGGTGAGCAGTGTCTGGTTCAGTCAAGCACGGTGATTGGTGCTGACGGTTTTGGTTACGCGAACGAGAAAGGCGAGTGGGTGAAGATCCCGCAGCTGGGTACCGTACGCATTGGTAACCGTGTGGAAATCGGCGCGTGTACCACCATTGACCGTGGTGCGCTGGATGACACCATCATTGAAGATAATGTGATTATCGACAACCAGATGCAAATCGCGCACAACGTGCAGATCGGATATGGTACAGCGATGGCGGGTGGTACAATTGTTGCTGGTAGTACTAAGATCGGTAAATACTGCATCATCGGCGGTGCGTCGGTACTGAACGGCCACATCGAAATTGCTGATGGCGTGACCATCACCGGTATGGGCATGGTAATGCGTAGTATTGAAGAGAAAGGTATGTTCTCTTCAGGTATTCCATTGCAGCCAAACCGTGAGTGGCGTAAGACCGCAGCCCGCGTGATGAAGATTGATGAGATGAACAAACGTCTCAAAGCCGTTGAAAAACAACTGACCGAGAAAGGCGAATAATCGCGCCTTTGTGGCAAGCGGCCCCCGCGTGAGAGGCCGCTTTGCGTGTTGCTTGCACACGCCCTTTTCCCTATTTGACTAGACAGGAATTCAGTTTTGACTAGCGAAAATAAAACGCTGAATATCACCGAGATTCAAGAGCTTCTTCCTCACCGTTACCCGTTCCTGATGATTGATCGCGTAACCCATTATGAAGAAGGCAAAACCCTGACGGCGATTAAAAACGTGTCGGTCAACGAACCGCAATTCACTGGCCATTTCCCTAAAATGCCCGTGTTCCCAGGCGTAATGATCCTTGAAGCGATGGCACAGGCAACGGGCCTGTTGGCATTCAAAACATTTGGTGCGCCGGCGGAAAATGAGCTTTACTACTTTGCAAGTATCGACAACGCAAAATTCCGCAAGCCAGTTGGCCCGGGTGATCAGATGATCATCGAAGTGGAATTCCTCAAAGAGCGCCGTGGCATTGCGATGTTTAACGGTGTAGCAAAAGTGGACGACCAAGTGGTGTGTTCTGCTGAGCTGAAATGTGCAAGACGAGAATTCTAATGATCCACGAAACTGCGCAAATCCACCCGTCAGCGGTGATTGAAGACGGTGTAGTGATCGGTGCTAACACCACTGTTGGTCCGTTTACTTACATCGCAAAAGATGTCGTGATCGGCGAAGGCAACGAAATCATGTCCCACGTTGTGATCAAAGGTCCAACGACCATGGGTAATGAGAACCGTGTATTTGCTTACGCGATCATCGGTGAAGAGTGTCAGGACAAGAAATACAACGGTGAACCGACTCGCCTAGAAATCGGCGATCGCAACGTGATCCGTGAAAGTGTTCAGATCCACCGTGGTACGGTACAAGACAAAGGCGTGACCATTGTCGGTAACGACAACCTGCTGTGTGTGAACGCGCACGTGGCACACGACGTGGTGATCGGTAACCACACTCACATTGGCAATAACTCGATTCTGGGTGGCCATGTGACCGTGGGCGATTACGCCGGCGTGATGGCACTGTCTGCCATTCACCCGTTCTGTACCGTTGGTGCTTATAGCTACATCGGTGGTTGTTCGGCGGTGGTACAAGACGTACCGCCTTACGTACTGGCACAAGGTAACCACGCGTCACCGTTTGGCCTGAACCTGGTTGGCCTGCAGCGTAACGGTTTTGAAAAGCCGGAACTGCATGCCCTGCGTCGCGCTTACAAAGAGCTGTACCGCTCGGGTAAAACGCTGGCAGAAGTGAAGCCGGTACTGGCTGAGATGGCTGAAGAGTGGCCGTCAGTGGGTCGCTTCCTGGATGCGATTAACAACTCAGAACGCGGAATCATTCGCTAATATGACGAAGCCACTTCGTATAGGAATTGTCGCCGGGGAGATCTCCGGCGATATTTTAGGTGCCGGTTTTATGCAAGCCGTGCGTGCGCAGTATCCGGATGCGGAGTTTGTCGGCATTGCCGGCCCGCGCATGCAGGCCGAAGGCTGTGAAACCTTGTTTGACATGGAAGAGTTGGCGGTGATGGGGATTGTGGAAGTCCTGGGCCGTTTGCCTCGCCTGTTCAAGGTGAAAGCCGAGCTGGTCAAATATTTCACGGACAACCCGCCGGATGTGTTTGTCGGCATTGATGCGCCGGACTTCAACTTGCGCCTGGAGCGTGATTTGAAAGATGCCGGGATCAAAACCGTGCATTACGTCAGCCCGTCAGTGTGGGCATGGCGTCAGAAACGCATCTTCAAAATTGAAGCGGCGACCAATCTGGTCTTGGCCTTTCTGCCGTTTGAAAAAGCCTTCTACGACAAATTCAATGTCCCGTGTGAGTTCATCGGCCATACCATGGCAGATGCGATCCCGCTGGAAACCGATCAGCACGCCGCGCAGCAACTGCTGGGTCTAGACAGCAGCAAACGCTGGCTGGCCGTGCTGCCGGGCAGTCGGGGTGGCGAGATGGAGTTATTGGCTCCGCCATTCATTGAGACCTGCCGCTTGTTGAAACAGCAACACCCGGATTTGGGTTTTGTGGTGGCCTTGGTGAACCAAAAGCGCCGCACCCAGTTTGAGCAAGCGTGGCAGGCAACAGCCCCTGAGCTGGACTTCGTGTTGGTGGATGACACGGCGCGCAATGTGATGATTGCCTCCGATGCGGTCTTGCTGGCGTCAGGCACCGTTGCACTGGAATGTATGCTGGTGAAGCGTCCGATGGTGGTGGGTTATAAAGTCAAACCGCTGACCGCGTGGCTGGCCAAGCGCATGCTGAAAACCAAATACGTGTCACTGGCCAATATTTTGGCCGACCGTGAATTGGTGCCAGAATTGCTGCAAGAAGACTGCACCCCAGAGAATCTGGCCCGTGAAGTGAACCGCTTCTTGGCGCCGGAGTACCAAGCGGACAATCAGGCATTAATGGCTGAGTTCACCCGTTTGCACCAATTGATCAAATGCGATGCGGATAAAAAAGCCGCCCAAGCTGTGCTGACCCTGATTGGTAAATAAAGGGCGGTAAGTAAGCCGCGAGCTCCACATATCGCATCGTGGCGGTCAGAACCGGCCGCCACTCTCTCAATCTGTAAGTAGATAAAACGATGGCAACAGAATTTCCCCCGTTTGAATACCCGGTTGCGTCTTGCATTGCAGGCGTCGACGAAGTCGGTCGTGGCCCGTTGGTGGGCGCGGTCGTGACCGCCGCAGTGATTTTGGATCCGAACAACCCGATTGAAGGGCTGACCGATTCCAAGAAGCTGAGTGAAAAAAAACGCAACCTGCTGTTTGATGAAATCAAAGAGAAGGCATTGGCGTGGTCACTGGGCCGTTGTGAGCCAGAAGAAATTGATGAGCTGAACATTTTGCAGGCAACCATGGTGGCGATGCAGCGTGCGGTTGCCGGTTTGTCGATTCAGCCGGATTTCGTGCTGGTGGATGGCAACAAGATCCCGGCATTGCCAATGGCCGCACAAGCGGTGGTGAAGGGCGATTTGCGCGTGGCAGAGATCAGTGCCGCGTCCATTTTGGCCAAAGTGACCCGCGACCGTGAAATGGATGAGCTGGATGCCCAGTATCCACAGTACGGTTTTGCCAAGCACAAAGGCTACCCGACCAAGGCACATTTTGAGGCGTTAGAAGCCCACGGTGCGATTGAGCAACACCGCAAGAGCTTTAAGCCGGTGAAGCGCATTTTGGGACTGGACTAACGGTCGTCAGCATCCTTTGCGCCGTGACACACTTTGTCGCACAGCAAATACCCTATTGAAGGTGATTACAGTCAACAGCGAGAGTGCTTTGGGCTATAATCACCTTCTTTGTTTTACCCACACATAGAAACTGGTTAGTCATGGCTGATCCTCGCTTTATTCATCTACGTGTCCACAGTGACTTCTCAATGGTCGATGGCCTTTCCAAGGTCGGCCCACTGGTTAAAACCGTGGCGGGCATGGGCATGCCTGCAATGGCACTGACCGATTTCACTAACCTTTGTGGTTTGGTGAAGTTTTACTATGCGGCGCACGGCGCAGGCATGAAACCTATCATTGGTGCCGACTTCAAAGTGATGTCGGAAGAGATGGGGGATGAGTTGTGGGATCTGACCGTACTGGCAGCCGATAACGAAGGCTACCAGAACCTGACCATGTTGATCTCCAAAGCCTACCAGCGTGGCCATGTACAGCATATGCCTGTGATGGACAAAGCGTGGCTGGTGGAGCATGCCAAAGGCTTGATTTTGCTCTCTGGGGGCAAAACCGGTGATGTCGGCAAAGCCTTGCTTAAAGGCAACCAGCAGATGGTCGACAAATGTGTGGCGTTTTATCAAACCTATTTCCCGGATGCCTATTATCTGGAGCTGGTACGTACCGGCCGTCCGGATGAAGAAGCTTACCTGCACTTTGCCATCGAATTGGCTGAGAATGCGGATTTGCCGGTTGTGGCCACCAATGATGTGCGCTTTTTGACGTCCGATCAATTTGATGCCCACGAAATCCGCGTGTCTATCCATGACGGTTACACCCTGGTTGATCCTAACCGCCCGAAACTGTACAGCAATCAACAGTATCTGCGCAGCGAAGAAGAAATGTGTGCCTTGTTTGCCGACATTCCTGAAGCGCTGGAAAACAGTGTGGAAATCGCCAAACGTTGTAACGTGACGGTGCGTTTGGGGGAATACTTCCTGCCTAACTTCCCGACTGGTGACATGAGCATCGAAGACTTCCTGGTAGAGAAGTCCAAAGAAGGTCTGGAACGTCGTCTGGCGTTTTTGTTCCCGGATGAAGCGGTGCGCGCAGAGCGCCGTCCGGAATACGACGAGCGTCTGGATGTCGAGCTGAAAGTGATCAACCAGATGGGCTTCCCGGGTTACTTCCTGATCGTGATGGAGTTCATCCAGTGGTCGAAAGATAACGGGGTACCGGTAGGACCGGGCCGAGGGTCGGGTGCCGGTTCATTGGTGGCTTATGCCTTGGACATCACCGATCTGGATCCGCTGGAATTTGACCTGCTGTTCGAACGATTCCTGAACCCTGAACGTGTCTCCATGCCCGATTTCGATATCGACTTCTGTATGGATAAGCGTGATCAGGTTATCGATCACGTGGCGGAAATGTACGGCCGTGATGCGGTATCACAGATCATCACGTTCGGTACCATGGCGGCGAAAGCGGTAATTCGCGACGTAGGCCGTGTACTGGGTCACCCATATGGTTTCGTTGACCGTATTTCCAAACTGATCCCGGCAGAGCCTGGGATGACGCTGGCGAAAGCCTTTGAGGCTGAGCCACAGTTACCGCAGATGTATGACTCTGATGAAGAGGTCAAAGATCTGATCGACATGTGTCGTATTCTGGAAGGGGTGACCCGTAACGCCGGTAAACACGCCGGTGGTGTGGTGATCTCGCCAACCACGATCACCGATTTTGCGCCGCTGTACTGTGATGCCGAGGGCGGCAACCCGGTCACCCAGTTCGATAAAAACGACGTGGAAACTGCCGGTCTGGTGAAGTTCGACTTCTTGGGTCTGCGTACCCTGACCATCATCGACTGGGCGTTAGGGATGATTAACCCTCGCTTGGAAGCGGAAGGGAAGGAGCCGGTGAACATTGCGGCCATCCCAATGGCGGACGCCAAGTCCTTTGCCATGCTGCAACGTTCAGAATCGACGGCGGTATTCCAGCTCGAATCACGCGGCATGAAAGATCTGATCAAGCGTCTGCAGCCGGACTGTTTCGAAGACATGATCGCACTGGTGGCCCTGTTCCGTCCGGGCCCGCTTCAGTCAGGCATGGTAGATAACTTCATCGACCGTAAGCACGGCCGTGAAGAGATCTCTTACCCGGATGCGACGTGGCAGCACGAGTCGTTGAAAGAGATCCTCGATCCGACCTATGGCATCATCCTGTATCAGGAACAGGTTATGCAGATCGCACAGGTACTGTCCGGTTACACCTTGGGTGGTGCCGACATGTTGCGTCGTGCGATGGGTAAGAAAAAGCCGGAAGAAATGGCCAAGCAGCGTGCCACCTTTGAAGAGGGTGCGGTGAACAATGGCGTTGATGGCGAGTTGGCGATGAAAATCTTCGACTTGGTGGAAAAGTTTGCGGGCTACGGCTTTAACAAATCCCACTCCGCTGCCTACGCACTGGTGTCTTACCAAACGCTGTGGTTAAAAGCGCACTATCCGGCAGAATTCATGGCAGCGGTAATGACCGCCGATATGGATAACACCGACAAGATCATCGGTCTGGTGGATGAGTGTCTGCGCATGAAGCTGACCTTGTTGCCGCCGGATGTGAACAAAGGCCTGTACCGCTTTAACGTGGACGATAACGGCGCGATTGTGTACGGTATCGGCGCGGTGAAAGGGGTCGGTGAAGGCCCGATCGAGAACATCATTGCGGCGCGCGAAAAAGGCGGCCACTTTAAAGACTTGTTCGATTTCTGTGCCCGAATTGACACCAAAAAAGTCAATAAACGCGTACTGGAAAAATTAATCAAAGCCGGCGCGATGGACCGATTAGGCCCGAACCGTGCGGCGATGATGGCGACGCTGGACGATGCGATCCGCGCTGCCAGCCAGCACCATCAGGCGGAAGCCTTTGGTCAGACCGACATGTTCGGGGTACTGACGGATGCGCCGGAAGAGGTAGAACACAAGTACGCCAATATCCCGGAATGGCCAGAGAAAGTCTGGCTGGAAGGGGAGCGCGAGACGCTGGGTCTGTACCTGACGGGCCACCCGATCAACGCTTATGTGTCAGAGCTGAAGCACTACACCACGTGGCGTTTGAAGGATGCGCACCCGACAGGGCGTGACAAAGTGGTGAGTGTGGCGGGCCTGGTGATTGCCGCCCGTGTGATGACCACCAAGCGCGGAACCCGCATTGGCCTGTTGACCCTGGATGACCGTTCTGGTCGAATGGAGGTCATGCTGTATTCTGAAGCACTGGATCGCTACCTGGATCTGATTGAAAAAGATAGAATTGTGGTAGTGACCGGACAGGTCAGCTTTGATGATTTCAATGGGGGCCTTAAAATGTCCGCCAGAGAAGTGCTAGATATCTCTGATGCGCGTGAAAAGCACCTGCGAGGGTTGGCGATTTCCGTGACAGAAGAACAGATCGATCAACAGTTTTTTGAACGTTTCAGCCGTGTGCTGGAACCGCACCGTGCAGGTACTGTACCTGTTCACGTGTATTATCAGCGCTCGAACGCACGTGCCAAATTGACCCTCGGGACAGAATGGCGTGTCACCCCTGCGGATCAACTCATCTCAGATCTCAAAATATTACTGGGTGAGAAGCAGGTCGAGCTTGAGTTTAATTAAGTAAGCCCATAGTTATTGCTGACATGAATGATTATGAGCAAAAGGATTGAAGTGGTATGAGCCTGAACTTCCTTGAGTTTGAACAGCCGATTGCAGAGCTGGAAGCCAAAATTGAAGCATTGCGTGATGTATCTAGCCGTGATGATTCTGAATCGGTTGATTTACATAAAGAAATTGAGCAACTTGAAAAGAAGAGCCTAGAGCTAACCAAAAAAATCTTTAACGATTTAGGTGCTTGGCAGGTTGCCCAACTGGCGCGTCATCCACAGCGTCCGTACGTGCTGGATTACATCGAACATATGTTTACAGAGTTTGATGAATTGGCTGGCGACCGTGCTTTTGCTGATGACAAGGCACTGGTTGGCGGTATCGCGCGTCTGGATGGTCGTCCTGTGATGGTGATCGGTCACCAAAAAGGCCGTGAGACCAAAGAAAAAGTATTGCGTAACTTCGGCATGCCTAAGCCGGAAGGTTACCGCAAAGCCCTGCGTCTGATGAAAATGGCAGAGCGTTTCCAGATGCCAATCATCACGTTTATCGATACCGCCGGTGCTTACCCGGGTGTGGGCGCGGAAGAGCGTGGTCAGTCTGAAGCGATCGCGGCTAACCTAAAAGCGATGGCTGGCCTGACAGTGCCGGTGATTTGTAACGTGGTGGGCGAAGGCGGCTCAGGCGGTGCATTGGCGATCGGTGTGGGTGACTGTGTGAACATGCTGCAGTACTCCACTTACTCGGTGATTTCACCAGAAGGGTGTGCGTCTATCCTATGGCGTGACTCGGATAAAGCCCCACAGGCAGCAGAAGCCATGGGTATGACGGCTGAGCGTCTGAAAGAATTGTCGCTGATCGACAACATCGTAGAAGAACCATTGGGTGGTGCACACCGCGATGTGGCGACGATGTCAGCCTCATTGAAGCAGCAGATCCTGACCACGTTGGCGGATTTGGATCAGATGGACAGCGAAGCGCTATTGGCGCGTCGTTACGAGCGTCTGATGAGCTACGGCTACTGTTGATAGCCAGCAGATGAACACCAAAAGGTCAGCCACGGCTGGCCTTTTTTGTGCCTGTTGTTTCGCGGTAACAACAATCACGGCGCTGTGGGTGAGATACGGCTTTTGATATACTGCTCCTCTCTTCGTTTGTTTGCCTGTCGGATGGCCTGCCATGTTGTACCCCCAGTTAGATTCTGTCCTGCGTGCTTATTCTCCCTCTCGCTTTGTGCTTGCCTTCAGTGGCGGTATGGACTCGCGTGTGCTGTTGCATTTACTGGCGCGATACCAACAAGCGCATCCTGAGGTGACGTGTCAGGCGGTGCATGTGCATCATGGACTGAGTGCCAATGCCGATACGTGGGCGGCGCAATGTGAAGCCTGGGCGAAAGAGGCCGGTATGGCTTGTGTGGTGGAGCATGTCACATTGCCGACAGGCTCTGGTGAGAGCATCGAACAACTGGCGCGAGATGCCCGTTATCAGGCGCTGAATAAGCATGTCGATGCGAATACGGTGCTGCTGACCGCCCAGCATGCTGATGATCAGCTGGAAACGTTTTTGCTCGCCTTAAAGCGCGGCAGTGGCCCGGCAGGGTTATCCGCCATGCCAGCACAAATGGCCTTCGGTGAAGGGCTGCATTGCCGTCCGTTACTGGGTGTGTCACGGACAGAGATCGAACAGTATGCTCATGCTCATCAACTGGAGTGGGTCGAGGATGAGAGTAATCAGGATGAGCGTTACGATCGCAATTTTCTGCGCCATCAGGTGACGCCCTTGCTGACCGCCCGTTGGCCGGGGATCCGCAAAGCGGTTGCTCGCAGCGCCAGTTTGTGTGCCGAGCAAGAGCGTTTATTGGAAGACTTACTGGCCGCGCAATTGGCGCAGGCGGTGCAGCCGGATGGCAGCTTGGCCGTGACGGCATTGGGCAGTGAGCGACAAGCCAAAGCCCTGATCCGGTTATGGTTGGCGCAGCAAGATCTGGTGATGCCGTCGCAGGCACAATTACAGCAAATGTGGGACAGTGTGGTGAATGCCAAGGTCGATGCCAACCCGCAATTGTGTTGGCATCACTATACGTTGCGCCGTTTTCAGCAGCGCTTGTACGTGGTGCAACCCCATGCATCGATTGATCATGTGGTGCTGACATGTACGGTCGATACGCCGTGTGTGTTGCCGAGTGGGTTAGGCACGTTGTGTCTGCAACGTCTTTCTGTACACCCGCAAACTGTACAACCGCAAAATCCGAAAGTGCAGGATTTGGAATTACCGGCATCGTCCGTCGTCGGTCGACTACGATTACCCCATGAAACCGAGCCTGTTACCATCCGTTTTGCCGCGCCGGCCGGCGTGGAAGTGTGTCCGGTGGGCCGGGTCGGTAAACGCAAGCTGAAGAAACTGTATCAGGAATACGGTGTGCCGAGCTGGCAACGTCGTCGTTTGCCGCTGATTTTTTACGGTGATCAGTTGGTCGCCGTGGCAGGATTATTTGTGGTGCAGGCATTTGCGGGTGAGGCTTATGACGATGCGGGTGGTGGTGGTAGCCATGTCTGTGACATTGTTTGGTCTCCGCGCGATCAGGCATGTGTTGATGAATGACAAGAACACGGGAAATAAAAAAGAGAACGAGGATACAATGAAAACACGTTTAACTTGTGCACTATTGATGACCATGATGGTTTCTCCTGCCATGGCCGCCGGTGATGCTGAAGCCGGAAAAGCCAAATCCATGATCTGTGCGTCATGCCACGGGGTGGAGGGGATCTCGGCCATTCCGGGTTACCCGCATCTGAAAGGTCAGGATGCGCAGTACCTGATCAACGCGTTAAAAGCGTATAAGAATAAAGAGCGTACCGGCGGCATGGCACAAGTGATGCAGCCGATGGCAATGATGCTCAACGATCAGGATATGGCTAATCTCGCGGCGTACTATTCACAACTGAAGTAATACATCGCTGAAGTAGCACTGCTGAAATAACAGACGCATTGAGAGAAGCGACATCAGGCACAGGATCGGTAAAAGGATCCTGTGCCTTTTTTTATGTGGCGCATTTTTCTCTCATAACAGGAAATACTGCCCCTCGCGATTTTCGATAAAAAGATAATCTTCAGTTGCTTAAATAATCGGAACATATTATTGTACTAGCACACTGATACATTTAGCGTTGTTTAGGAGTCGTTATGAGTAAACCGTCCACCCTTGGAGGGGCATGTATTATCGCTAGCGTGTGCGTCGGCGCCGGTATGTTAGGGTTGCCAAGTGCAGGAGCCGGTGCGTGGACAGTGTGGAGCGTGGTCGCCATTTCCGTCACCATGATCATGATGACCTTGTCGGGCTGGTTATTGCTTGAAGCGCTCAAACATTACGACTTCAAATCCTCATTCAATACCGTTGCCAAAGACGTATTGAGTAAAAAAGTAAACTTCATCAATAACCTGTCGTTGTATTTTGTGGGGGGCATTTTGCTTTATGCCTACATCTCAACGTCAGGAGACATTTTCAGCGGCATGTTGGGCGTGAGCAGTGAGTTGGCATCCGTCTTGTTTGTGGCGTTGTGCTCGGCGTTTGTCTTGCACTCGACCCGCGCGGTTGACCGTATCTCCATTGTGCTCATTTTGTTTATGATCATCAGTTTTGCTTTGGGGATTTCCGGTTTGGCGTCGCAGATCAGCGTACCGACCTTGTTCTCAGTGAGTGATGCCGATACCTCGTACTCCGCCTATGCATTGGCCTTGTTGCCTGTTGCGCTGACCTCGTTTGGTTATCACCATTCAGTGAGTACCATGCGTGATTACTACCAAGATGAGCAGCGAGCGAAAAAAGCCATTCTTGCTGGTACCGCGATTGCACTGACGTTCTATCTGGTGTGGGTGATCTGTATTTTTGGTAACTTGCCGCGTGAAGCCTTTGGTCCGGTTGTATCTGCGGGTGGGGGTGTGGATGCATTGTTGTCAGCACTGACCAACGGCATTGACTCGACCAGCATTAAGCAAGCACTGAATATTTTCTCGATTGCGGCGGTTGTCTCTTCGTTCATCGGTGTGGGTCTGGGCGTGTTTGATTACTTAGCGGATTTCTTTGGCTTTGAAGATACCCGTACCGGTCGTCTGAAAACGTGGGCGGTGACTTTCTTGCCACCCTTGGTGTTCTCGTTGATTGCGCCGTTTGGTTTTGTGACCGCGATTGGTCTGGCTGGGGCTGCTGCGACGATTTGGGCGTGTATCATCCCTGCGATGTTGGCAAAAGCGCTGCGTCAGCGTGTACCGGCGCAAGAGGGCTTTGTGGTACCGGGGGGCAGTCTGACGATTAATGTGGTGATTACCTTTGGTGTGCTGACGGCAGCCTTCCACTTGCTGGCAATGGCGAATGTACTGCCGGTCTTTAAAGGTTAATCCTACGGGAAGGATAACCCACCGGTCACGTTTCATCAGTGCATAAAAAAACGGAAGCCTCGGCTTCCGTTTTTTGTGTGAGTAAGTTGCTGCGCTTGCTTGATGTATGTACGTCAATTCGACTTAGCGGAATTGTTTTGCATCCGGCAGGTAATCAAAGCCTGCCGCCGCCAATTTGGCAACCAGGGTATCTTTGTCGATGTCGTAGTATTTCACTAACGCATCCAGATCACCAAACTCATCACGGATCTTCATATTGACGATGCTCATCAGCATCACCGGATCCATCTTTTCAAAATTACTCAGGTTCATTAGGCGTCCTCGTGATCGCTCATTAGCAGGTTAGCCGCTGCAAAGGCCGCACGCTCACGGGTGTCTTTCGGTAAGTTCTCATCGCTGGCAATGAAATCGAGCGTTTTCACCGCACAGTGAATGGCATTGGGAATGTAACCCAACTCACCGCCACCAATTTGTGCGTAAGTCATACGGATCAGTTCGCAGCATTCATAAACTTTCATCGGTTTTCTTCCTTAAACAGTGATTTCATCAGTATCTGTCGCGAGCGCGTTAAGACGCTGATGAAATGACTGTTTCGCTGCACATCACTTATGTGTCAGGCCGATATAGGCACTATACCAGAGGTCAAGCGTGAGGGGGAAATCACTTATTGCGTTTGTGTTGGTAGAGGTGGCGGTCAGCGCGGTCAACCAGGGTGGTCACGGTGTCACCGTGCAGATGGTTCGCATAGCCACAGGAGCAGCCGATCTGCAGGGTTTGCAACGTTGCATCGGCCTGCATCAGTTGCTGAATACGGCGGATCACATGTTGGGCAGAATCATCACTGGCCGGTTGCAAGAGTACAGCAAATTCATCGCCCCCAATGCGGTAGCAGCGATCAGAGGCGCGCACGGCTTTTTTCAATAGGGTAGAGAAGTGACGGATCACTTTATCGCCATCCGGGTGTCCGAAGCGATCGTTGACCTGTTTGAAGTTATCCAAGTCAAACATCACCAGTGATAATCCCACCTGACGGCGTTCACTCATGGCCAAGGCGTGGTGGAGATCTTGCTCAAACCGGCCACGGTTACCGAGGCCTGACAGATAATCGCGCAGTGCCATGTGTTTTACGCGGCGGTATTCCAGTGCGTTGATCAGCGGGCCGGCAAACAAACGGTGGTAGGTGTGCAGCAGGTTCACTTCATCGCGATCTAACGGATACGGGGTGTGGTATTGCAGTTTGCCCAATTCTTGCTGGTTGTAGCGCAGCAGGAACGCCTGGCGATAATCGCTGGCAGTGCCTCGGCGCACGAGCGTGGCTGTTTCATCCTGCTCCCAGATCAAACGGCAGATATCGATTTGTTTTTCAATTTCACGCGCAAGGATTTCAAACAGCAGGTGTAGATCGAGCTTGCCTTGCAGTTTTTGCAGGATCAGCAGGCGCTGATCAGCCCCAAGCGGTTTGGTTCTTGGTTTGCAATTTTGTGCTGTATTTTCAGAGATCTGGGTTTGAGATTTCATACGAGCGTCAAAAAATTGTTAGGAGCGTCACTATATGGAATTGTGTCGACATTTCAATAGTTAACGAATAAATATATCAATAGGGTGATGATTTGTTTAAAAAAGTGCGAAGCTCGGCCTCTTTTTCTTGGGTATCTTCATAGCCCATTTGTATCAGGGCTTGGATATAGGCCGGCTCAAACAGCAAGTAGCTGGTGATGGCGGCGTCATTTTTTGGACTGATCCCAATCAGCCGCATTAAGGCACGGGTGGTGGGCGGCAGATGGCTATAGAACTGCTGTGCCAGCGGTTCAAAGGATTGGCTGGGAGAGAGGTGGATATGGTCGATTTGACGCATGCCATTGTGGCGGGAAGTGGGATTGGGATGGCGTGCTAATTCTCCGAGTAAGGCATTGGTGCGTGACAGGTTTTCTAAATCGGCGGCCAGCGTGTCACTGAAAATGGTGTCCATCAGGTGGCCGCCCAGTGTCGCCAGCCCCGGTGCCTGGCGGTGATCGGGCTCACTGTCTTGCTGATTGATGAGGTCGATGATCAGAATGCGGTCAGCCCCCATTTTCAATGACGGGCGCAGCGGAGCCAGTTGGTGAATGGAGCCATCGCCGTAATAGCTTTGTCCTAATCGTGTCGCCGGGAACACCAGTGGAATGGCGGCGGACGCCAGCAGGTGGTCGGTCCCGATCAGGGTACGACGGCCTTTAGATTTGGCTCTGTCCCATTCAGGGATGGACGGATGGCCTTGAAAAAAACTGACGGAATGCCCGCTTTTGTAGCTGGAAGCGGTGATCGCAATGCCGTGTAAATGGCCCGCTGCAATTTGTTTTTCTAATCGCGGGTAGTTGTTGACCTGATTGAGCAACTGACGCAAAGGGCGGTTGTTGAGCAGGCCAAAAGGCGGCCGTTCATGGTGTGTGGCCTGAAAGCGGGCAAAGCCTTGTTTGGCCAGATACCCCGTTGTGCCTAAGGCGCTGGTGGTAAAAATGCGGCGGCTGTGCAGGCGTGACCATAGCCACTCCAACTTTTTGATCCCTAAGCGAAAACACGATGCATAACTGGCCAGTGAAATGGCATTGATGGCCCCGGCGGAGGTCCCGCTGTAGATGGTGAAAGGGCTGTGATGGACACGCGGATACCACTCGGCAATGGCTTTGAGGGCTCCGACCTGATAGGCCGCCCGTGCGCCACCCCCGGTTAACAGTAAACTGATCTTGGGCGATGACATCCCTATTCGCCCTCCCTGCGTCATGGTTTATTGTCTTCTTTTAACTATATATGAAAATAACACCATAAAAAAAGCCTCCGCGAGGGAGGCTTTTTACAATCAGTGTGTGAGCAAATTAAGCAAGTTGTGCTTTGATGTGCTCAACGATGTCTGCCATAGCAACCGGTGTTTTCTCACCGCTGCGACGGTTCTTGTACTCGAAGTGACCTTCGTCCATGCTACGATCGCCGATCACGATAGTGTGCGGAATACCGATCAGTTCCATGTCAGAGAACATCACACCTGGACGCTCTTTACGGTCATCGAATAGTACTTCGATACCCATTGCAGTCAGTTCAGCGTATAGCTTCTCAGCCGCTTCCTGAACGCGCTCAGACTTGTGCATGTTCATTGGGACGATAGCTACCTGGAACGGTGCCAGTGCGTCAGGCCAGATGATACCGTATTTGTCGTGGTTCTGTTCGATCGCAGACGCAACAACACGGGATACACCGATACCGTAACAACCCATCTCTAGGATAGAGTTCTTACCGTTTGCATCCAGTACGCTACAGTTCATCGCTTCAGAGTAAACGGTGCCTAGCTGGAAGATGTGACCCACTTCGATACCACGTTTTAGGAGTAGCGTACCTTTACCACATGGGCTCGCGTCGCCTTCTACTACGTTACGTAGGTCAGCCACTTGACCAAGTTCTACGTCACGACCCCAGTTGATGCCGAAGTAGTGTTTGCCGTCGATGTTAGCGCCCGCGCCGAAGTCGCTCATTACCGCGACAGTGCGGTCAACGATGAATGGCAGTTCAAGACCCACAGGGCCTAGAGAACCCGCGCCTGCACCGATTAGCTCGCGCATTTCTTCTTCCGTCGCCATCTCTAGTGGAGAAGCCACTTCTGCTAGGTTTTCTGCTTTGATTTCGTTTAGCTCGTGGTCACCACGGATGATTAGCGCAACGATAGGTGCGTCGATTTCATCAGAAGCTTTAACGAATAGCGTCTTAACCGTTTTCTCGATTGGCAGACCGTGTTGTTCAACCAATTCCGCGATAGTTTTCGCGTTTGGTGTATCAACCAGCGTCATCTCTTGTGTTGGCGCTGCACGCTCAACCGCAGGCGCGACTGCTTCTGCTTTTTCGATGTTTGCTGCGTAATCAGATTCTGTAGAGAATGCGATCAAATCTTCGCCGCTTTCAGCCAGAACGTGGAACTCTTGTGAGCCGTTACCACCGATCGCGCCTGAGTCAGCCAATACTGGACGGTACTCAAGGCCCATACGGTCAAACGCTTTACAGTAAGCATCGTGCATTTGCTGGTAAGATTTCTCTAGACCGGCTTTGTCGATGTCGAAGCTGTAAGCATCCATCATGCAGAATTCACGTGCACGCATGACGCCGAAACGTGGACGACGCTCATCACGGAATTTAGTCTGGATCTGGTACAGGTTCAGAGGAAGCTGCTTGTAAGAGCTCACTTCGTTACGAACCAATGAAGTGATCACTTCTTCTGCCGTTGGGCTCAGTACGAATGGACGTACGTGACGGTCAGTGAAGCGAAGCAATTCGGGGCCCATCTTTTCAGAGCGACCAGTCTCTTCCCATAGTTCAAACGGCTGAACAACGGGCATCAGAGTTTCGATTGCACCTGCATTGTCGATCTCTTGACGAACGATGTTTTCGACTTTACGCAACACACGTAGACCAGTAGGCAGCCAGGTGTAAAGACCTGAAGCCAGCTTACGGATCATACCTGCACGTAGCATGAGCTGATGGCTCACTACTTCTGCGTCGTTTGGAGTCTCCTTCAGAGTAGAAAGAAGATAATTACTGGTACGCATTGATGGTATCCGTTGGTTGATAGAGAAATAGGGAAAGGGGGATTACCCCTTCGCCGCCGTAGCCAAATTGATGGCTCAGCAATAAGGGCTATGCCGTGGCGGCCCTTTAGTTTACCAGCCAAATTGCCTTTCGCCAAAGGGAACAGACAGCGGCTGGCTGCTTTTTTATGCCGCTTAGCGCAGCGCCAGAACGGTCACCCCGTCCTCGCCGACGGTGAAACGCACGTTGTAGTCAAACAGGTGGACGGCGTACTCCTTGTCATCGGTCTTGCCTTTTTTATAGGCCGGACGAGGATCTTGTGCCAGCACTTCAGTGATCACCGCGCGCTGACGGCCGATTTGTTTGCCGTCAAACTGGCGCTCGGCCTGCTCGGTAAAGTGAACCGATAAGGTCTCGGGCTCTTCGCTGGCAAAGCCGCCTTGCGCCTGTGGCAGGCTGTCGGAATAGGGGATGTAGGGTTTGATATCGATGATTGGCGTGCCATCGACCAAATCGACGCCACCCAGTTCAATGATGACGTTGCCGTCTTGCTGGCGTACGCCGATCAACTCGACCGCTGACATACCAATGCCGTTCGGACGGAAAGTGGCACGGCTGGCAAAGACACCAATGCGCTCGTTGCCGCCTAAGCGCGGTGGACGCACGGTTGGACGCCAACCTGCTTCCAGATTCTGATCAAACAAAAACAGCAGCCATAAGTGACTGAATTGTTCAATGCCTCGTACGGCTTCCAGCGCGTTTGCATCCCCTTGTAAGACGATTTCGGAGCGAGCACTCGGCACCAGTCCTGGCTGACGGGGAACGGCAAATTTTTCTTTGTACGGGGAGCGGATCACCCCAATCGGTTCAATCTGATACGGCATGGTTTCTGGCTCAAAACAGGGTTGCGCTGACCTTACCATAAAAATAGTGCTTGATCTTTATTGAGAATAGTTATCAAATGTTATGTTATAACATATCTTAAGTTGATCGTGTCGGTTGGTGTTGATGCCGATGTCGACATCAATGGTTGAGAGAGTACGAGAAAGAGGAGAAGACGATGAAAGCAGGTATTCATCCCCATTATCGAAAAGTGGTGTTTCATGACACCAGTGTGGATCAGTACTTCGTGGTGGGGTCGACGTTAGATACCGACCGTACCATTGTGTGGGAAGACGGACAGACCTATCCGTATTTCACCTTGGATGTGTCCTCGGCGTCACACCCGTTCTATACCGGTAAACAGCGCGTGGTGCGCAGTGAAGGCCGTATGGCTAACTTTAACCGTCGTTTTGGTCAGTTTGGCCGTCAATCTGGAGAGAAAGAATGAAAGTCGTCAGTTCGTTAAAAAGTGCGAAGCAGCGTCACCGTGATTGCCAGATCGTAAAACGCCGTGGCCGCTTGTATGTGATCTGCAAGTCTAACCCTCGCTTCAAAGCAGTACAGAAATAAGGTGTTGCCGAGCATAAGCAACGGTATTTGCAGACTGACCACCGGATGTGGTCAGTCATGCGTTGTCAGCGTGGATGCGTGATGCTGACAGGCAGCGGTCAGTTGATGGACTAAGGCCGGATCCGTGAGCGTTCGTGCAATTACCACTCCCCCAATCATCATCGCGGCTAAGGCCAACGCATCGGCTGAGGCGGCGTTGTCTTTTTGCTCCTCCTTAGGCTGTCGTGCTTCCCGCTGTTCAATAGCGTTTGGCTGATCATCTTTTTGTTGCGCACAGCTTTGCTCGCCGTCGTGATTGGCCATGTGTGCCTCTAATAGGGCCACCATGCCTTTGAACACTTGGGTGTAGCAGTGCTGGATCGTGGGGTTTTGTGTGGTGACATCAGTGGCGAATGCGGCGAGCGGGCAGGGGGAAATCGTCTGCTCGATGTGCGGGGGGGAGAGGTAAGTGGCCACAATGTCGTTCAACGTTAAAGACGTGGTGGTTGATTGTAACTGTGTGGCGATTGGGCTGTGGGTAATGGCTTCGGAGACGGCGGTCTGGTAGATCGCCATTTTCGAGTCGAAGTGGCTGTAGAACGCACCGTGGGTGAGTTGGGCGTGTTTCATCACATCGGTGATGGCGACCCGATGAAAGCCGTGTTGAGCAAAAAGGGTGATGGCACTGCGGACGATTTTTTCGCGTGTCTGCTGTTTGCGGGTCGATGGCCAAGGCATGTTGTCTCCAGAATATTATCTTGAACATATAGTCAGGCAGTTTACGCTGTTTCATATCAAGGGTGCTGACGGTTCAATGGTTTAGCTCGTGATTGCGAGGGAGACCACCGCTTGGTGTACCGCCTTGATGTATCGCTTTGATGGATTGGGGTGATACGCACGCACTGCATGAAAGATGTTAATTCAGGAGGAATGACAATGAGCCAATTACAGACAATAGCCCGTGGTGATAATTATACCGCAGTATCGACCAATGGACTGGCAGGGATCCGCGATTTTACGTTTCAGCATGATGTGCTGCCGGTGGATGTTGAAGGCAAGGTATTTGTCAGCGAGGCGTTGAATATGACGGGCGGCATCCTGTCTTTGAATACGTTGCCACCGAAACAGTCAATGCCGTTTCACCATCGGCATATGGAACATGAAGAGATTTACCTGATCATACAAGGGCAGGGAGAATTCATGATTGATGAGTCGCGGTTTGAGGTGTCAGCGGGATCGGTGATACGGGTTGCGCCACAAGCGGTACGTTGCTGGCGGAATGTGGCCGATGCGCCATTGCATTATGCGGTCTTTCAGGTCAAACAAGGTGAGGCGGTCAACGCGGGCACAATTGAAGACGGTCGAGGCGTGAATAAACCTATTGCATGGTAGTTGAATGGTAGTTGCATGGTAGTCGTATTGGCCATTGAGTGTGGCAAAAAGAGGCAAAGGCTGGCAAATGCCAGCCTTTGTTATAACGGGGGATATCCAGCGGGTGATTACCAGCCTTTCACTACACCGCCCTGGAAGATTTCCTGTGCTGCGTTGTAGACCGCATCCGATTGGTATGCCTTGATGAACGTCTGCACGTTTTGCGCATTCACGTTGTCTTCACGCGCCACAATCAGGTTTACGTATGGTGACTCTTTGTCTTCCACGAAGATACCGTCACGCTCTGGCGTCAGGTTGATGCTGCTGGCGTAGGTATTGTTGATGATTGCAAGCTGTACATCATCCAGTGAACGTGGCAGTTGCGCCGCTTCCAGCTCCACAATCTTCAGATCTTTCGGGTTTTCCACGATATCCAGTACCGTCGCAGTCAGGCCTACGCCGTCTTTCAGTTTCAACAGTCCTTTTTGTTGTAGCAACAGCAGTGAACGGCCCAGGTTCGTTGGGTCATTCGGCACCGCGATCTGGTCGCCGGCTTTTAGCTCATCCACACTTTTGATTTTGCTGGAGTAAGCGGCAATCGGGTACACAAAGGTGTTACCGGCAATGGCAAATTTGTAGCCACGATCTTTGATCTGCTGATCAAGGTAAGGTTTGTGCTGGAAGGCGTTGGCATCAATCGAACCTTCTTCCAGTGCCGCATTCGGTGATACGTAGTCGGTGAAAGACACTAACTCCACATCCAGGCCGTATTTGTCCTTGGCTTCTTTGGCTGCGATTTCAGCCACTTGCTCTTCGGCGCCCGCCATGACCCCAATTTTCACTTTGTTATTGTCAACAGTGGTTTCTTTTTCGCCACAACCGGTCAGGGCAAGGGCAGAGGCAAGACCTGCAACGACAAAAAGATGTTTTAAATTAAACGCCATGATACTTCTCCTTAAACTGGGGTTTTCCGTAATACTAGATGTTGTGTTTGATGCGTATGTTTGAATCTTGTGTTTTCTCGTCAATGAGTACTGCCGTTATCCCTTAACGGTGGTCTAGTCGCTTGACCCAGTAATCACCGAGAGATTGAATCGCTTGTACTAAGATGACCAGCATGATGACGGTGATCAGCATCACTGTGCCGTCAAAGCGTTGGTAACCATAGCGAATACCGACATCGCCCAGACCACCGCCGCCGACGGTACCGGCCATGGCAGAGTAGCTCACCAAGGTAACCAAGGTGATGGTCACGGCATTGACAATGCCTGGTAGGGCTTCAGGTAGCAGCACTTTGCGAATGATCTGGCCCGGTGTCGCGCCCATCGCTTGCGCCGCTTCCACCAAACCGCTTGGTACTTCCAACAGGGCGCCTTCGACCAGACGGGCAATGAACGGGATAGCCCCGACCGTCAGAGGCACAATTGCCGCTGCCGTGCCGATAGAGCTGCCGACCACAAAGCGGGTAAAAGGAATGATCGCAACCAGCAGAATAATGAACGGAATGGAGCGACCGATGTTAGTGATCACGCTTAAGATGCGGTTCACGTTACGGTTGGCCAGCAAGCCGTTTTCTTTGGTCAGGTGCAGGGCGACCCCGACCGGGATCCCAATCAGAAAACCGATGATACCGGACGCCAAAACCATCACCAGGGTCTGCCCCAGTGCATCAATCAAAAGTTGGATCAGACGTTCGTTCTGCGTCCACCATGTCGTTAATGAATCAAGCCACATACCCTAATACCTCCACATTCACTTTGTGATCGCGCAGGAAGGCAATGGCCTGCTCTGCCGCGTGCTCCGTGCCGAGTAATTCGGCTAACAGCAAGCCAAATTTTACCCCGCCGGCATAATCCATATCAGCGCTTAAGATGCTGATGTCGATATCAAACTCGCGGGCGACCTGAGAGATCAGGGGCGCATCCACAGAATCGCCGGTAAATTCCAAGCGAACCAGTGGGTACGTATTGGCTTCACGGGTGGTGACCATACGCTGGTGGTAGTCTTCCGGAATGGACAAATCTAACGTTGAGCGAATGAATTCACGGGCCAGAGCGGTTTTCGGATGGGCAAAAATTTCACCGACCGGGCCTTTCTCTACCAGCTCACCGCCGCCAATGATGGCTACTTCAGAGCAGATGCTTTTCACCACATCCATTTCGTGGGTGATCAGCAAAATAGTCAGATTGAGCTGGCGGTTGATTTCTTTTAGCAGATCCAAAATAGCGTGGGTGGTGGCCGGATCCAATGCGCTGGTGGCTTCGTCACACAGCAGGACTTTCGGATCAGACGCCAGTGCTCGGGCAATTGCCACACGCTGTTTTTGGCCGCCACTTAAATTAGCCGGATAGGTGTCGTGCTTTTCGGCCAAACCCACCAGATTCAGCAAATCGGTCACTTTGGTTTTGATGGTGGCTTTATCGGTACCCGCCAATTCAAGCGGCAGGGCGACGTTGTCAAACACGGTACGGGAAGAGAGGAGGTTAAAATGTTGGAAGATCATCCCGATCTTACGGCGTGCTTGGGTTAAGTCGGTGCTGTTGAGCTGAGTGAGATCCGTGCCATCGACAATCACTTGGCCATCGGTGGGACGCTCAAGCAGGTTCACACAACGGATCAGGGTACTTTTACCCGCACCGGATGCGCCGATCACACCAAAAATGGTGCCTTGTGGGATCGTTAAATTGATATCCCGTAAAGCGTGTATCGCTTTGGTGCCCTGATAGAACACTTTATTGACTCGATTTATTTCTATCATCGTAATTCCTGCATCCTATACCGTGTTGATGACCGGCCCATCATTGGCCGCAAGCGGTATATTGTTGTGTTGTCTTGCAATTTTTCGTTATTTTTATATGGTGTGTTCACGGGGTGTTAACCACATCTATGGGTTTGATGCTATGGGTTAACATATGTGAAGTCAATAGATATTTTTACGTCTGGACGTCTAAATGTCTTTCCTTCTTTTTGTGGCATTTTCTTGTCTCTTACAGGGTAAGAAAGCCGAGTGTGTGCCTGCCCGAGCTGACGTTAACGAGCGTGAACAGACTTTGGGGCGCCGATGCGATAAACAGGTGAATCCCAGCCTGAGGCGTGCCATAATTTGAACCAACATAGAGACAGTCAATCAGAGGGCTAACCTTGGCCAAACCAGCAGTTTTTATCGATCGTGATGGCGTGATTAACGTGGATCACGGTTACGTGCACACCGTTGATGAATTTGAATACATTGACGGGGTGTTTGAGGCCTGTAAGAAATTGAAAGACATGGGCTACCTTTTGGTGCTTGTGACCAATCAGGCCGGTATTGCCCGTGGCATGTATACCGAAGATGAGTTCCTGACTCTGACTGAGTGGATGGACTGGAACTTCGTTGACAACGGTGTAGAGTTTGATGGCATTTATTACTGCCCTCATCACCCAACCGAAGGGCAGGGGGATTACCTGCAAGACTGTGACTGCCGCAAACCTAAAGCGGGCATGTTTAAGTCTGCCTGTGATTTTTTGAAAATCGACATGGCCAACTCGGTGATGATCGGCGATAAAGCTGACGACATGAAAGCGGCAGACGCGGCGGAAGTGGGCACCAAAATTTTGGTTCGTACAGGCAAGCCTGTGACGGAAGCGGGCGAAGCGCTGGCTAGCGTGGTACTGGACAGTGTCGCAGATGTACCGGCATGGCTGGCAGCACGCTAAGCACAGTATCTTGCTAAGTTCTATCTCTCGCTGAACCGTATATAAAGACGCCTTGCGTCAATTCTGATGAAAACCGCCTGGATGGGCGGTTTTTTTGTTTCTGCTGATGATGACATGCCGCTTGGCTTGCCCTGACGAATTTGTCTTTAACTTGACGTGATGCGGGTTGGCGAATCTGGCCAAAATGCGAACAAATTTGCCAATGTGTGTAATTTGCAATGTGCTACAAAATATAAGTAATTGATTTTATAAGACCTCATTGTTGGCACGCTTGCTGCAATACTGTGTGTGAAAGTTAACCAGACATACCTGCCCGCCATAACAGGCAGTAAGGGGATGCGCAGCAGGTGACGTGCACGTAGAGGAGCGAGCAATGAAAAAGCAAGTAATGGGTATGGTGTTTAGCGTAGGTGTGATGGCCATGGGCGGTAAGGCTATTGCACAAGATATTGCACAAGAGACACAACAAGGGCATGCCCTGACGGGGTTGACGCTGCACCATTCGATGGATTTGGATGCGCAGATGCAGCAGCAAAAAGGTGACGCGCTCAAGACCATTACAGCGGATCTCGAAGCACAGATCACCCCTGTCGTGACGCAGGCCAATACATTGATGGTTTCGGACATCACGGCCCGCCAGGCGGTTCAAGTGGCCAAGACGCTTGCGTCGCCAGCAGAAGAGAAAGTGATTGCCAGTGTCAGTCGTGACACGGAGTAACAAAGAGATATCACGATTGCTGCCGTGTTATCGCCATAAAAATCGCTATAAAAAATGCCATAAAAAAAGGGAAGCAGCTGCTTCCCAAAAACAGTGTGACTGACTCACACAGAGATACGAGATTTTGTAGAGCGGCCCCAGCAGACACCTTGTTGATGTGGTACTGTCTGGGGCATTGAGCAAGGCGTGTTCAAGGCGTGTTCGACGCTCTGCTCACCCTTGGTCCTGCAGGAAGTTGACCCAAGGGCCCGCTACCGCCTGCATGTCTTTCGATTGAGCGGCCGTTTTCATCGCTTTGAGCGCATTGGCCGGTTGCTCTAACTCGAAGTAAGCCATGCCGCGCAGGTACGCCAGTTCAGCTTTATCGCCGCCGTCAGCATTGGGGGCGGCTTTTAGGGTAAATTGCGTGGCTGACTGGTATTGCTTGTCTTGTAACATCAGACGCACAATTTTAAGCTGCGTTTTGACGGTCGGCTTCATGTCATACGCTTTGCGATAAGCGGTAATGGCACTATCAAGCTCTTTGGCTTGCTGCCAATAATTGCCTAGCGTATCCAAATTTTTCGTCGAGCGTTTCACCGCCCCTTTGTCCATTTCACCTTCCAGTGTGCGGGCTGCTCGGTATGGGATCCCCAGATAAGCTTGGAAGTTTGACAGACGAAGTAATTCTTTCTCATCGTCCAGCAAGCCAAACTTATGGGCTAGTTCAAGCGTCGCCAGTGCATTTTTCTCCTGATTCAGTTCCATGTAAATGCCGGACAACTGCATCCAATACTGCTTTTTCTTTGGATACTTGGTGGTCAGGGTTTTCAGAACGCCAGCCACACTTTTATATTGCTTCAGCTCGTAATGGGCCGCCATCAGCAGCACGTACCATGACTCGCTGGGTGATTTCGTCATTGCGATCGCTTTTTTTGTCGGTGCGATAGCGTTTCGGTAATCTTCCAGCTGAACGTAAGCACTGGCCAGTGTGATATAGGCATGTGCCTGAGGTTTTTCATTGGTGGTTTTCGCCACCTCAAACCAGGTTTTCATGGTGTTGACGGACTGTCTGAACTTGCCTTCAGCCAGCAATAACTGCGCCAGGCTGTAACGCACCTGCTGAGCTACGGGCACGGGCAGGGCATCGGTTTTCAACGCCTTGGTAAAATACTCGGCGGCTTTGGGATAGTTATCCTTCAGTGAGTATAAAAATCCCATTTGTTGCAGCAGCACAGCACGGTCATATTCCTTTTTTCCTGAGCTGTTGAGTGCTTTATTCAGCCGCGCTATTGCATCGCTGTAGCGTTCAGTCGCGATCAGTTCCTGTACTTTGTTGACGGTACGGAAGGTACGGTCACTCAGTTCTGGATTCTCTTTGGCTAGTGCCGGTGCCGCGAGGGCACCGGATAGCAGCAGGAGAGAAGCCAGCAAATGTTGACGATATTTCTGCATTGTTCACTCTCCTAGTTAACCGAGAACTCAATTTCTTGAGACAGGCGTGCGCTGACCGGTTTGCCATCAACCTGTTTCGGCTTGAAGGTCCATTTCGATACTGCTTTACGCGCTGCTTTACCCAAGCCCAGTTTGCGCGGGGACTCTTTGAGTACTTTTACATTCTCGACACCACCACGGGCATTGACCGTGAACTCGACCAGTACCACGCCTTTTTCTAACCCGGAACGGGCCGCTTTACGTGGCATTTGTGGCTGGAAGGTGGCCAGTGGCATCGGGCCGCCGCTTCCTGTCACTTGTGCTCCACCGCCTTGGCTGTAATGGCCGAGGACTGAGCCGCCTGTGACGTTCACCGGCAAATCCAGTTTCGGCATGTCCATCGGCATCTGCTCCATCACCGGTTTCACCGTTGAGGTGACTTTCATCTCCGGCGGTGGCGGCGGACGCTTCGGTGGCGGTGGTTTGGGTAGTTCGCGTTTTTTCTCCTGTATCTTTTCTTCAGGTTTGACGCGAATGAAGTCAACCATGCGTAAATCTTCATTCGACGTCAGCTCGTGGCGCTCTTTGTTTACTAGCTTGTCCATCCCCCAGAACAGTCCCAGGGAGACAACGAGCGCCAGTGCTAATGAGGCCAGATACCGCATAGGCTTAATCCTTATTGGTTGCGGCAATGGAGATGCTTTGTACACCTGCCATTCTGATCTGATCCATCACCTTCACGACCACACCGGATTTGGCTTCTTCATCAGCCTGAATCACGACGGCACCGTCAGGGCTTTCTGCACGGAGACGTTCGATGTTGGCTCGTACCGCATCCACTTCTACGCGGCGTTTGTCGACCCAGACATCACCGGATGCCCCTACGGCAACCATGATGTTGCCTTTTTTCACGGTTTGCGCGGTGTTGGCACTTGGTCGGTTGACGTCGATACCGGCTTCTTTGACAAACGATGTTGTTACGATAAAGAAGATCAACATGATAAATACGATGTCGAGCATCGGTGTCATGTCGATAGCTGCTTCGTCACTGCTATCGCTGCTGTAGCGTCTTTTCATGACCTATCCCTCTAATTCCTTTTACTCAGGCAATATGCTTCAACTTATCTTCCAGCTTCTGCGTGGAGACCTTAGCGAGGTGGTCAAGTCGAGAGCTGAAGAACAGCCCCGAAAGAGAAGCGACCATGCCCGCAAGGGTTGGGATTGTTGCCTTTGAGATCCCCGACGCCATGGCGCGGGGGCTTCCTGTTCCTGTTACCGCCAGAATATCAAACACTTGGATCATACCGACTACCGTACCGAGCAAGCCCAGTAGGGGACACAGTGCAATCAGCACTTTCACAATCGGCAGTCCACGTTTGTTTTCAATATCCTGCAAGGAAACCATTTCCTGGCGGATGGCTTTGGCATTCCAGCTTTTGTGTTCGCTGCGGGCCGCCCAAGCGGCTTCGGCTTTTTTGATGGCCTTTGGCAGCACGGCGGCAAAGTAAAACCAGCGTTCTAGCAGTACCGTCCATAACATGAAGCTGAGGATGAAGATGGCCATTAAGACATCCCCACCCATGCCGAGGAAGCGTCGTATTGACTCGAGTTCTTCAATTAACCACCACATAGTGCCTCCTTAGCTGTCGGCAGCGTGCAGTTTTTCCTGGTAACGCGCGATAAAGCCTGCACTTTGCTCTTCCAGCATTTGCACCAAACGGCGGCTCTTGCTGTGTACAAGGGTGTAGAAGAACAGGAGAGGGATAGCCACAACCAGGCCTAGCATGGTGGTGACAAGGGCTTCTGAGATCCCGCCTGCCATGAGTTTCGGATCGCCGGTACCAAACAGGGTAATCGCCTGGAAGGTGCCGATCATACCCATTACGGTACCCAGCAGACCCAGTAGCGGCGCCACGGAAGCAAACAGTTTGATAGAGCCAACGAAACGTTCAATGCTTGGGGCGTTACGCAGGATCACTTCGTCCATTTTCGCTTCAAGATCTTCTAAGTTATCGCCTTTGTGACCTTGGTAAGCTTCCATGATTTCACCCAGCGGGTTGCCATCCAGGACTTTGTCGCTCTTGGCTTGCTTACGCATTTTCGCGCCAATCACGGTCAGGCGTAGGAAACAGAACAGTGCAATCAACGCACCCAGTGCGCCCATACCCAGAATCACGTAACCCACAAGGCCACCTTGGTCGATACGCTCCTGAACCGTCGGGCTTTGTACCAACAGCGACAGGATCACACCACGTGACGGGTCAATGAATAGTGGCTCGTAGCTGCCATTGGCGGCTTCAAACCCCGGGACGTTACGCATGATGTTCTTGGTTGGCTGACGAGACAGCTCTTCGAACTTGCCGGTTTGCGGTACATAAGTGACATATTTGCCATCGGCAATGGCATTAAATTCACCGACCAGCGTGACATCACGTACGGCTTCTTTACCTTCACCGTAAACGACGGTCGCCGGTGTGGTAGTGGTATTACCCGACACAATCACTTGTTGTAAAATCGTGTGCCAAAAGCCTTCTAGCTCTTGTGTCGATGGCAGCTCTTTACTTTCAGCCAGTTTAGTCAGCAGGGCGTTACGTTCCGGAAACTGCACCGCATTCTGAGAGGCGGCAAACAACCCTTTGAACTCGCCTGCATACTGACGAACCACACCAAACATTTCGCCCAGTGTGCCCGAACGTTGACGCAGGGTTTCAGTCAGTTCGGTCAGCTGCTTGTCGTTGGCATCAAATGTGGCTTTAAGCTGTTCACCACGCTCTGTGGTGGCTTGCAGTTCGGCACGGGCCTGTTTCAGTAAGGCTGCCTGTTGGTTACGGTCCGCGCGAAATTCCGCTTCACGTTGTTTGTTTTCTTTTGACTCAACAATGCTTTCCGCTTTCACGGTTTTTAATAGTTCAGCCAGTGACGCGGGTGTGTCAGCGTGGGCCGGTGCAGCGATAACCAGTGCGGTCAGCAGGGCTGCGGCCAATGATTTGAATCCTTTCATTATTTATCCTCCCCAGCGAATACAGGTAGCTTAATCAAGGCTGGTGGCGCTTGTTTCTTCGCGATACGCAGACCTTGCTGAACCGCAATGCGGTAGCTTTGTGGCAGGGTTTCCCACTGACGCGTGGTCTGGTTCCACATGCCTGTTTCACCGCCATCCGGTGATTGGTACAGCAGGGCGGTGCGGCCAATACGCAGGAAGTCATAAGTCAAGGTTTCGCCGTTACGATCCAGGCTCGCCTTGTAAGATTCAATGGAGCGCGAGAAGCCTTCTTCGATTTGGTAGGCTTCCATCACCTTCCGGAATTTTTCAGACGTGGTGACATCGGCACGATCCATCATGGCGCGCAGATCGGCGATACGGGCCGTACGCTCTTTGCTCTGGAAAGGCAGGTCGAGCGCGACGAACTCATCCAAGGCGTCGATCATCTTGAGCGTCAGCGGCACGATTTCCATTGCCGTCTGATCGATTTGTGCGATCTGGCGGGTCAGGGAGTCCAATTCCCCTTGTTGTGAATCCACCATGCGGCTGATTTGATCGTTGTATACCTTCATGCTATCAAGCTGGCGCAAAATGCCTTTGTACTCAGCCAGCATGGCTTCGGTACTGTCGGCATATTTGTCCACTTTGGCCTGGGAGGCCGCTGCCGCTTTATCGGCTTTTGCCTGAGTCGCAACGACGGTGCCAGAAGGGGCAGCCAGTGAGCTGGCGCTGAGGGTGAGCATGGCGGCAGTGATTGCACTTACGCCAAAGTCCTTTAACGTCATAGTTGCATCCTTGTCATTGTGTTAGTCAGTCGGGAAAAGGACGCGGGCACGCTGGCCCGCGTCAGGGTTTGTTATTAGAAATCTTGTGAATATTTCAGGAAGAAAACACGGCCCTGGATGCTGTATAGGTCACTGTTGTAAGTCACACCATCAGATTCAAAGCTTGGGTCTTCATCAAACATGTTACGTACACCGGCAGTGAAACGTGCGTCCCACGGTGCCTGGTAGTTATAAGCAATGTTCCATAGGGTCTGGCTCGAGATGTGGCCAGTCTGGTTGTAGTCTTTGTCGACATCCTGTGCTTGATCGGCAATGTGGTCTGCAGACAGATACACATCGTGATCATCAAACGCATTCAGGCCAACACCGGTCTGGAAACGGTACTGAGGCAGACCGTTACGGCCAATTTGGTCGTTAGTTGGGCCGTTAACAAATTCTGGTGATTCGTATTCCAGCACGTATGAACCATTGAAGTCGTAACGCAACGTACCCCAGTCTAGGTCGTACAGGTAGTTCAGCTTAAAGTCGATACCCGAGGTATTCAGGGTGCCAATGTTAGACAGCGGCACTGTGGCGCTCACAATGTTACCGTTCGCATCACGTACGACGTTCGGATTGGTAGTCCCAGTGTTACGCTCCTGATCGATCATGCTTTGCAGCGTGTTCATCACGATGGTGTCTTCAATCTGGATGTTGTAGTAATCCAGAGTCAGATCCAGATCTTCCAGTGGCGAGTAGCTCAAACCGAAGTTGAACGAACGGGACTTTTCAGCATCCAGATCTTCGTTCGATGTACGTGTTGTTGAGTACTGTTTCTCCGGACAATCCGCATCGGAGATATTGTTCGCTTCACAGTACACGTAGTCTTTGGCGTAATCGTTTGATTCACTGTCAGCACCGTACAGGTTAGACAATGATGGTGCACGGAAGCCAAGACCGGCACCGGCACGGAACATCAGGTTGTCCAATGGCTGGTAACGGAACGAGACTTTCGGTGATACCGAGCTACCAAAGTCGCTGTAGTGGTCGTAACGCGCTGCCAGATTCATCTCCAGCTCGTCAGTGAAGGCAATCAGAGATTCGGCAAACAGGGCGTACGTAGTGCGATCGCCTGCTGCGGAGTTACCGGCACTACCAATGATGTTGCCTGCTTCACTTTGTGCATCATATTGATCGTAGTAGTCGTAGGTGGTGTATTCGGCACCCACATACAATGGAATGGTGATATCACCCACTTCCGCGACGTCAAACTGCAGACCTGCATTGAACTGATGCATTTGCATCTGGCTTTCACGCGAAGTGGTAGCCGCCAAATCCGCAGTCGCATCGGCACTGAACTCGCCGTTTTCAAATTCGCCCGCATTGACCAGCGCTTCTACCGATGGACGCAAGACATAACCGGTACCGCGCTCTTGGCTGTTGGAGAAATTCAGGTGGTAACCGGTTTCCCAGATCATTTCGCCAAAGCTGTCGGTGTCAAATGAACCATCCAGAGCCAGCTTCATGTCGGCCTGAAAGTCTGTCACGGTGGTGTCACGGGTGCCGACATTGGTAAAGCGGTAGTAGACAGCTGCCGGACCTGCCGCAGGGTCTAGGCCGTTATCCGCGAAGAAATCGGCACCGCCTGTGGTCGTTGGATCGACTGAGAAGAAACCTGCCGCTGGGGCAAAACGGCCAAAGCTTTCGTTACGGCTCAGCAAGATTTGCGAGTTAAAGGTAGTGGTATCGGTCAGGAACAGGTTACCGTTAATGAAAATGGTATTACGTTCCAGCGATGCTGACTCCGCCGCTTCAGCCGTGTAGTCGTAACCACACATGTCACCCAAACCAGGGTAGTTAGTGACGCCCACAAAACCGTCACCGTTACATTTACCGGTGGCCGGATCGAATGAGCCGGCAATCGGTTTCAGTTCACCATTGTGGTAGACGTTACGGCCATAAATACTCACGCCCGACATATCAAAGTAGTTGTCAGAATCGAGGTTGCTCGAGCGCAGATAATCACGGTCACGCAGGTAGATTTCATCTTTTGAATCGTGCTCAAAAGAGAAGTAAATGTTGCCTTTATCGCCAGAGGTACCGGCAACAAAAGATATATTTTGCTCGTCACCACCTTCGCGGGATGGAATACCACCACCGACAGTGACGTTCAGGCCATCGAATTCATCTTTCAGGATGATGTTAACCACACCCGCCACGGCATCAGAGCCGTAAACCGCTGAGCCGCCATCTGCCATGACTTCCACACGTTCAACGATAGCAGCAGGGATCACGTTGATGTTAGCGGCGCCGCCCCCCATGGTTGCTGAGCCTGGCAGACGTTTACCGTTTACCAGTACCAGGGTACGAGATGCACCAAGGCCACGCAGTGAAACAGTGGCCTGACTTTGCCAATTGCTACCCGAACTCTCACTGTACGAACCAAAGGAGTTGTAAGAGGTTTTACGCAGTACGTCGGCAATGGATACATCACCGGCACGTTCAATTTCTGCGCGGCCAATCACGGCAACAGGTGTACTTCCTTCCATAGAAGCTCGCGTGAGGCGAGAGCCCGTTACTTTCATCTTTTGCAGTTTTCTGCTGTTCTTCAGCATAGGCGGCTGTGGCGACAAAACTCGAACCCAGCGCCAGGCTGATAGCAACAGATAAGGCTGTTGTCTTTTTATTCATCCTTGCTGCTCCATTTCTTTATTATTCTTCCTGTAACCCGGCAGTCAGTTGCCGAAGCAAGCATTAACGTTTCGTTAACGTGTAGGGAGATATACATGAAGCTGAAAGTTGAAGTCAAACCAGTGAGTTTTATGTGCAAGAAATGATAAAACGATATGAAATGCTTAAAAATTAATTTATTTAAAACTAAATATTGGTTTATATCTTTTTGTCAAAACTATTTATTGAGTGGAGTTGGTTTTTTGACGCTTTGTTGAAAGTGTTGATAAATGTTGTGACAAATTCAAAGATTGGTTTATTTATCTATCTATATCCACAAAAGCAGTTTTATCGACCTCTTAATTACTCTTTGGTTAATAAATCCCAAGATGCTAATTAGGTATTTTGTAACAAGTATTTCAATAGGCGTTTGTTAAGGGGTGGGGAGGTGAGCGGTGCTTAAAAGGAATATGTCTAAATGTGAGCTCATTCATTGTATTGTCATATTTTTACGGTAGTGACACTGAAATTTTTAACTTCGATCACTCTGTAAATGAGAGCTATTCTGGATTTATATATTTTTTTTACATTTGAAGCACATTGGTCGCAAAATGTGACACGATTGGGTCAAAATAGTTAAGCTAACTTGAAGGAAGGTACAAATCACTGTATTTATGGCGCTTAGAAAAATAAATGGTGTTCATACTGAATGCTGAGAAAGTGAAATTGTTCAGGACGAGCAAATATTCATGGTGAATTGCGAGCTGAAAATCAGGCGCGGGTGAGTCAATCATGCATCTGTCTGTTTCCGCCGACTAGACATGGAGTGGATGTAAGTATGTTGTCATATTTTTTACGTCGTATGGCGTTGGTGATCCCAACGTTTCTCGGCATTACGATTTTAATTTTTGCTATCACACGTTTTGTGCCTGGGGGCCCTGTTGAACGCATGCTTGCGAATATGCAGGCACAAGGGGACGGGGCTGCAGCCATGACGACAGCAGGCGGTAACTCTGCCTTATCAGAAGATCAAATTGCTGAACTTAATGCCTTTTATGGGTTAGATAAACCGGTGACGGAAGCCTATATTGATTGGCTCAGTAAACTGCTGGTGTTGGATTTTGGTGAATCGACGCGCTATTACGAACCGGTGTCTGACATGATTGCCGAGCGGTTGCCGGTATCTCTCTTTTATGGCGGTATGACCTTCTTTATTAGTTACTTCATTTCTATACCGCTCGGTTATTACAAAGCGCTCAAACACGGTTCCGTGTTTGATTCAGGTTCGTCTATTTTAATTTTTGTCGGTTATGCACTGCCCGGTTATGTGGTCGGTGTCCTGCTGATCACCTTGTTCAGCTATCACCTGGAATGGTTCCCCATGGGCGGATTTGTCGGGGATGATTTTGACGACTACGAGACCTTTGTTGAGCGAGCCAAAGATGTGATGTGGCATGCGGTGCTGCCGCTTATCTGTTATTTGATAGGTGATTTCGCCACACTGACCATGACCATGAAAAATAACCTGATGGAGAATTTGTCGTCGGATTATATTCGTACCGCCATTGCCAAAGGCCTGCCATTTAAACAAGCGGTACGTAAGCATGCATTACGTAATAGCCTTATTCCCATTGCCAGCCATTTTGGTAATTCATTGCTCTTTTTCATGACAGGCTCTTTTTTGATTGAGGTAATTTTCAATATCGATGGTATTGGCTTGTTGGGTTATGAGTCGATCATTGAACGTGATTATCCGGTGGTAATGGGCATTGTTGCTATTAATGCGGTGATGCTGCTGATCGGTAATATTTTGTCAGATGTGTGTGTGGCCTTGGTCGATCCTCGCGTGAAGTTTGGAGCTTAATATGTTGAATCTTAATCCCCTAACGCAAAAAAAGATCAAACGCTTTAAAGAAATTAAGCGTGGTTATTGGTCATTCATCATTTTGTCTATTTTATTGGTGTTGTCGCTGTTTGCGGAATTGCTGATCAACAGTAAAGCACTGGTAGTGAAATATAACGGGTCGTATTCCTTCCCGGTGATCTCGGATGTCCGATTAGGCAATGAATTTGGTCAGGGCTCAGCCAGTGAAGCGGATTACCGTTTGTTGCAGAAAACGTTTGAGGCCGAAGGTGGTGACAATTTTGTGATCATGCCATTGGTGCCGTGGAATCCGTATGAGCAGGATTTTTCCGGCAATTATCCGCCTAACCCGCCGAGCGCGGAGAATAAGCATTACCTTGGTACTGACATTATCGGCCGCGATATTCTTGCCCGTCTGGTATATGGCTTTCGTACCGCGATGGGATTTGCCTTGATGACCATGGCGATTTCGTACGCCATTGGTACCGCCGTGGGCTGTGCCATGGGCTTCTTTGGCGGTAAGTTTGATTTGTTCGTGCAGCGCCTGATTGAAGTGTGGTCGATGGTTCCGTTCTTGTACGTGATCATGATTTTGGTGTCGATCACCCAACCGACCTTTGCGCTCTTTGTGGGGATCAACGTCCTCTTTGGCTGGATGGGGATGACCTGGTACATGCGGACCATGACCTATAAAGAGTCTGCCCGTGAATATGTGATGGCCGCCAAAGCACTGGGCGCGTCAACAGCCCGTATTCTGTTTAACCACATTTTGCCGAATACCATGGTGATGATTGTGACACTGGCGCCGTTCACCATTGCCGCCAATATTACCGCCCTGACCGCATTGGATTATTTGGGATTGGGTTTGATGCCACCGACGCCAAGCTGGGGAGAGTTGCTGCAACAAGGGAAGTCGAATTTGGATTCACCGTGGATCGTGACCTCGGTCGTGACCTCGATTGTGCTGGTGTTGGTGATGGTCACCTTCATCGGGGAAGCCATCCGTGCGGCTTTCGATCCGAAGAAATTTACGCGTTATGTGTAATTGCGCTGCGAAACAAGGATGTCTCATGAAAAATAACAATAAATACGCACTGTCGGTAGTAGCGATGGCCATGGCTGCCGTCACGCTGCCGGCGTGGGCGACACAATTGCCGGCCGATCTGGCCTGGGAAAGCAACTGGGATGAGCCGCTGTTTGCATCAAAAGAGGCCAAGCGTGGCGGGACCTATCGCAGTTACATGCGCAGTTTCCCACAGACACTGCGTAGCGTCGGGCCGGATGCGAACTCCGGGCTGCGTCAGTATTTTATGGATGAAGCGCCGAAGTTAGTGCAGCGCCATCCAACCACCGGTAAATGGATCCCGCAGTTAGCCACCGCGTGGGCGTTTGGGGACGATCATAAAACAGTCTATTTCCAACTGGATCCGAAAGCCCGTTGGTCAGACGGTGAGAAAGTGACGGCCGATGATTACCTGTTCATGCTGAAGTATTACCGCTCTAAAGACATCATTGACCCTTGGTACAACGACTTTTTCAACAACCATATTGATGATGTGAAGAAAATTGATGATTACACCATCGTGATCACCGCCAAAGTGGCGAAAAGTGATGACGAGTTGCTGTACATGATGAGTCTGCCAAGTAATGGCCTGCAGCCCCGTCCGGCGCATTTCTTTGCCAAGGTGAAGGATGAGAACAATGACGGGATGGACGATAACTTTGTCCGTAAATTTAACTTTAAAGCCGAGCCGACCACCGGGCCGTATTACCTCGATAAGGTGAAGAAGGGCAAAAGCGTCACCTTCAAGCACGTTGGGGAAGATTGGTGGGGCTACAGCAACAAGTATTACCAGCATCGTTATAACGTGGACAAAATCCGCCTGCGGGTGATCCGCGATGAGGACATTGCCAAGAAACACTTTGAGAAAGGGGATTTGGACGCTTTTCGTTTGATTCAGCCTGAGCTGTGGCATGAAAAATCCAATACCGCACCCTATCAGCAGGGCTATATCCATAAATTGTGGGGCTATAACGCGGTGGTGCAAGGTGCAGGTGGCCTGTGGATGAATACCGCTAAGCCTATGCTGGATGATATCAATGTGCGTAAAGGGATCACGTATGCCACGGATTACGATGGCCTGATCAAAAACGTGCTGCGTGGCGATTACCTGCGTAAACCCCATGGATTGGGCACCGGGCACGGCGATTATGACCGCCCTGATAGCGTGCCACCGACGTTCTTACCGGAAAAGGCGGTAACGTATTTTGAAAAAGCCGGCTATACCACGATAGGGGCTGACGGTATCCGTTTGAATAAAGACGGCCAGCGTCTGTCTTTTGCGGTGACTTACAGTCGTCCGGCACGCACGCCTCGCGTGGCGTATTTAAAAGAGCAGGCTAAGCAAGCCGGTTTGGAGTTGACCTTGAACTTGGTCGATGGTTCGTCGGCGTTTAAATACATTCTAGAGAAAAAGCATGAGCTGGCTTACCTGACCATGGGGGGCGGTAAGATCCCGGCGTATTGGGAGTACTTGCATTCCGTCAATGCCAAGCCACAAACCAATAACCACACCAATTTCCGCTCACCAGCGATGGATGAAAAGATTGCTGCGTATCTGGCCGAGTTTGATACCACTAAGAAGCAGGCCATCTCTCATGATATTCAGCAGATGGTGAGCGATGCGTACGTGATTGTGCCGGGGTACATGGCGCCATTTACCCGTGAGGCTTACTGGCGCTGGATGAAGTTCCCGACGCCGGCCATGACAAAAGATACCCATTACCTGTTTTCCAATGAAGGGTATCTCACACTCGGCACATACTGGATTGACAGTGATGTGAAAAAGCAAACCAAGTCAGCGATGAAGAAAAAGCAGACTTTTGACCCTGTGGTTGTCGTTGACGACACCTACAAGCCGTAACGTAGGGAGGCGAATGATGCAGGACGATATCATTTTAAGTGTGCGTGATTTGGAAACGGAATTTACCACGGATGACGGTGTGGTGAAGATCCTTCATGGTGTCAGCTTTGATGTGCGCAAAGGCAGAACGTTAGGGTTGGTGGGTGAGTCCGGTTGCGGCAAGAGTGTCACCTCCATGTCGATCATGGGCTTGCTGCCTAAACCGTACGGGCAAATTACCCACGGACAGATCCTCTACCGGGGGACCGATTTGGTCACTCTGCCGGCAGAAGAAATGTATGCCATGCGTGGCAATAAGATCTCGGTGATCTTTCAGGATCCGATGACCGCGCTCAATCCGGTACATACCATTGGCCGTCAGCTCAATGAAGTATTGGAGCTTCATCGGCCGGATCTCGACAAGGCACAGCGTAACGCCTATTCATTGGAGATGCTGCAGAAGGTGAAGATCCCGATGCCGGAAAAGCGCCTGAATGAATATCCTCATAACTTGTCCGGCGGGATGCGCCAGCGTGTCATGATCGCCATGGCACTGGCGTGTAAACCTGACATACTTATTTGTGATGAGCCGACAACGGCCTTGGATGTGACGGTGCAGGCATCGATCCTGGAACTGATGAATGAGTTACAGGAAGAAACCGGGATGGCGATGATTTTCATCACCCACGATTTGGGTGTGGTCGCAGAGATCTGTGATGATGTGGCCGTGATGTATGCCGGGAAGGTGGTTGAATACGCGGATATTTTTGACTTATTTGATAATCCACAGCACCCGTACACCGAGCGATTAATGGGGCTGATGCCAAGCTTGGATAACGAGCCGAAACAGCCGATAGAGATCAAACCGATTGATGTCACCCTGTTTCCAGAGTTTAAAGGCTAAGCTCACGTATCGCGGTCATGTAAAGAGGACGTTATGACAGAAGTATTACGGATAGAAAACCTCAAGCAGCATTTTGTGTCCGGCAAAGGGATCTTCAAAAAAGGCTATACCGTGAAAGCGGTAGACGGTGTGTCTTTCTCAGTGGCGCGCGGGGAAACCCTTGGGCTGGTGGGGGAGTCAGGCTGTGGCAAAAGCACCCTGGGCCGTACGATTTTGAAATTGTATGAGCCGACAGAAGGAAAAATCTTTTTTGAAGGGCAAGACATCACGGATTTGTCGACCAAAGCCATGCGCCCACTGCGCAAAGACATGCAGATTGTCTTTCAGGATCCGATGGAATCCCTCAACCAGCGCCATACAATCGGCATGATTTTGGAGGAGCCTTTCATTATCCACAAAATCGGTACACCGCAAGAGCGCCAAACGTGGGTCAAAGAGCTGTTGGTGAAAGTCGGGCTGCCAGAAACGGCCGTGAACCGTTACCCCCATGAGTTTTCAGGTGGTCAGCGTCAGCGTATCGGGATCGCACGGGCCATAGCACTGAAGCCGAAATTGCTGATCTGTGACGAGTCAGTTTCCGCCTTGGATGTGTCGGTGCAGGCGCAGATCTTGAACCTGTTATTACAACTGCAAAAAGAGATGAATCTGGCGATCATCTTTATCTCCCATGACCTGTCGGTGGTGAAACACATTTCAGACAACGTGGTCGTCATGTATTTCGGCAAAGTGGTGGAAATGGGGCCAGCCAAAGAGATCTATGCCAATCCGCAGGCGGAGTACACCAAGAAATTGTTGTCGGCCATTCCGATCACTCACCCGAAAGACAGGAAGCGCAAGCGACGCGCGGAAAAAAGCAGTCACGTCGCCTGAAGCCCAGAGGCCGAAGGACGATCGAGGTGCACAGGGTGATGACCACGCCCAATGCCGGAAATGAAAACAAGAACGACAAGATGCCAGCCAGCGAAGCGGCACATAAAAGGAAGGTAAAAGTATGAGAAGGACGTTATTAGCTACCGCGTTATTATTGCCAGCGGCATCGTGGGCAGGGCTGCCTGACAATGTTGAGTGGCTGACCAATAACAATGAGCCGCTATTTGCCTCTCCGGATGCGCAGTTTGGTGGCACGTTACGTACCGCGATATCCAGTTTCCCACAGACATTCCGAACAGCCGGGCCTGATGGTAATGGCGCGTTTCGGGTTTGGTTGCTTGATAAACAGCCTCAGTTGCTGCAGCGCCATCCCGATACACTGAATTATATTCCGGATCTTGCCACGCACTGGGCGTTTGGCGAAGATAATAAGACGATTTACCTGAAATTGAACCCAGCGGCAAAGTGGTCGGACGGTCAACCGCTCAAAGCGTCTGATTTTAGCTATATGCTGCAGTTTTATCGTTCCAAAGACATTATCGATCCCTGGTACAACACCTATTACAGTACGCAGATCGAACGGATTGATGCCTTGGATGATCACACGGTTGAGTTGGTATTTAGCAAAGAAATGGATCACGATGCACTGTTGTACTTCACGCACCGTCTGAAGCCCCGTGCTGAGCATTTTCTTAAGCCAAAAACCGATAAGAATAACGATGGCGTCGACGATAATTATGTTCGCCGATTTAATTTCAAACCAGAGCCCACGTTGGGGGCATACCACGTTGGGAAGATCCGTAAAGGCAAATCCATCACTATGCAGCACATCGGTGAAGATTGGTGGGGATATACCAACCGCTATTATAAGCACCGTTATAACGTCGACAAAATCCGTATCAAGGTGATCCGTGATAACGACATTGCCTTCAAGCATTTTGAAAAAGGGGATTTGGATGTCTACGCCATGGGGCGTCCGGAGATCTGGTACGACAAAAGCCAGTCAAAGCCGTTTAAAAACGGTTATATCCACCGCTTCTGGGGCTACAACCAAATGGAAGTGGGGGCAGGGGGCTTCTGGCTGAATACGGCTAAGCCAATGCTCGATGATCTCAATGTCCGTAAAGGGATTGCCCATGCGCTGAATGTCGATGGTCTGAATAAAAAAGTCTTTCGAGGGGACTTTAGCCGCAAACAAAATGGGTTAGGTGTCGGTTTAGGGCCTTATACCAATGAGGATCTCTCTGCGCTGCCTTTTGATGCCAGTGCAGCGATTAAACACTTTGAGCAAGCGGGCTTCACCCAGATCAGTAGTGACGGCATTCGTGTGAATGATAAGAAACAACGTCTAAGCTTTGCGGTGACGTACAGTCACCAAGTGGTGACGCCGCAGTTGGCGTATTTGAAAGAGCAAGCCAAAGCGGCAGGGCTGGAGTTGACCATGAATTTGGTGGATGGCTCATCAGCCTTTAAATTCGCACTGGAGAAGAAACACGAAATTTCTTATCACTCGATGGGGACCGCACCTCGTCCTCAGTATTGGGAATACTTCCACAGTGCCAATGCCGGTAAAACGCAGAACAATAACTTTACTAACTACAGTACACCCGAGTTGGATGCGTTAATCATGCAGTATCGCGGTGTGTTCTCAAGTAAAGAGAAGGAAAGATTATCGCGTGAGATCCAACGTCAGGTACATGAAGCGAGTGTCATTGTCCCTGGAGTGATGGCTCCGTACATTCGTTCCGGATACTGGCGCTGGATGAAATACCCGGCTAACCCAATGCAAAAGAAAACCGAAGCTTTGTTCACAATTGGCCGTATGGATGACTTTGGCACCTATTGGATTGATCAAGAGGTGAAGAAAGCCACACAAAAAGCGGTGAAAAAAGGGCAGCGATTTGATCCTGTCACGGTGATGGATACCAAATATAAGCCGCAATAACGGGCTTCTAATGTGGGAGAAAGGTACGACAATATGTCGTGCCTTTTTATTTTTTATACTGATAAATCATATTTGTACAGATTGTGTTCAGTTGGTTTGGGTTTCTCGTTTTTTTTAATTTCAGGGGTTGCGCGCTGTCAGAATCTCTCTATAATGCCGCCTCACTGACACGGAGAACGACAACTTAAGTCGCTAACCCAATCAGTTTGTTCTTTAACAATTTGACCATGCAATCTGTGTGGGCACTCGTTGAATAGATAGTCAAAAAGATTTATCAATGAAACTGAGTGACCAATCGATAGACCTTTAGCAATAAAGAGAAGTCGGCACAGTCAATTCATTCATTACTTCGGTA